>NC_013923.1:0-300000 GCF_000025625.1 Natrialba magadii ATCC 43099 | reverse complement strand
GGCGTCACACCGCGTCACTTGGCGTCACACCGCGTCACTTGGCGTTGATGTGTGTGGGACCACATGTAGGCAAACGAGAACTGTTCCGGAAGCCTTGAGATTCACGGTCTGAAATACGGGCTATGGCCAGGGCCCGTCTCTTCACCTCGCTATGCGTTCTCGTCTTCTTCATCAACCTCGCCAGAATCGTCTTTGCGCCCCTTCTCAACGTCTTTATCAGCGAGTTCGGTATCGGCGAGGCGACTGCAGGGCTCATCGTCACGCTCGCCTGGATCGGGAGTGCGGCCCCGCGCTTGCCGACCGGCTGGCTTCTCACGAAAGTTCCCAGACACTACGTCGTGATTAGTTCAGGTTCCATTCTCGCGGTGTCATCCGCAATCGCTGCAACGGCGACGACCGTCGAGCACCTGATGGTCGGCGCGTTCTTCATGGGGATCGCTTCGGGTGTTTACTTCGTCTCGGCGAATCCACTGCTGAGCGAGCTGTATCCGGAGCGGATCGGTCGAGTGATGGGCATCCACGGCGCTGCGAACCAGATCGCGGCCGTCGTCGCTGCGCCGTTCGTCGCACTCACGCTGTTCGTCGACTGGCGACTCTCCCTGTGGGCGATTGCCGTCGGTGCTGCCATCATCACTGTCTACACGTGGTTCGTTGCCCGAGAAACCGAGATGCCCAGTGCGGGACAGGCGGATCGCAACTTCGTCGCCGGCGCGCTCTCGGAGTGGCGGCTTATCGCCACCGCGCTCGCTATCGTCGGTTTCGCGGTGTTCGTCTGGCAAGGCCTGTTCAACTTCTACGAACTGTACATGATCCAGTCGAAGGGCCTCTCGGATCGTGCAGCCGGGATGATGCTCACGATCGTCTTCGCCACCGGCGTTCCAGCGTTCTACTTCGGCGGTGACTTCGCCGACAGGCTTCCGCAGATTCCGTACCTCCTCGGTATCGTCGGCGTCTTCGCCGTGAGTGTGATCGTCCTGACGATGGTCGAGAGCCTGATCGGGTTGATCGTCATGTCCGTTGTCGTCGGCTTCGTCATCCACTCGCTGTTTCCCGCGGTGGATACGTTCATGCTCGATACGCTTCCCGACTCGACGCGCGGGAGTGCCTACGCCGTGTTTAGTTCGCTCTGGATGGCGACGCAGGCGCTTGGCTCCTCAGCCGTCGGGACGCTCATCGAACAGGGATATTCCTACGACGCGGTATTCACTGGCGGTGCGCTCTTGCTCGGTGCCTTGATCGTCGTTCTGACCATCTTCGAGCGCGCCGGCCGACTACCGACGTGACTGGTGGTTCTGGTCACCAAAACACGATGCCGACACAGACCGGCGCTGGGATTTATGTCGCCCAACGTGAATGCGCTACCTATCCATGTCGTTTCACGACCGGCAGTTTATGGCGGGTACTCGAGGAACGCAGGCGGTCGACTGGGAACAGCGCATCGATACCCAGCGCCTCCGCGAAGAGCGCAAAGCGAGGGCGCTCGAACGCCTCCAGGAGACCAACCTCGGGGCCATGCTCCTCGTCTCGGATCCGAACATCCGCTACGTGACCGGGCTGGCGATGACCGGTGGCAGCGGCGCGGACCACTACACCCTCCTTACCGAAAACGGCGACATCGTTCACTGGGACACCGCGGACCACGCGAGCAACCAGCGGTTCAACTGCCCGTGGCTTCACGACATCCGTTATGCCTGTCCGGGGCTCGGCAACGTTCCGCGAGCCTCTGGCAGCGCCTCGGCCCGCCAGTTCCTGCGATCGAAGATGGCCGAAACCGTTCACGACGCGATGGAAGAGTACGGCGTCGCCGACGAGACGCTCGGGATCGATATCGGCAATCAGAGTCTCGTCTCGGTGTTCGAGGACCGCGGCGTTGATGTCGATGTCGACACCGCACAAGCGGTGATGGAGGACGCCCGGAAGATCAAAACCGAGGACGAGATCGAGTGTTTACGGATGGTCGCCTCGATCTGTGAGGCTGGCTTTCAGACCATCAAGGACACCGCCAAGCCGGGGATGCGCGAGACCGAGGTCTGGGGCGAAGCCGTCCGCGAACTCTGGCGTCACGGCGCGTTCGTCGGCGGCGGCTACGTTACGTCGGGGCCGAACACGTGGCCCAAACACCAGGCGAACACCACCGACCGGGCGATCCGCCCGGGCGACCTCGTCTACGCCGACTTCTACAACATCGGCTACCTCGGCTACCGGTCGTGTTACTACCGCACCTTCTCGATCGGCCAGCCAACGCAGGCACAGCAGGACGCCTACGAAAAAGCACGGGACGATCTGTACAACGTACTCGAGTGCATCGAGCCCGGTGCGACGACCGACGAGATCTGCCAGGCGTTCCCGGACGAAGAAGGCGAGCACATGGACTGGTACGACGCCGACGAGTTCTGGGAGATGACGACGAATCACTGGGCCCACGGTCTCGGGCTCCAGCTCTACGAAGTGCCGCTGATCTGGCGTGGCCTTTCACCGGACCATCCGATCGAGATCGAGGAGGGGATGACGATGGCCGTCGAGACGATGCAGCCGGCGGATAGACAGGGTGTCCGCGTCGAAGAGATGGTCGTCGTTCGCGAGAACGGCGTCGAGATTCTGAGTCAGTGGCCGGTCGAGGAGATTACGGTTATCGACCACTGACCTCGTGGTGCGCTCAACAAATCTCCGGGTTCGGACCATATCGTTGCAGTTCGTGTCAACGGTTAAGTTAGTTCACGTACACGTTGGCGTATGAAACTCGGTACTGGCCTCTTCACCGGCCAACGGCGACCGGACGACGACCGCGAGATGGCCGCGCTGTACGACGAACTTCGGACGGTCACACGCGAAGCCGAAGCCGCCGGACTCGACAGCGCGTGGGTCTCCGAACACCACTTCGCCGAGGACGGCTACCTCTCCGGGACGATGCCAACACTCGGCGCGATGGCCGCCGACACCGAGGAGATCGAAATCGGAAGCTGTGTCGCGCTCGGCCCGCTGTACGACCCGATCCATCTCGCAGAGGACGCCGCGACGGTCGACCTGCTCTCGGACGGCCGACTCACGCTCGGCCTCGCAATTGGCTCGAACCCTGACGAGTTCGACGTCTTCGGTGTCCCTCGTGAAGAGCGTGCGGAACGCCTCGCCGACCTCGTTTCGTTTCTCGACGGTGCCTGGAGTGCGGGGGAACTCGAGTACAACTCGAGTTTCCACGACATCCCGACAGATGTCTCGATCACGCCGAAGCCGACCGGCGACTCGGTTCCGATCATGCTCGGCGGGGCGGCCAAGCCGGCCGTGCGGCGCGCCGCTCGCACTGCGGAGGGCTGGTGTGCGCCCTCCTCGCTGCCTGTTGCGGGCGTACGAAAGCGCGTCGAGGACATCCGCCGAGTTCGCGACGAAGAAGGTATCGACGGCGAGTTCACGGTCTACGTCCTCCAGCACGGCTGGGTCGGCGACTCTCGCGAGGACGCCTGGGAAACCATGCGCGACGGCTACTTCTACATCCAGCGCCGCTACGAGGAAATATTCTCGGGTGAGTCCGTCGAGGACCTCGACGACGAGCGAAAACAGGAGCTGAAGGAGCAGGCTATCTTTGGCACCCCCGAGCAGGTGACGGCGGAACTCGAGTCCTACCGTGATGCGCTCGGCGACGACATCCACTTCATTTTCCGGACGGCACACCCGGGTGTCGGAACCGATGCGATGGTCGAGTGCGTCCGCCGACTCGGTGAGGAGGTTGCACCGCAGTTCCGCTAGTACCGCCCAAGACGGACAGGAACTCGAGATTCAGCTACTCATCCTTGACGGGAGGCACGATACCCAGATACGGATTCGGTGAGCAGGTAGGCGACCAGCGTGACGACGAGTACGATGTAGCCAAGGGACTCGAGTGGGATCATCCCGTCTTCGCCGCGGAGCGAGAGGTAGGAGTGGGAATCGCTGGGCACGAGTCCGACACCTCCGATGAGGTGGAATACGCCGAGAGCAAGGCAATAAACGTCCGTGACAATCTCGAGATCGAAGGGGGCGGGACGTGGTCAGTCTGCAACACCAACATAGACGTTGCAGAGCGAAATCTTCGACAGCTCCCCTATCAGGACCGGTACTGGTGGCGTATTGAGACGGCGATCTGATAGCTGAAGTAGGATTCCATTGGTCAATATGACTCTGTTAGTCCACAGGCCTGTGTCTTTTACCTCGGGACGGGGCAACTGTTGTTCAATTTCTGGACTCCACTCAACCACGACTCCCCTACTATTTCGACCACACCGGTATTTCGAGTAATCGTCTATAACACCTCCACGGAGTTCCTGAAGTCGACTTCGAGGCGGCAAAAGACAGACGCTGGCCTGAAATATTGTACCCAAATCAAAAGGTCCGTTAGATCTCCTTATTTAATAAAACACAGCAAATACTATATTAACTAACTCTAGTAAATATTCTCATTAACTTAATAGATACCTTTTAATACTATATTATAACAATATATTGTATGTCGAAAGACAACCCACTCCGCCGTCGTACAGTTCTCGCTGCGGCAGGAGCTTCGGCAACTGCTGGATTAACCACGGTTGCCGCTGCTCGCAATGGGGATCAACAACGAACCCCGGACGAGACCGAGAGTGCAACTCGGCACCTGACTGTCGAAGTCGAACGATACGGCGACAGATCACCCGCCGCGGTCGTGCCTGATCAGTTCGAGACGCTCGCCGATGATTCACAGTCGACGATCAACACCGCTATCGAAACCGGTCGAACCACTCGGTACGAACGACCATGGGTTCGTGGTACTGGCTTCGTCGTCGACGACGAATATTACCAGTACAACGTTTCATTTTCCGGTCGTAAAACAAGAGAGGCGCCGGTACTCGTCGCAGAATCCGTAGATGGAAAGGAACCCGGAACGGATTCCATCACCTCGATTGACGAGTTTACCTCCGCTGCTTGGGAAGCAATTCATGGTGCGATCGGCCGTGAGCGGTATCTGCACCTTCTCGAAACGGAAACCAACACTTCAGTCGACGACACAATGCCCCGCCAGCGCGGGTACGTGTTCGGCGCGTCAGAGAACGTCCCAACCCAGTTGGCCGGCGTGGATTTCCCACACTATGTCCAAGACGAAACCGGGGACTACTACCGACTTTCCCTCAGATCAACGCAGGCAAACGTAGCGATTTACCACGTCCGTACCGAATCTGTCGCGAAGACGGCTGCGGAATTCGACGAGTGGTTCTCCACTGAGCAACTCGTTCTGGACGATCAACTGTCTCTACTCTCAACTCAAGAGCAAGATATACTCACATTTGCAAGTGAGGGGGGTATCACCGAGAAAGGTGAGCCGAGCGAGGCAGTCACACAGTTCCTCAAGCGCATTGGGATCGATCCGGCCGCGCCACTTGATGATAGTCGCTGGGCGAGAATCGGTCCGGAACTTTTGTTTATCGACATCACAACGGGGGTGGGTTGCTAATGTCCAGTCCAGCGTTGGATGTAACATTGTTCAGGGACGAGGATGTCGACAATGACACCCTCATCGTAGCGTCGGACGCCATTGGAAATCTCGCAGACCAACTTGGGACTGACTCATCAGCTACACCTCGCGGCAAACGAGATGGGCCCGACCACGATGACTACGATGGTTATCTGAGTGAACTTGAGGATGAGGATGTACCTGGAGTCAACGTCGACTTCATTCCCGATGGGAATCAGGGGCTCCTTCTCTACAAACGCGACTTGGACAGCGATGTCACAATGGGTGCCAGCCGGAGTCGGCTCCGCTCCGATGATACCTGCTACGCAGTCGTCAATGCGCAGCTTATGGAGAGTATTGTTGGGAGCGAGAGTGCATTTAGGAATGCAGTCAAGCACGAACTCCTCCACTCGTTGATGAACGGCGACGACAACTGTCCAGGAACGCACGGTCCAAGAAGTGACGATCATTCCTGTGGTCACGTTGAGGACTCCTTGTTTCAGGCAACTATTACGCCGATGGCGACGGGGTATGCACTTTCGCTTCCCGGGGTTGGCACCAATCCCCCACCGTCTGAATTCTGTGGGTACGAAGATGACCCGTCAGGGGATCCCAACTGGACACCTGACCTCTCCGAGTGTA
This sequence comes from Natrialba magadii ATCC 43099, assembly GCF_000025625.1. Classification (NCBI taxonomy): domain Archaea; kingdom Methanobacteriati; phylum Methanobacteriota; class Halobacteria; order Halobacteriales; family Natrialbaceae; genus Natrialba; species Natrialba magadii. The sequence goes on along the minus strand of NC_013923.1, from coordinate 293,903 downwards.
CCGAATCAGAAGCTACTCGTTGGTTAAATGAAGAATATTGAATTGATGCTCGACACACGTCGGTCGTTCCTGAGAAACGCGACAGCCGCCGGAACAATACTCACAGTTGGCTGTCTGGATGCCGAAGGTGAAGAGCCAACGTACATCTCCGTCAGCAATCGGTACGAAGATCAAGTTATGATCGACGTCATGATCACTAACGTCGATACCGGGGAAGTCGTCTACGACGAGGCGTTGGAGTTCGATGGTTTTGCTGGAGCAGAGGAGGATGGATCACCACCGAGAAAGCAACCTGATCTTGGCATCGAAGAGGCATTCGAAGCAACCGTGACCGTTGTCACCGATTGGGATAGCAATGAACTCACAGGCGACATTGGCCCAAGTGGGGGTTCCTGGATCAGCGTTTTACACGGGTCCGACGCCAAACTCAACATCTCAAAGACCGTCGTCTAATCACCCGAGTATTCGATTTTGATTGTTTTTGAAAGTAAGAAAAACACGGGATTTTAGCCACCTATTTGGAATTCACATCGGAAGAAAAGGTGTGCACCCAGGGGTTCTCGGTTACTGATTTTCCGCTCGAAGGTAGCAGTCGGGACTGATATCGATTATCTCTACGATGTTCCTGCTACGCAACAACCTCCGTTCGGAGGGTCGCTACGTCCTAGACCCACCGATCAAAACACTGTCGTTTGAGTAAGTCTAGTTTGATTCGGTCATATTTAGATATAGTAACAACTGCACCTATTTACACACTGATCGCACGACGGCTGTGCGATCAGGTGCGAAGTGACTTGCAGTGGCTGCTATAGTTCCCACTCTTAGATGTAAGGAAGGTCATATAATAACTTTCACGATACATGATTCGCCGTCTTAATTATGAGGAAACCAATGGCTGAGGGAGTGTGAGAAGAGTCAGTGATCGACAGCAAGCCCTCGGTTCGTTCTATGAGACTAAGAGTTACTAATGTCTGAAGTCGGATGTGACGGTAATCTCACAGGATGCGGCTCAGTATTGCTAGAACAAAGCTATGCTTGTCATAGCGATACCCCGATTAGCTGGATGTGGACAGGTATCGCGGGAGATTATATGCCAACTTCGAAGTTCCGACTCACATGTCTTGTATGATGATTAATCGATGAACGAATTTACTTAGAAACCACGCCAGTTCTTGTGACGGAACTCCCAGATAACTTCTGAACCCAACCAGTGGGCTTTGACCGATTTCGTGGTGCCAATATGCCCTAAAATGAGACTGCCTCGCGAATGCCCTCCTGGATCCGGAGCGCCTGCGGCAGATAGTAGTCCTCGAGTTCGTGCAGCGGCATCGGCACGTCGTAGCCGGCGACGCGGCTGATCGGAGCCTCCTGGTGCAAGAGCGCTTCCTCCTGAATCGTCGCTGCGATTTCTGCCCCCAGTCCGGCTGTTTTCGGCGCTTCGTGGACGATGACGGCGCGGCCAGTCTTCTCGAACGAGTCGACGACGGTTTCTACGTCCAGCGGGGAGAGCGTCCGCAGGTCGACGACTTCGACGTCGATACCGTCCTCGTCGGCGACGTTATCCGCGGCGATAAGCGTCGGATGAACCATCGCACCCCATGTGTAGACCGTCACGTCCGAGCCTTCTCGCCTGATAGACGCCTCGCCGAGCGGTGTCCCGTACGCATCCGTCGGCACATCCTCACGGAAGGCGCGATAGACCAGCTTCGGTTCGAGGAAGACGACCGGATCCGGATCACGAATCGACGCGATAAGCAGCCCCTTCGCGTCCGCGGGCGTGCTCGGAACGACGACTTTCAGACCGGGTTCGTGGACGAAGAACGCCTCCTTGGACTCGGAGTGGTGCTCCGGTGCGCGGATGCCGCCGCCGTAGGGTGCACGAACCACCATCGGCACCGTGTACTGGCCGTGACTTCGGCTTCGCATCCGCGCCGCGTGACTGACGAGCTGGTCGAACGCCGGGTAGGCAAACCCCATGAACTGCAACTCCGCAACCGGCCGCATCTCCGTCATAGCGAGTCCGATCGCCGTACCGACGATTCCCGACTCCGCGAGTGGGGTGTCCACGACGCGCTCGCCGCCGAAGGACTCGAGTAACCCTGCAGTTGCGCGGAAGACGCCACCGTTTTCGGCGACGTCTTCGCCGAGGACCATGACGCGTTCGTTGCGGGCCATTTCGGTGTGGAGGGCGTGGCGGACGGCTTCGACGAGGTTCATCGTCTCGGTTGCGGATTCGGTCTGAGAATCGCGAGGTGTCGTCGACTCGTCGGGGCTTTTCGAACTCATTCTAACACCTCGTGGAACGCGTCGTCGCCGTACTTCTCGCGGAGGGACTCGAGTTCGGCTCGCTGCTCACGAAGGCGAGCAGGAAGTACGTCGTAGACGTGATCGAACATCGTCGCCGGGTCTGTCGTTGCTGCTTCGACGGACTCGACCGCCTCGGTGAGCTGTGTCTCGATCCGTTCGTCGATTTCGGCTTCCAGGTCGTCGTCGAGCAGTCCCCTGTTGGTGAGGAAGTTCTGCATTCGGTCGAGCGGGTCTTTCTCGCGCCAGTCCTCGGCCTCGTCTTCCTCGCGGTACGTTGATGGGTCGTCGGCGGTCGTGTGTGCGCCGTAGCGGTACTGGACGGCCTCGATGAGCGTGGGCCGCCGTTCGTCGTCGGCCGGGTTCTTCGCCTTCTGGAGTGCTGCACGCGTTACTGCGTAGACGGCGAGCGGGTCGAGGCCGTCGACTCGGACCCCCTCTATTCCGTACGCTGCGGCCTTCTGGGCGATGGTTTCACTGGCAGTCTGGTGTTCGCGAGGGACCGAAATCGCCCACTGGTTGTTGTTACAGACGAAGACGGTGGGGACGTCGAAGACGCCGGCGAAGTTGAGGCCCTCGTGGAAGTCGCCTTCGGAGGTCGCCCCGTCGCCGAAGTGACAGAGGACGGCAGTATCCGTCTCTCCCTGTCGTTGCTTCCCCCAGGCCATACCGGTGGCCTGTGGTACCTGCGTTGCGATCGGAATATATTCTGGCATGACGTTTACGTCGTCGGGAATCGCGTACCCTTCCCGCAGACCACACAGTGGCTTCAACAGCGATGCGAGATCCATTCCGTGGACGTACTTGGCGGCGTGCTCTCGATACGTCGGGAGGAGCCAGTCTTGCGCTGCCAACGCGTACCCGGTTGCGACCTGTGCTCCTTCCTGTCCTGTCATCGGCGCGTACGTCGCGATCCGTCCCTGTCGTTGCAGGCTGATCGCCCGCTGATCGAATCGGCGAGCGAGTTTGATGTCTTCGTACATCGCGATCAGGTCGCCGTCCGAAAGGTCTGGAACCGTCGCGTTCGACAGCACGGTTCCGTCCGCGTCCAGAATCTGGAGTGGATCGGCCGTGCCGTGTGCCGTTGCACTGTCTGGTTGCTGGTCCGCTTCGTTTTGCGTGCTCATTGTCGTCGGATGTTTCGCATCTCCGAATGCGTCGCTCTGGCTGTTGCTACCGGGACACTCTCAGCCCTGATCCGGATCGAGAGCGCCGGGGAATCGGTTCGTCGCCGTCGGTCGCTGTTACCGGCCGGCGTCACCATCGGTTGCTCCCTGCGACCGCACGTGAGATATGCGTCGCAGCGACAGCGGGGAAGTGTCCTGAATCGACCGCATCGCACGTGAAATCGAACGCCCCGCCAGCGCCGCTTGCCGTGTCCACCGTGTCCAGAGGAACTGTGTCACCCAGTCTGAACTCACTCGCAGAAACTGGCCACTGGCGCCACACTCCTCCGTTGTGCTGGCGGGTACCATATGAAAGCTAGTCATCAATCATCTACTTAATAGTACCGTGGTAACCAATCGCAATAATACGGTCGAACGGCCTCATACGGACGCCTATCCACAGATAACGCGGTTACGGAACGGGGGTGTACAGGACTGTACTCGAGCCCACACTCGACCACTCGGCTCCACGTTAGTCGGCAGATTCGGTTTTTGGATCAGTCTCCGCTTCAGTTTCGGTATCGGTCGTCGCTTGCTGTGACTCGTTGTCGGTGGACCAGACGATGAGCCCGACGAACGAGACGGCGGTGACGAGTGTGAGTGCGACGAGCGTTTCGGTGTCCGGGCTGTAGCCGAACAGTCGGAGACTGTCGCTGTAGAACGTAAACAGCAGGAATGTTGGGAAAACCGTTCCGAGGGCGTATCGCCATGGAACTGCGATCGAGCGAGCGATCGTTCCAGCGCCGTTGCGGAACTCCTCGACTGCATCTGGACCGAGCACCCACGCGACGTAGAACATGAAACCGGTCAGTCCGATCGTCAGCAGGAGGTCGACGAGCTGATCGGCGACGAGCGTGAACACCGCAGCGCTGAAGGCGTTGAACGCGCCAGTGACCCCGACAACGCTGAGGAGGGCTCCTGTTGCGACGGAGCGGTTCACGTCGAACTCGTCGACGAGGAACGAGACGGGAATCTCGAGCATGCTGATCAGGCTGGTAATTGCGGCGAGCAGCACGACGAGGAAGAAGACGGCACCGAAGAGCCAGCCAGCCGGCAGTTGTGCGAACGCGCCGGCGATACCGACGAATAGCGCGCCGGGACCGCCCGCGGTTGGGCCGTCAGCGAACGAGAAGAGGAGCGGAAACAGGAGCAGTCCTGAGAGGATACCGATACCGAGGTTGAGACTGGCAATCGCGGTAGCATCGAACGGAAGCGAGCGGTCGTCATCGATGTAGGACGCGTACGTGATCATCGTCCCACCGCCGATCGAGAGGGTAAACAGCGCCTGGCCGGCGGCAGCGCCGAGGACCGAGAAGAAGTTGTTCGAGAGGTAGTGGGCATCGAAGTCGAGGAAGAACTCGTAGCCCGCTGCTGCGCCGGGTTGCTGGGACGCCCAGATCGTCAGGCCGACGAGAAGTATCACGATCCCAATCATCATCGATTTCGTCGCGGCTTCGATACCGCGGCGGACGCCAGCCATGACGATCCCAGCGGTGACGCCGAGAACGAACAACTGGTAGACGAACGCCTCGAGTCCGTAGCTAATCGTGTCGAAGTGCGTTCCCGGATCGGCGAAGTACGCACCAGTAAAGCTCTCGACGAAGTACCGGAGGATCCACCCGCCGACCACGCTGTAGAACGACAGGAGTGCAATCGCCGTAACAACGCAGAGAAAACCCAGCGCAGTCCATGCACGAGATCCCGTCAGTGTCTTGAACGCGCCGACAGGATTTCGGTTCGATCGGCGGCCAATGACGAACGCGGCCATCAGGCCAGGAACCCCGACGACGAGAACGATGAGAACGTACAGCAACAAGAACGCGCTCCCACCGTTTTCAGCTGTCATCCAGGGGAACCGCCAGATATTCCCCAGTCCGACTGCGCTCCCGACGGCGGCCAAAATGAATCCGAGTCGGGTTCCCCACGTCTCTCGTGTCATCTTGTCTCATGGGTCCGACTGAACGGCTAAAAGGCCTTCTATCGATTTGGTATGATGATATATGTTGATTGTAGACTGTTATATTAGGGCGGTGGAGAGACGATTCGGTTGAACTGTTTGCTGTCTAACCAGGTGTTGGCCCCTATACGGCGTGGGCGACAATATTCGACACTTTTAATCTTGTAAATATATGCCTCCTGTCTATTCAAACCCATATAACAACCGGACAATACCACTAGTCACTCAGACATATCCCATAGTCTACCAGGGTTATGATGTTCTTGTAGCGATCGAACGCCGCTGGCAATGACTCGTCAGTAGACCCAGTCTGTGGGACAACACCAATACTTCTTGGTCGGTCAGTACACAATTCTTTTCTATGGGAGAAACACCCTCACTCGCACGGAACGGTTCGCTCGCAGTTGGCGCTGGATTGCTCGTTCTCGGTGGCGGCGCGTACGTCGGTTCCAGTTTCGAGAGCGTTACCGCACTCATCCCGGCGCTATTCGGCCTCCTCGTCATTGGCCTGCGACTTGGTGGTGACGCGATTGGTCGAGACCGACTCGCAACGTACGGAATCGGCGCACTCGCAGTCGCCGGTATTCTCGGCTCTGCACGTGGTGTTTCGGATCTCATCGCGTTGCTCACGGGTGGTGCAGTCGACTCTACCATCGCAACTGTCTCGCAAGGACTGATGATTGCGCTCTGTCTCGTACTCCTCGGTATCGTCGTTCAAGCGATCCGAACGGCGGAAGCGTAACCCTGTTCTCGGCAGTCAGTAGTCAGCAATCAGTAGTCAGCAATCAGTAGTCAGCAATCAGTAGTCAGCAATCAGCAGCCTCTTCAGGACTGAGTCGATGCGCCTCCAGCAGTTCCGACGACCACAGCCCAGAACGAGACGATTGTCACCCCGAGTGTGAGCAAGATTGCGACGGTGTAGCTCTCGGTGTAGGCGACGCTCGCCGTTCCAAGTGGCGGCATCGCCAGCGCACCGATCCCACCGCCGACGTTGAAGACACCGATAATCGCAGTGTCTTTCTCGGGATTGTAGGTCTCCATCAGCAACGGGATGTACAGGGTTGCACAGCCACCGAGACCCAACCCGATACTGAAGACAGCAACGGTGAGTATCGCGTACTGCGGGACGAGCAACAGGACGATTCCGACGGCGGCACAGCCGAGTGATGCGAGAAACGCCCGACGCGACCCGACAATATCGGCGATATACCCACCACCGATTCGGGAGATAATACTCACGCCACCGATCAGGCCGAACAACGTTGACGCCCCAGCTTCGGTCAACCCGCGCGCAGCGAACAGGTCGATCGCGTACGCCGCAAGGAGCTGATACCAGGCAAACGCCAGTGACATCCCCACGAAGAGCAACTGGAAGGTTCGCGCCCTGATGAGTCCGCTGAGCCAGGACACGAGCGCGCTATTCGAGTCCGTCGACCGTGTGGCCCAGGGTGGTCGCCGACAGAGCAGGCTTGCAAGGAAGAACGCGCTGGCCGTCGTCGCTATGATGATCAGGAAACCCTCGCGAACACCAACGGTGCTGAGTGCGTACTGCCAGATTGGTGGCAGAACGAACAATCCGAGCCCGTTACCGACGAAGATCAATCCAGTTGCAGCGCCCCGCCGCTCGTCGAACCACCGCGGAACGACGGATGCGACCAGCACGAAAACGGTCCCCAGCGCGAGTCCGAGGGCTGCAAAGACGAACGTAAGCCCGAGATACGAGTCGACTGCGTACAGTGAGGGCGCGAGAAGTGCTGTTACGATGGTACACACCAGCAGTACGCCTCGAACGGGGAGCCGTGCGGCGAAGATGCCGACGAGTCCGGAGCCAATAAAGAAGGTGAACAACATGACCGCGAAAACACCGGAAAGAGCGACGGGAGAGACGGCGAACGTCTCGCTGAACGGCTGCTGGAAAATGCCGTAGGAGAGCGGTGTACCGAACGTAAACACCATCGCAATCGCACCGGCGAGTGCAACGCCCCAGCTACGACGGCTGTCGGGTTCGGGTGACGGTGTCGAGACGGTACTCACGTCCATGAATAGGCAGACTCCCTGCGAAAAGATTCCGTTTCCAGACAAATCCGCCACTGGTGGGCTGCTTGTGTCTCCGTAGCCGTCAGCGCAGACGACCACAGCGACAGCGGCAGTTCAGAGCGAGAACAAAATCAGCGCGTAGACGAGCGATCCCAGCGCGAACGCCCAGAATCGACTCTCGCGTGTTCGCGGGAGTTCGTCTTTGATCGCGTTGAAGATCACGCCACCGGTGAGAAAGCCGAGCAAGACGGTAAACGCTGCATCGGAGAGCGTGTAGACGAGCGCGACGAGGCCACCCGCGATGACGGCACCGGCAAGAATCCACTGTCCAACGTTGTTATAGAGCTTATGATAGTGTTGTTCCATCGCTTCGTCGTTCCCAAAGAGGTGAAATCCCATTGCGAACGCGAAGAGCAGGGTGCTCTCCGTTCCGGTTCGTCCCTGCACAATCACATATCCGATGAACGCATTGTACACGACGAAGCCACCGATGTGGGCCCAGAACACCGAGTGATCGCTGATGCCCATGTCCTTCAGTGGCGATGGGAGATCTGTTGCCTGCGAGAGCGTTGCGACGCGCTCCAGTCCGTAGAACAACGCAATGCCGATGAACACGAGACCGTAGATATGCTCTGCAGTAAGCGTGGCGACAATCAGATCCACGTCTTCAAGTGCATCCCGATGCGCGTCGAGTTCTGGAAAGAGATGGAGGAATGCGTAGACGATCGAGATACCGCCGGCCGCAGAGAGGCTGCTCCCTCGTGAGACGAACGGCACACCGGGGAGAGACGCTGGGAGGAGATGAACGAGTGCGATCCCCAGGATGAGTCCCGCCACCAGGAGTTCGTCAAGCACCACCGCTACCATCTCCGTCATCATCACCACTACCGCGAGCACACCCATCGTAAAGGCAATTCGATGGCTGCGTATGGTTCCTTTTTCGCTGCGAATGCCGGGTAGAGTGGTCCGCAGCGCCAGTGCAGAGTGTTCCGGACCGGCGCCAGTAGTAACGTTTATTTCGACACTGACTAATCGTTCAGTCATCGACGACAGTCGTCAGGTATCAATGGGTCCTCGGAATCGATCAGCAGCGAAACTGGATGGCGATCACAGACATATCCAGCTGACGTTCGGAAAGGTTGATAGCACGCGCACCAGTACTGGTGTGTACTGTCAGACTGGAGGACTCGAGTAGATGTCGGCATGGAAACGCGACTTCGTCAGCGGACTCATCGTTCTTGGCCCGATACTCGTCACGTTGTTCGTCCTCTACTTCATCTATAGTTTCGTCGAGGGACTGACGCCCGAGTTTCTCATTCCGGCGGAACTCCTCGATCATCTCATCGAGAACCCTGCCGTTCGCGATCAAGCGATCGAAATCTTGCGCGTTGTCCTCTCACTGGCGACGCTGTTCGTTGTTATCGGTATCGCTGGGTTCCTGATGCGAACGACCATCGGAACGGTCTCTGAGCGTATTCTCGATGCGGGCGCAAACCGGCTGCCTGGAATCCGCGTCGTCTACAACGCGTCCAAAACCGCCTCCGAGACTGCCTTCGGAGAACAGGAGCAGCTTCAGGAGCCGGTCAAGCTCGAAGTCTGGGACGGGCTCCGCATGACGGCGTTCAAAACGGGCCGTACGACAACCGACGGCAAGGAAGTCATTTTCATCCCAACTTCACCGAACATCACGACCGGATTCCTCATCGAGGTTCACCAATCGGAACTCACCGAACTCGAGGAATCGACTGGCGATGCATTGACCCGTGTGTTGAGTGCCGGCTTCGGCGACGCCAATGATAGAAACTCGAGCAGTTGACGCAGGTGTGTTTTATCTGACCATTCAATTTATTTACTGCACGGTAGCGCACGGCGACACAACGGGAACCTGAAGTATTTACGTCTCATTGTCGAGTATAGCGATATGGCAGATACATCGGACACGGATCATACAGCAACCATCGCCGAGGAACGAGACGACACGACCGAGGCGATCATGGAAGCCGTCTACCTCGCACTTTCGAAACACGGCTATCCGGAGACGACGATGTCCCGAATCGCTGCCGAGTTCGAGAAGAGCAAGTCGTTGCTGTACTACCACTACGACGGCAAAGAGGAGATTCTCAACGACTTCTTTGCGTTCGTCTGCGAGGAACTCGAGACGTCCTTCGAGGACGACACCCACGATGATCCGTTCGAACAGCTCACCGATCTGCTAACCCGGATTCTCCCTGCCGACCTTGACGACGAAGCGATCCAGTTCAGGCAGGCTTTTTTCGAAATTCGCTCACAGGCACCGCACAACCAGTCCTACTACGACCAGATTCTGCGCACTGACGAGATTTTCATTACAGCGCTCACCGAAACACTCGAGTGGGGCGTCGAGTCGGGTCGATTCGTCGATATCGATCCGGAGCGACAGGCAGAGCTCATCTTCTCGACGGTTTCTGGCATTATGGAACGCGGTGTGACGCTCGAAGATCAAGCATTGATCGAACGGAATCGGGCTGTGTTGCTCGACCAACTCGAGCAGACACTGCTCGCTGCGGAGGGGTGTGACGACGCCTGAACCGAACACTGCTTTCTGAACTGATTTGACACCACGTGTCTGACGGTCTGTGGGCTGGTGTATCCGTATTGTCTGACTGCGTGATGCTGGTTTTGGCCGTTCTTGGGCCGTTCTTGGGCTGTTTTGGGCTGTTTTGGGCTGTTTTGGGCTGTTCTGTGCTGTTCTCGTGCGCTTTCTGCTGTTCATGGCTGTTCTGTGCCGCTCGCAAACTGTTCTCGTTCACACACTCTCAACAGGGAGCCACAGGAAGACTTACGGCTGACCAGTCATTCAGTACCTGTATGGATCAGGCGCAGTCTCACTCTCAGACACAATCGAAATCCCGCAAGCGGCCCTGGCTTGCGGCTGTTCTCGGTCTTCTCATTACTGGTCTCGGCCAGATATATCTCCGGCGCTGGCTTCGCGCACTCGGCTGGCTCGCGCTTGCCTTCCTCGTTGGCGGGCTGTTCGTCCCCGAATCCGTCCTCACCGATCCGATGCAGGCCTCGTTCTGGGATGCGGCCCCGCTGCTTGCTGTCGGCGTCGCGAGCGTGCTCGACGCCTACGTGCTGGCACGCCAGCACAACCGCCAGATCGAGGTACAGGAAGCGAACCTCTGTGCCTCTTGCCACCGGGAACTCGAAGACGACGTGTCGTTCTGCCCGTGGTGTGCGACCGAGACGCCGACGACAGCCGATCACTAATCGTTTCGTTCTCTTTTCCGCTTCCACTCATTGCGTGTTCTCCGCCTGAGATGTGAGTACTGTCGACGCTAGTGAACACACGGACGAAAGCCAGCAACACACAATCTCGTGCTGGCACTGTCGTGGTTTCGAAAGTCGGGTGTTTCGATTGTCGCGATGGTCGCCATGGTCGCCATGGTCGCGATAGTCGCAAGAGACGAATTCACCCTAGTCGTCGGCGACTGCAGCATCCGGACGGTACGTCTGGCTGATAGACTTCCACTTGTCCGTCCGGAAACGCCAGTAGTTGATCGCCGCGGGGATCGTTGTCTCTGCGATGAAGGCGAGGTACAGCCCCCAGTAGCCCAGTGATGTGGTCGCACCAAGGTACGCGAGCGGGATCGATCCGAGGAACATCCCGATGAACTGACTGGCGAACGGTACGTTCGTATCACCACTTGCGTCGAGCGGCCCGGCGGCGGCACCGGCGACGCCCTGGAAGACAACGGCGACACAGGCCGCGTAGACGAGGTCCGTGGCGATCGGAATTTCCGCACTGGTTGGGTCGTCCGCGAACAGGACGACGATCTGGTCGGCGAACAGCGCGATCACGATCGCCGAGACGATGTACGTGGCAACAGCGAAGCGAATGATATCGCGACCGTACGCCTCTGCCAACTGTTCGTTGTTCTGGCCAAGTTCCTGGCCGACCAGACTCGAGGATGCCAGGCCGAAGCCCCAGCCGGGCGTGTTCATGATACCCCAGATCCGGCGGGCGATAACGAACGCGGCGACTGTATTCTCGCCGAAGATATTCAGGATCCCGAGCATGGGGAATTCGGCGACGACCCAGACGAGGTTTCGGCCACCCACGGGGAGCCCGATTTTGACGATGTTTCGAATGGTCTCTGGATCGAGATACGAACCGAACGGGTCGATTTTAACCGGAAAGTCGCCGACGCCAGGGAGTGTCCCGTAACTGAGGCCGATAGCGAACCCTGCTGTCACTGCGAGGTTTGCCAGGACGGTTCCGGCGGCAGCGCCGGCGACACCCAGGTCGAGCCCAAAGATAAACACCGCGCTCAAGATGATGTTGAGAACCGCACCGCCGGCACGAACCTGCATTGCCGTGTAGGAGTCATCTGCTCCAACCAGGACGCGGCTGCCGACGAGGTTGAGCCCCGCGAACGGAATCCCGAGTGCCACGTACTGCAGATACGTCGCCCCGTGATTGATCGCCGCCTCGTTATTGGTGATCAGCGAAATGAACTCTTCTGGAAACGTCCAGAACAGTCCCAGCACTGGGAGGCTGATCACGAGAACGAGCAGTGTACTCGAGCGGACGGCGAGTCCGAGTTCCTCGTAGGCTTCAGCACCGTACCGCTGGGAGACGAGTGCAATCGTCCCGCCGGCGACACCGCCGCCAATCGCGAAGGCAAGCCCCCAGAAGGGACCCGCAAAGCCAACACCTGCAACTGCTGAGGTGCCGACTGCAACGCCGACCATCGCGACGTCGACGGCACTTTTCGACATGCGAGCGATACCAGTGATGATGCGCGGCCAGGCGAGCACGGTCGTCCGGATGGCGCGTTCGCGATCTATCAACCCAAGGCGCGCGAGAGCGAGACCGATATAGAGGATCGTCAGCCGCAGCGGATTCGGGAACCGAGTCACGGATAAGTACCAGTTCCTTATCCTATTTGTTCAAAGGAGTTCGTTAGCCGGCAACCCGCGAACCCTATCTATGGCTCCTGTTCTCCAGTAACATGGCATATCAGAACTAGCCACAACCACGCTCTGTCATGTCGGTTACGGTACACCACCGAAACCAAATACGGTCTAGCAGCCGTCCGATCTGACCCCAATCCGTTTTTCCTATCAACTGTGCCTACTAACTCATAATCTGTACACTGATCTGATCGTTCTGGGATGGTGAACTTAGCTGACTAGCTAGTTAGGCTGTCTAGTTAGACTAACTCGCTAGCGGTTGTTGCTAGTCCTCAAACCTGTTGAGTGTCATCACTGTCTTTGGTTGCCCCTCTCTTCAAGACGATTCTGTTGGTCTATTCAGGTGGGCTAATTAGTTAGGCCATCTGGTTATTCTTCCTAGATAGGTGATAGAGTTCGCAGTTTGGGTGCTCGTTGACGTGGTACTCGAGTTGCCCACTCACGACTGGCTTCGCTTTGTCATGGGTTGTCGCTCTGGACGTACTGACTGACATATTCATTTGGCCTATCGGGGCGGCCTAACCAGGAAGCCTATTCGATGCGTTTCTCGGTGGTGGCTATGATTCGTTTCTGGACTGCCTATCAGATCTGTATAGCTATCGAGTATCTCGAGTTTGACTACTTCGGTATCCTGATCGGTTATGCTAACTGGTCGGGCTCATTGAACGCTCGATCCATGCGCCTCGGTTGAGAGCTGGTACGTGTTTTATCTGAGCATTCTGGTCGGGGATTCTGGTTGGCATATTTGGTTAGCCTAACTAGACAGACTATCTATCAGGGCTGCTGCACACTATAGTAACAACTGCAACTATTTACACACTGATCGCCGAGCAGGCTGGCGACCAGGTGTGCATTGACTTGCAGTGGCTACTATATCTACTCACAGACGGACGTGCATATTGAGGTAGCTAGTCTAGGAACTCTTCCTGGTTAGGCTTCTTGGTTAGGCCACCTGTGTTGACTATCCTGGTAGCAGGCCCGTATGGGTAGTTGGCTTCCCGTTCTTGGCAACTCGTCCACTGAAGCGTACTACCGGCCCATCACAATGGTGTCTGTCTTCTCGGTTAGGCTAACTAGTTATGCTATTTCATTAGGCTTTGAAATTCGTATTGCGGAGTATTATATTCGAGGAGACTAACTGGTGGGTATGCTCACGTACACGACCTACTCGGAGGCGGGCGGCGTCGGGAAGACGACCGTCGGCGCAGCACTGCTCGAAGCCCACGCTGAACACGGACTCGATGTGCTTGCGATCGACATGGACCAGCAGAACGGTTCGCTAACGTATCTGCTCGACGTGGACGCGCCGCGAGACGACAGCCAGGCAGACAACATCGTCCGGCATATGATCGATCGACCGAAGGGCGACCTCGCCGACCTCATCCACGAGACAGAACACGGATTCGATCTGCTCCCGAGTCACAACATGCTCGAGAATCTCGAGGATCTCCTGAACCGCGCCCAGCAGATGGCCGACGACCTCGGCGAGGGCGACGACTTCGATCCGTACGACCGACTCCGGCAGGTGCTCATGGACGCCGGCATTCCACAGGAGTACGACGTCATCGTCGTCGACCCGCCGGCGACGGCTGGCCCGCACCTCTATAACGCAGTGTCGGCGACCCGGAGTCTGGTCATCCCGGTCGAACCAACCGGAAAGGGAATGCAAAGTGTCATCGGTCTCGAGGAACTCGTCGAGGGCCTCGAGGACCGACTCGAAGCCGAAATCGGTGTCCTTGCTGCCGTCCCGAACGGTATCGGGCGCACGACCGATCAGGAACGCTACCTCAACGAGATTCACGAACGCGGCTACCCCGCACCTGTCGCGCTGCGAGAACGCTCGTCCCTGTTCGAAGGCTGCTGGGACCAGCAGTGTACGCCGGCGTACTACGTCGAGGAGTACCGTGACCGCACGCGCGACCACGAGATGGAGACACTCGAGAAGATCGACGACCTGGCAACACAGGTCGAAGAGGTGGGCGGGCTATGAAGAAAGGCTCTGGCAGCGATCCGTTCGCAGATCACGAGGCGGAAACTGACGACGGAACGGATCACGAAGAAGACGAGGCTGAACCGGCCAGCGAGGACGCCGGTGATTCCTCAGCAACGGAACAGGAGGCTGTCGAATCTGCACAAGAGACGACGGATGGGTCGGCAAAGGCAACGGCAGGGACAGAGACAGAGACAGAGACAGAGACAGAGACAGAACCAGACACGGACACGAACACGAGCACGGACACAGCCGAGACGACCAACAACTCGAGTACCTCCCACTCACACTCGGCGAGCACCGAAACGACGACAACGTTCGATGAAGCCGCTGCAACCGAGGGGGACTCGAGTAAGGCCGGCGAGGAGACGCCAGCAGCAAGTGTGGCGGAACCAACTACTGGTGACGAGGCGGGACCAACTACTGGTGACGAGACTGCGCCAAAAGAGACGAACGCCGTCGTCCCGGAACCGCCACAGGCTGGCGCTGATGATGGCGGTATTCCGTGGGTGTACGTTCGCGACAACGTCAAGCAGGACCGCGGCATGGTGCAGTTCTATCTTCGGGACTACCTCGTCGACGCCGAAGACGAGTTCGTCGCTGCGGTGAGTGACGAACTCGGAACCGAGGTGTCGAAGACGGACGTCCGCGAGGCGGCATACGAGGCTGCGATGCACAACGTCGACGACGTTGTCGAGCGCCTCGAAGCGTGGGGATTCGAGTCGGCTGAGTAGCGACTGGCTTTTCTACTCGCTCTCTTCGAAAAAGTGCGTCTCGAGTTCTCGCCGGCGAGTCTGTGCGGCAGTCAGCCGTGCAGTTTGTTCTGCGAGCACGGCTGTCACCACGCAACTGACCACGAGGACGGTCGGCGCGAGCGCGGCGATCAAGTGTGGCTCGACACCGGCGAGCGACGGGATTGTGGTTTCGATCCAGCGCTGGGTCGCAGGCGACGGCGTGCCAAGAAGGAGGTGGTACGCCCAGCCCGCAGCGAGGAGGCTGGCGACCGGCGAGCAGACGGCAATCAGTGTTTGTCTGATGCGTGTAGAGGGGATCATCAGCGGGCGAGTTATCTGATCGCAGTGACGATCGAAGAATAAGCCTTCTGTTTCCGCGACCAGTGGTGATTGTCCGGGCTGTATTGTGTAGGCGCTTATCGCTATCGAATCTTGCAGAATGAGCCCAGTGCAACCGATGCGACCACGATATCAGTGCCAGATGTGTTCGTGTGTCACTGTGCGAATAACCCACAACCTGATAGTCGTACTCGAGTAACACTGCGGACATGAATCTGGACGGCATCCGTGTACTCGATCTCAGCCGATTGCTTCCCGGTCCCTACGCCACACAGCTTCTGGCGGAGATGGGTGCCGAGGTGATTCGGATCGAACGACCGGGTGATGCACAATCGGGGCCGACACTCGAGTCAATAAATCGCGGCAAGCGCCGTGTGGCGCTGAACCTCAAGACAGAGGGTGGGCGCGAGGCGTTTCTCGACCTCGCTGCGACCGCGGATGTCGTCCTCGAGCAGTTCCGTCCTGGCGTGGTCGATCGGCTGGGTGTCGACTACGACGCAGTCCGCGAGGTCAATCCGGGAATCGTCTACTGCTCGCTTTCGGGGTACGGACAGACGGGTCCGTACAGCGACCGGGTCGGCCACGATCTGAACTATATCGGGCTGGCCGGCCTGCTCGACATGACTCGCCAGTCCGAGGACGAGACGCCCCGAGTCCCCGGCTATCAGGTCGCAGACATTGGCGGTGGGCTGTTCGCGGCCCTCTCGATCGTGGGCGCGCTGCTTTCTCGGGAACTCGGTGCTGGGAATCAGAATCGGAACGGTGTAGGCGACCAGGCTGACGTGGACAACGACGCAACCGGCGAGTACATCGACGTCTCGCTGACTGACGCTGCCGTTTCGTTCTCACAGGCGGTGGCTCCACGCGCACTCGCGGGCGGTGACCCCCGCCCCGGCGAGACGCCGCTAACCGGCCAGTTCCCCTGGTACGACGTCTACCCCGCTGCCGAGGGCTACGTTACGCTCGCCGCGCTGGAACCGCACTTCTGGCACGCTTTCTGCGAAGCCGTCGACCACGAGGAGTGGATCGAGTATCACATGACTAGCGATCCTGCCGAACTCGAGACGCTTCGGGAGGCACTCGAGTCGCTCTTCAAAACACGAACCCGTGACGAGTGGGTGTCGTTTTTCGAGGGGGTCGATGCAGCAGTTGGTGGCGTCTATACGCCGGCCGAGATGGTTGAACACCCACAGATTGTGGCACGTGGATACGTCGCCGGTGGAGCAGCAGTCGGTGAGGGTGAACCACCGCCACCGGTGGTTGGCTTCCCCGCTCGTGGGACCGATATTGACCACGATGGACCGACCGCGGTTGCAGAACACGGTGACGATACGGAATCGGTCCTGCAGGAGAGTGGCTACGAGGAGGATGCACTCGAGCAGTTGCGCGCGTCGGGAGCAATTCCTGAGTGAAGGCAATGGAGGGAATGGAATCCTCTACGACAATCGCATACCATTACGACCACCACCGAGAGTTAAGTATCGCAACAGGGAACACTGTTCACAATGAACACACCTAAAGCGGGAGCCGGCGTGTCCTTCGAACAGACCGAGGAACAAGAACTCATCCTGGAGAGCCTCGTCGAATTCGTCGAACAGGAAGTCGAGCTGGTAGTTGAGAAGCTAGGCGAGACGCTGTCGAATCCGCGTCTTGGACACGACCCCGACGGCCGGCTGAGCGACGAGGTACTCGAAGCTGAAGCGCAGATCAGGAAGGCGAGCGCAGAGGCCGGGTTCTACGCGATGAACATGCCAGCCGAGGTTGGCGGCGACGATGTCTCGGCGGTGACGTGGTACCTGGCGAAAAAGCAACTCGCGGAGCTTGGGGTTCCGCTGACGAGTGCGGTGCTGGCGGGTCCCGGCGGTCCGAAGCCGCTGCTGGCACAGGCAACGGGTGAACAGGTCGAACGCTATCTCGAACCGACGATGGCCGGCGAGAAGACGACGGCGTTCGCACAGACGGAGCCGGGTGTCGGCTCCGACTCGCCGAACATGGCGACCCGTGCGGAGCGAGACGGTGATGAGTGGGTGCTCAACGGAACCAAGCAGTGGATTACGAACGCACCCTACGCGGACTTCGTGCAGGTGTTCGCCCGGACGAGTCCACAGGACGAGGTCGGTCGCTACGGGGGTGTGACCTGCTTTATCGTCGAAGCCGACGAGTACGAAATCGGCTCGCTCAACAACGCTGTCGGCGCTGTTGGCCGACAGGCGGAGGTGGAACTCGACGATGTCCGGATCCCGGCCGACCGCGTGCTGGGCGAGGAGGGTGCTGCCTTCTACGACGCGATGGACTTCCTCGGCCTCGGCCGGATTGAAATCGCTGCCGAGTCCGTCGGCCGAACGAACTGGCTTCTGGATGCCGCAACCGAGTTCGCAAACGACCGGGAGGCGTTCGGACGAACGATTGGAAACTTCCAGGGAATCTCCCACAAGATCGCTCGCGGCCGGGCGAACGCCTTTGCTGCAGATGCGGCCGGCCTGCGCTGTGCGTGGCTGCTCGATCAGGGTGAGGCCGCAATCGCGGAGTCGTCGATCTGCAAGTGGCTCGCAACGAATACGTTCTGGGAGGTTGCAGACGACGTGGTTCAGATCCACGGCAGCGACGGTCTCGCCGAGGAGAACCCGTTCATGGACAACATCCATCGTGCACGAATTATGCGGATCGTCGAGGGAACGGACGAAATCCAGTTGAATACGATTGCAAAGCAGTACGGCGTCGAGTGATTTGCTCAGGTCGGTTCTCTGATTTTCCTCGCCGGCTCAGCTCTTGTTTTCGATTTCTCGCGTGGAGTGGTGCGAATCGATCGAAGAGCGGTAGTAGAGTCGATCACCTGACTCGCTATCGTATAGATACACGTTCTCGGACGGGAATCGAACGGTGGCCTCGTCGCCGCTCTGTACGTTCGTCGACTCGGGAACCAGCGCCGTGAAGTCGCGCTCGTCGATCGTGAGGTGGACGATCTTGTTCGCCCCCGTGTGCTCGACGATTCGAACCTGTGCGAGGGCCGTGTTTGTCCCCGTCGGTTCTTCAGTCGTCGAAAGCTCCAGGTGTTCCGGTCGGATCCCAAGTGTTGCGTCTCTGTCGAGGAGTTCCGGCGAACCGTCGGCCGGCCGCTCGAGATCGACCTGTACCGACCCGAAGTCTGCCGTCAGTGAATCGCTCGGCGCGGAAAGCTGTGCGTCGACGAAGTTCATCGATGGCGTTCCGATGAAGTGTGAGACAAACCTGTTTGCGGGTTCGTTGTAAATCTCCTCTGGCGTCGCGAACTGTTGTACTTCGCCGTCGTTGATGACGATCACTCGATCGCTCATCGTCATCGCCTGCTCCTGGTCGTGGGTCACGTAGATCGTCGTCACGCCGATTTCCTTCTGGAGTTCCTGTAACTCCTCTCGGATCTCGACGCGGAGTTTCGCGTCCAGACTCGCAAGTGGCTCGTCCAGCAAGAAGACGTTCGGCTCGAGTACCATCGTTCGTCCGATCGCGACGCGTTGCTGTTGGCCGCCCGACAGCTCACTCGGTTCACGGTCGAGCAACTCCGCGATGTCGAGCATCTCGGCGATCTTGATGATCCGCTCGTCTTGCTCTTCCTGGGGGACGTCGGCGACGGAGAGTCCGAACTCCATGTTCTCGCGGACGCTCATGTGCGGGTAGAGCGCGAGATTCTGAAACACCATGCCGATCCCGCGCTTTTTCGCGGGCGTGTTACTCACGTCCGTATCGCCGAAGAAGATGCGCCCACTCGTGAGCTGTTCGAGACCGGCAACTAGCCGCAACGTCGTCGTCTTTCCACACCCGCTCGGTCCCACGATCGAGATGAACTCGCCGTCTTCGATTTCCAGATCGACGTCCTCGACTGCGACGACGTCACCGAACTGCTTGCGAACCGTGTCCAGTGTGATAGACGCCATCGTCGCTAGTCCCCCGCTTGATCGAGCAGTTCGTTCGCCGCCGTTAGATCGGCGAGCGACGCACCGCTCTCGAGCTTCTGGATCGTTTCCTCTTCCTGTGATTTGACCTCCTTACAGTATTCGATCGCCTCGTCGACCTTCTCTCGTCGAAGGAAGAGGACACCGTCTTCATTTCCGATGGCGATATCCCCCGGGTTCACGACGGAGCCGCCGATCTGTACCGGCGAATTTATCTCGCCACCGCGGCCGTGTAACCGGGTCGTTCGAGCACTCTTCCCACGAGCATACACAGGGAACTCGAGTTCATCGATCTCACGCGAGTCTGTGATGCTGCCGTCGATCACTGCGCCGGTGACACCGCTTTCGATCGCCGCTCGTGTCGTCATTTCGCCCCATGGTGCGTTCGTTGTGTGTCCCTGCATGTCGACGACGATGACGTCACCTGGTTCGGCGATTTCGGTCGCCTTGTGAACCATCGTCGAGTCCTCTGGTGGAATGCGGACCGTAACGACCTGGCCGACCATCTCGACCGGTTCAGTCGTCTCCATGAACTGAATCTCCGGTGTCGTGAATCCGAAGTGGAAGTGGTGTCCGAGGTCGTTTGGATCGAGGGTTGCTGCAGCCTCGATGGTATCCGAGTCGACTCGATCGATTGTGTTCATGCTCATCATGAATGGCATTATCACACATATATTTGTAGCTTCTTTACCACTGACCGTGAGTAAATCAGCTACTTGGTGGTGGCTCCAGACCTGTGTGTCATGAGCACATTCACCATTGCGGCGTGCCAGATGGACTCACAGGACGACAAAGAAGCGAACCTCACCCAGGCTCTCGATTTCATCGACGAGGCAGCCCAGAAGGGGGCGGACGTCGTCTCGCTTCCCGAGATGTTCTCGTTTATGGGGGAGAAAGAGGCGTACTCGACGCATGCGGAACCGGTTCCTGGCGAGACGACTGCGGCACTCGCAGATAAAGCGACAACCCACGGACTGCACGTCCACTCGGGCAGTTTCTTCGAGAAAGCCGGCGACGGCGACCGTGTGTACAACACGAGCGTCGTGATCGATCCGGATGGCGAGATTCAGGCACAGTACCGGAAAACACACCTGTTTGACGTGACGATCGGCGACGAAGTCGTCACTCAGGAATCAAAGCACGTTGCCCCTGGCGACGATGTCACCGTCGTCGAGACGGACCTCGCGACGTTCGGGCTCTCGGTCTGTTACGACCTCCGATTCTCCGAACTGTACAGGTCGATGGCGATGCAGGGTGCGGAGGTACTGTTCGTTCCGGCCGCGTTCACGCTGTTCACCGGAAAAGATCACTGGCTTCCGCTCCTGAAGGCTCGCGCGATCGAAACGCAGTGTTATGTCGTTGCAGCCGGACAAATCGGCGATAAACCGAGCTCCGTGCCATCGTTTGGTAAGTCGGTGATCATCGACCCGTGGGGTAACGTTATTAGAATGGCAAGTGACCGGGAGGAGGTCGTCACTGCCGAGGTCGATCTCGACTACCTCGCTGAGGTTCGGCAGAAAATCCCGTGTCTCGAGCACAAGCGAGACGAACTCTACTGACCGTTTTCGCTGCCGAGCCCGCTCTCGGTCTTGCTACTCACGCTGACTGCCTCCCACTACTGCATTTTGCGTGCGGCGACTGACGAACTCCACTGTACCCTGACTGTCATTACCGCAATCATTTCTGCACTAAATACTAACTGGGGCAAGTATTTCACCGGTCCCTAATGCATTTGAGGCTGCTATGGCTATTGTTGACGATGAGCGATGACAGCCGGGATATGACGTCCTATCTGCAGGACGTCGGCCTATCGGAATACGAATCGAGCGCGTACCTCTCCTTGCTCGAACACGGCGTCTCGACCGCAAAGCAGGTCGGCTCAGCCGCCGATATTCCCTACTCACGCGTCTACGACGTACTCGAGTCCCTCCAGAGTTCGGGACTGGTGAAAGTACAACCGGGGCGGCCGAAGAAGTACGGGCCAGTACCGCCGGAGACAGCACTCGATAACGTCAAGCAACGAAAACAGGCGGAACTCGAGAGCGAACTCGCCTCAATCGAGAAAGCAGGGGATCTGTTTCTGGACGCGTACAACGACGACACCGGCGGCTATCCAATTTACGATGAGATCGATATTTTCTGGTCGTACGTCGGGAAAAGCGACATTCTGACCCGGGGTGGGGAGATGATGGAGAAAGCGGACGACCGGATCTACAAGGTTACGACGGAGAACAGTCTCCAGCGGATCGTGACGCAGCACAACGACGTTCTTCGCCGAAAAAGCGAGGAAGGTGTCTCGATCAAGATTATCAGCACCGTTTCAGATCTTCCGGAGACATATATCGAGGCCATCTCCGAGTGGGGTGAGCTTCGTCACCTCTCTGACGTTGAGGGGCGGCTGTATACCTACGACGACGACCGGCTGGTACTGGCGTTCAAGAACGATAGTCGAGAGCGCTACGTCGCGATTTCGATCGAGAACCAGCAGATGGTCCAGACGGCGTACCTGGTTTTCAATCATCTGTGGGACGTGGCCGAACCGGTGTCGGTATGATTGTCGATGACGACACGGTCTCCGGACCTGGTATAGACGCCGGTGCCTGCATTTCAGACCGGGTTCGTTCACAACCGGTCCTCGGCCCACTGCTCGGCAACGTCCTGTCCGAGGACGTCACAACCGGGCAGACGAGTGTGCTGCTGGCACTTCGAACCCAGTGTCAGTGTGCTCTCATCGAGTGCACAGAACCGGCTCGTCGCTGGCCTATACTGGCACGATTCGCCTACCACTCCCGAGTAGTGAATCACACTTAAGCTCTAATATGAGAGTCATACTCAACCATGGGTAATGATACGAAAGATCATGGAAATGGCGCAACGCAGCGTGCAACGTCTCGGGACACGTACCGTCGACGAACTGTCCTGAAGGGTGCAACGACGGGGGCGACGATCGGTGCACTGTCGGTGGCTGGTTGTCTGGGCGGCGGGAACGGCGGCCCAGTGTTGCGAGTCATCAACTCGGCGTACCAGCAACAAGAGGACGAGTACCGTGCAATCTTCGACGAGTTCGAGGAGGAACACGATTGTGAGGTGGAGTACACCCGATCCGATTTCGCATCCGCGCCATCGGAAGCCGCACAGGCACAGGCCGGCGGCAATCCGTACGACCTGCTGATGCTCGCCTCGCCGGGGAACAACGTGTTCGGCGTGCAGGAAGGGCTGTACCAGCCGATCAACGACGTCATCGAGGACATGGGTGCAGAGGACCACTGGCGAGAGGAGTTCCTCGTCCAGATGGACGGCGATTACTACTTCGCGCCGAACACAGGGACAGTTTCGACGCTCATCTACCGCGAGGACCTGTTCAACGAGTACGATGCGCCGATGCCGCCATTTGACTCGTGGGACGAATACCACACCGCCGCCGAGACGATGACCGACGAGGACGAAAACCTGTACGGGAGCCCGGTCTTCCTCGGGAGCAACCACTTCCACGGAATCCTGCCCCTGTCTCTGCTTCACGGCCGAGGCGGTTCGGTCATCAACACAGACGACGAGGTCGTCTACGACTCCGAGGAGACGGTCGAGATGCTCGAGTTCATGCGGGACCTGAACGAATTCAGTCCACAGGCGGCCCACGGTGCTGACATTCCGGAAATGCGTCCGCCGCTGTACCAGGGGACGTACGCGATGACGTGGTACTCCACCAACGTCATTCCGTACGACATCGAAGAATACAACCCGGACCTGACTGGAGACGTGCAGGTTGCGCCGATTCCAGCGTACGACTCGAGTTACGAGCCGGTTGCGCGGCTGACCGGCCTGGGCCACGGACTCGGTGCCGAGACCGAACATCCGGAGCTAGCGAAGGACCTGTTGCGAGAGATCACCTCGTTCGAAGGCGTCATGCGATTGATGACCGCCCAGCCGGCGAGTCACGTTCCGGCGATTCACGGCATACTCGAGGAGGACGACCTGTGGGAGACGGACGTTATGCAGGACTACGAAGAGCACTACCGGGACCTCGTCGACATCGCAGACGAGTACGGTCGGGTCGTCGCCGTCGAGGAAAACGAGGGTCACATCAACCCGGTGACGGGGCAGGCCGTCGCCGAAACACACGTTATCAGTTCCGTTCAGGACGTGATCTTGGAGGACGAAGATCCCCAGGATGCAGCCGAACATTGGGCGGACGAAATTCGCGATGACTACGAAGATCAACTGAACGTCTAGCAATGAGCTACGCGAGCGATTTCATCACAACTGCAAAACGGGAATTTCGGTATCTTGCGCGGCGGGAGTTCGACGAGCTCCAGGAGAATACGGTCGGCATCTTGCTGGTGTTACCGCTAGTCGCGACGCTCGTCGCGCTCTATCTGTACCCGACCGTCCAGGCGATCATCTACAGCCTACAGGACATCAGCATCTTTCTGGGCGATTCGGAGGTCGTCGGGCTCGCGAACTACATCGATCTCCTTCGATCCGGAACGTTCTACAACGCGCTCTGGAATGGGGTCATCTACACAGCGGGGTCGGTGTTCCTCACCGTCGTTGTCGGTGTTGCAACCGGGCTCTTGCTCAATCGGACGTTTACGGGTGAGCGGATCGCGACGGGGTTGATCCTCGTTCCGTACATGGTTCCGACGGTTGCGGCGGTCATCCTCTTTCGCTGGATGCTCGACGGCCTGTACGGCGTCGGCAACTACGCGCTCGTCGTTTCGACGCTGATCGATGAGCCAATCGCCTGGCTCGCGAGTACGCGGTACGCGATGCCCGCGTTGATTTTGATCAGCGGCTGGCGGCTGTATCCGTTCGTGACGATGCTGGTGCTTGCAAAGCTCCAGACCATCCCCAAGTCGTACTACGAATCGGCGCGGCTCATGGGGGCGTCACGATGGGAGATGTTCCGCTACATCACACTACCACAGCTTCGTGGCGTGCTGTTCGTGGCAATCCTCCTGCGCCTTGTCTGGACGTTCAACCTGTTCGACATCATCTGGCTGGGCACGCAGGGCGGCCCCGGGAACGCAACCGAGACGCTTCCCATCATGGCGTACCGGCTGACGTTCATCGGGAACGACCTTGGTGAAGGGGCGAGCGTCGCAGTCGTGACGTTCCTCGTGCTCGCAGTGATCGTGTACGGCTACTTCAGACTGTACGGAACGACGGAGGAACCACGATGACGTCACTCTCACCACAACTCACGCAGCAGCAACGACACTACCTGGAACGAATCGCAACGTACACCGCGGTGATCGTCACGACGTTCGTCGTGTTGATACCGTTAATCTGGGGATTCCTCTCGACGGTTCGGCCGAGTGAGGAACTGTTCTCGTGGCCACCCGTGATCGTCCCCTCCGAGGTGTCCTTCGAGAACTACCACATCCTCTTCGAGCAGACGAACTTCGCGTTGTACTTCCGGAATAGTCTCATCGTCGCGGTAACGACGATCATCCTGACGCTGCTCATCGCGATTCCCGCGGCGTACGCCGTCTCGCGCTACGAGTTCCACGGCCGGCGGTACATCGCGAACCTGAGCGTGTTGATCTACATGTTCCCGCTCATCCTGCTCGGTATTCCGCTGTTCATCATCTTCCAGAACATCGGCCTCACTAACTCGCTGTTCGGGCTCGCACTCGCCCACACAGCGTTCGCACTGCCGTTTGCGTTGCTGTTACTCCGGGTGTTCTTCCTCGATATCACCCCGGAGATCGAGGAGTCCGCGCGACTTGCCGGGGCGAGCAGAGTGACCATCGTCACGAAGATCATCTTGCCACTCTCGCTCCCGGGAATCGTCGCGACGTCGATCTTTGCGTTCTTCCTCTCGTGGAACGAGTACTTCTTCGCGCTCATCATCCTCAACGATAACGCGCTGTACACGCTTCCACTCGGGATTGCGAACCTGATCGATATGGCGACGACCAACTGGGGCATGATCCTCGGCGGCGTGATGATCATGATCCTCCCGCCGGTGTTGTTCGTCTTCCTCGTCTACAAGCACCTGATCAAGGGGTTCGGTGTGAGCACCGTCTGATCACTCTCCGCTTTGGCCGTTCCCGTTCACTCCTCCCATTATCGAGTATAGTATCTTGCACGACCCATGCTAGAGGTAGACAATGATGATTAAAGAAAGCAAACAACTCCGCGAGCAAATTGAGTCAGACCTGGACAATCACGTTCATCGGATTCAGCAGACGATCCGCCAACCGAGCGTCAGCGTCGACAGAAACGGGCTTCGAGGAATCGCCGAACTGGCTCGTGGCTACCTCGAAGAGATCGGATGTGGGGAGGCAGCACTGATCGAGACCGACGGTGCACCAGGCGTCTGGGGGTATTATGACGCCGGCGCAGCGAAGACGGTTGTTAACTATGGAATGTTAGACACTCGTCCCGTCGGCGACGAAGACGAGTGGACGCACGATCCCTTCGGTGGCACACTCGTCGAGACTGACGAATACGGTCGTGTCATCTACGGACGTGGAGCAGTCAAAGTTAAAGGTGCGTTCGTCGCCTGGCTCAACGCTCTCGAGGCGACCAAGCGGGCACTCGGTGAGTTGCCGGTGAACGTTATGTTTCTGCTAGAAGCTGAGGAGCTCAACGGGAGTCCTCACTACTACGAGATGCTCGATCAGTATGCCGACCGCATTCGGGAAGCTGACGCCTGTTTTTGCCCGCTCGCTGGTCAGAGCGAGGACGGAAACGTAACGGGCTCACTTGGCTACAAGTCCGCACTGTATTTCACCCTGCAGGTCTCGGGCGATCGATGGGGACGTGGGCCGGCCGGCGGCGACATCCATGCGATGAGTAACGCGACCGTCGATAGTCCTGCATGGCGACTCGTGGACGCCCTCTCCTCGCTGACTGACGAAAATGGAACCCAGATCGAAATCAGCGGCTTCTACGACCAGTATGAACCGCCGACTGCGGACGAACGCGAGGAGGTTCGAGCGTTCGTCGATCGCCTCGACAGTCAGACGGAGACGCCCAGAGAGGAACTGTGGCAACACCTTCCGGGCCTCTCTCAAGGCGCCGGCGAAGTGACGAAACTGAAATCGGACCTCCATGAAGACGTCGTGGAGGCGTTCGTCCAGCACTTCTACGGACCCGAGTCGTTCAATATTCAGGGAATTAACACAGGCTTCCTCGGTTCCGGAACGGGAACCAAGCCGTTCATCCTTCCGGGAGAGGGACACGCAACGCTCGACATTCGAATGCCTCGCGGCTTCGATCCGGACGTCGTCTATCGGCAACTCCGCGAACACCTCGACAACCAGGGATTTGCGGACATCGACGTTGACGTGTTCGGGAAACATACCTGGTGTAAGACCGATCCAGACTCCGACCTCGTCGTGGCCGCCAGAGATGTGTTCGAGAACCATGATACCGACGTGACGCTGTGGCCGTTCTCCGCAGGCGGTGTTCCCTGGGCGGTGTTCGGGACGCGATTTGACATTCCCGTCCTGTATGGTGTCGGGCTCGGGTACGGCGCCAACTCCGAAGGCGCCGACGAGTTCTTGGCCATTGACGGCAACGATACCATCGGCGGGCTCGTCGACTGTGAACTCTCCCACGCCGAGATGCTGCTGGCATACGCTGACCGTTGATACGATCCGTATGAGTCGTCCGTACCCGCAGTCAACGGATGTTGGCTGGCGAAGCAAGCAGACCCTGAGAGGATGTATCTGTATGCCAGGACAACGGCCACGTAGCGCGACTGACTTTTAACTGACTTCTGGAAAGCAGTATCCTGTACCAGACTGTACCACCTATCAGCATATTTATCCCAGCCGCATCCATTGCCCAGGACATGGGAGAAGATGACACGCAAAACGACGAGCTCTCACCGAGCTACGTCGGCGCGGACTCGTTCCTGAACGGTGTTCGGAAGCCCCGAGACGAACTCACTGACGACGTCGACATCGGCGTGCTTGGTGTCCCCTTCGACGGTGCCGCCTCACGACAACCAGGAACACGGTACGGCCCGGAAGCACTCCGTCGCGAATCGGGCTGGTACGGCCGGAGCGAGCCACAGTACAATGCAGGGACGGGCCAGGTCACAGACTATGGCTCCATCCAGATTCAGGACTGTGGTGACGTTCCCGTGGTAACGACCGATGTCGAGCAGACGGGCGACTACATTCGAGACGCCGTCGAAACAGTTGCCACACACACGTTCCCCGTCGTCCTCGGCGGTGACCACTACCTCACCTACCCGTCGTTCACTGGCTTCTCGAAGACCGTCGACGGCCGCGTCGGCCTGATCCACCTCGACTCCCACTCCGATATTTACGGCGAGCGCGACCTCCACGGCGAACACTGGCACGGCTCACCGATGAACCTCATCGCCGACTCACCCCACGGCAGCTACGAAACCCACGCGATGATCGGCCTGCGTGCCTTCGAAGACCCCGAGTTCCCGTCGTTCGTCGACGAATCCGGTCTCTACGTCGACTACGCGCGAGATGTCCACGACCGCGGGATCGAAGCCTGCCTCGCCGACGCAATCGACCACGTCACAGCCTCCTGTGACGTCGTCTACCTCACCGTCGACATCGACGTCGTCGAACCCACGATCGCCCCTGGAACTGGAACTCCCGAATTCGGCGGCCTCGATGCGAACCAGTTCCTCACCGCACTCGAGTACCTCGGCACCTGCGACGCAATTGGTGCGCTTGACCTCGTCGAGGTTGCGCCGCGACTGGATCCGACACGGAATACGCAGCGACTGGGTGCGGCGGCGGTGTCGCGGTTTATCGAGTCGAAGTTTATGTAGGTACGTCGGCGCTCGACGTTCCGAGCGTCGAGCGTTCGATAGCCCGTTATTCCATGGCTCCTGTTCGCCGGTGTGAGTGCGAGTGCGAGAAGTCAATTCATTTATTTTGCTCCGGATACACGATGGGTGGTAACGATGGGCATAGACCAATCCGAAGGGAGAGCAGATGTCGTCATCATCGGCGCAGGTGCATCCGGGCTGTGGAGCGCGATCGAACTCGCGTCGGACCACGACGTGGTCGTCCTCGAGGCCGGCCGCGTGGGTGCGGGTGCGTCAGGGTACGCCGCCGGCTTCGTCGGACCGTTCGCGGACTGGGCGCCGTATCCGGCCGCCGTCGAGCACTCTATCGAGGCGTTTCGAGCACTCGATGGAAGCCACGGCTTCACGTTTCACGACCGGCCGTACGTCGAACTGGCCGAGACGGACGCCGAACGGGACTCGTTCGTCGAAGCGTACCAGCCGCTGTTCGACCGCGAGGGATACGAACTCGAGTACTGTCCCACGTCGGAGCTAGCGGAGCGCTGGCCCGGTCGGTTCGATCTCGACGGGTTCGACGGTGGCCTCGTGAAGGCAGAGAGTGGGATCATCGACGTTAGAGAGTACGCGACGGCGCTCGCCGAAACGGCACGCGAACGCGGCGCGGAGATCCGAACGCAGACGCCGGTCGAACGGATTGTGACTGACGACGACACCGTCGTCGGTGTCGAGACGCCCGACGGCCGTATCGAGGCCGAGACGGTCGTCTGTGCCGCTGGTGCACAGACTGGGTCGCTTGTCGAGTCGTTCGTGGACCTGCCGACGCGGCAGTTCATCTACTGTAACCTCCGGGTCAACGTAGACGGCGAACTCGACGACGCATACCCGATGATGTACGGCAGGGACGTCTGGTGGCGGCCGGAACCCGACCGGCCGCAGACGTTCCTTGTCTCTGGTGGCATGTACTTCCTGCCGGAGCGCGACCGGCCGCCGCGAAGTCCGCCCGCCGAGTATCTTCGCGAGGTCGAGGGGGTACTCGAGTCCGTCGCAACTGATATCGACGAGGTACGGATCGTGAACGGCAGCTATCACACCTGTTCGAAAGGGTCGGCGATCACGCCCGACGGGCTTCCCGTTCTGGATGCGCCCGAGAACGCACCGGACGGACTGGTGGTCGTTACGGGGGTGACGGCCGGAATTTCGATGTCACCGTTCACGGGCACTGCAGTCCGTGCGCTCGTGACGGGTGAGGAGCCGATGGTTTCGCTCGAGCCGTTCGAACTCGATCGGTTCGACGACCCGCCGGCCGACTTTCGCGTCCACGAGATCGAGGAGATGCCGTCGACGTTTCCGACGGGCGAATATTGAGGGGCTGTGGCTCATACGCCTTACAAAATTGAAAGCAGAACTGGTGTGCTACGCCGACTGCGACTCCGGCGCGAGCGACTCGATCTCGAGCCGTGCTAACGTCTCGGGTGTTGGCTCTCCTGCTTCCGTCCAGCCGCGCTGTTCGTAGTACGAATCGAGCATCGTCTCGAACTGCTCTTCTGTGATCGCGTTCCCGTCCGCCGGCCCACCGCGCTCGAGTGGCGTGGTGAATCGCTCCGGCAAGGCGTCGTCGTCTCGCTCGAACCCTTCGCGGAGGTTGAACAGCCGCGTGGCGTTCCAGGCGCGTTCACCGACCGCCTGCAGGTCCTCGACTGTCACGTCGTAGGCGAGTTCGTTGAGCCACTCACAGACCCGCTCGTAGTTGTACGCGGTGAACGAACACGAGACCATGCTGTAGGTCAGCGCGGTCTCGTCTTGCTCGTCGATGACCACTTCGGCGTGGCCGTCTGTATCGTGTGGGTCTCGTTCCCCACCCAGCGCGTCGGAGCCGATTGGGAACGCCCGCTGGTGGCAGGCACCCCTGTCTGCGGTCGCGTACGCGAGCGCCATACTGAACGAGGCCCGGGGTTCGTAGGCGGGTAACTCGAGTCCCTTCACCTGGACGGCGGCTTCCCGCGCGTCGGGGTGGCCGTCACAGAGCAGTTCCGCCGCGCGGGCGGTCCCCTCTGCGAGTTCGTCGCCGATGCCCTCTCGCTGGGCGATATCGCGGATGACTTCGGCGGCGGCTTCGGCGTCGCCCCAGCGCAGATCGGAGTCGACCAGTCCTTCCTCGGAGACCTCCATCAGCCACGAGAGGACGTTGCCGAGCGAGATCGTATCCATGCCGAGCGTGTCGGCGAGATTCGCGAGTTCGGTCACCTCGGTCACGTTCGTGATGTCCGTATTCGCGCCCATCATGCCGATCGTCTCGTACTCCGGCCCCCAGTCGACGCTGGCTCCCTGGAACACACCGTCGACGTCGGCGTCGCTTTCCTCGAAATCGACCACGTGGCCGCAGGCGACCGGACAGCCGAAACACGAATCGGTGCCGACGTGCCCCTCCGAGAAGGCGTCGATGTTCAGATCGTCGACGTTCTCGACGGTGCCACGCGACCAGTTGTGCGAGGGCAGCGCGCCGACCTGCTGGGTCCAGTCGACGATGAGCTGTGTCCCGCCGTTTCGCGCCCAGGAGACCTCGTCGTCGGTTCCCAGTCGCTGGGTGTGCTCGACCTTCAGCTGTTGAATATCGGGTGCTTTCGGCGGCGAGTTCCCCGTTGCCACGACCGCCTTCAGATTTTTCGAGCCCATGACAGCGCCGACACCGCCGCGACCCGCGTGGTGGGTGCCCTCGTCGCTCGAGATCGTCGCGTAGGCGACCTCGTTCTCGCCGGCCGGCCCGATACACGCCGTTTTCGTCTGCTTGCCCTCGAACTGGCGGGCCGTCTCTTTCGTATCCAGGCCCCACAGCTCAGTGGCATCCTCGAGTGTCAGTTCGCCCTCGGTGATCCGGAGCGTCATCGGGTTCTCCGCGCGGCCCTCGATCGCGATCGCGAGCACGTCCGGCAGCGCGTACCGGACCATGGTCGGGAAGTGGCCGCCGGAGTAGGAGTCGACGAACGTGCCGGTCAGCGGCGACTTCGTGACGGCTCCGTACCGCGAGGTCCCCGGTGCGAATCCGGTGAGCGGTCCGAACATGAAGTAGAGGTTGTTCTCCGGCGAGAGCGGATCGACGCCGGCCTCGACCTCGTCGAGGAGCAACGCCGCACCGAGCCCCTTGCCGGCGATGAATCGGTCGCGGTACTCCTGCGGTACCGTCTCGGTCGTAATCTGTTCGTCTGTCAGGTTCACCCTGACGAGCGTCTCGAGTTGTGTCACCTGCTCGGGGGTGTTGACAGTTGCCTGTGCCATTACCAAACACACGCATTCCAATCTATAAATAAGTTCATAGCGCGGCTGGGTGGCGCAAACTCCCGGCGAAGGATGTGACCGACCCGCATACATTTTACCGACGCGAACGAGCTAGTAGCCGTGACTGACGAACTAACTCACATGTCTGCTGCGGGAATCGCCCGACGGATTCGGGACGGCGACGTCTCGCCGACAGCGGTCGTCGACGCACACCTCGATCGAATCGCCGACCGAAACGAACGGACGAACGCCTTCGTTACCATCACCGAGGAGTTGGCCCGCGAACAGGCTCGCGAAGCCGAACGAGCGATCGAGAACGGCGAGTCGCTCGGTCCGCTTCACGGCGTTCCGGTTGCGATCAAAGACCTTGACAACGTCGAGGGGATCCGGACCACGTTCGGTTCGAAGCTGTACGAGGATAACGTCGCCGAGGAAGACGACCTGTTCGTGTCACGGTTGAAGGAGGCCGGTGCGATCATCGTCGGAAAGACGAACACACCCGAGTTCGGCCTGGGTGTCGCGACGGATAATCTGGTCGCCGGTCCCACGGGAACGCCGTTCGACCCGGGAAAAATTTCGGGCGGCTCATCGGGCGGCGCGGGTGCCGCACTCGGCGACTCGCTCGTCCCCATCGCCCAGGGGTCGGATACCGGCGGCTCCATCCGCGTCCCTGCGGCCTGCTGTGGCGTGTTCGGACATAAACCGACGTTCGGGCTCGTTCCCGAGCCAGGTCGACCGAACGCGTTCAGCAATCACACGCCGTGTAGCCATCTCGGTCCGATGAGTCGAACCGTCGAGGACGCCGCACTCATGCTCGACGTGATGGCCGGCCCCGACGGGCGCGACCCGTTCTCGCTTCCCGACGACGGAACCACGTACGCAGACGCACCTGACCGCCCAATCGACGACCTGACGATCGCGTACAGCCCGGACCTCGGCACGTATCCGGTCTCCGAGACGGTGACGAGCGTCCTCGACGACGCTGTGGGCGCGTTCGAAGATACGGGTGCGACTGTCGAACGCGTCGACCCCGACCTCGGCCACACGAAAGAGGAGATCGTCGACGCCTACTACACCTTCGCGAATGTCCTGTGGGGAATGCTCCTCGAGAATCTGCAAGACGACGGCTTCGACCCCTACGACGCGGACCGAGAGAAACTACGCCCCTACCTGGTCGACCTCATACTCGAGTCCGACGAGCCGACGATGAAGGCCTACCGGGACGCGAACGTCGTCCGGACGGCCGTTCTCGACGGACTCTGCGACCTGTTCGAGGAGTACGACCTGCTCGTCTCCGCGACGATGGCGGTCCCCCCGTTCGACCACGGCGCGTACCCCGAGGCGGTCGACGGCACCGATGTCGAGCAGTACCGCGGCTGGATTCTGACACAGCCGTACAACCTCACCGGCCAGCCGGCGGCTACCGCTCCCGCCGGACTGACCGACGACGGACTGCCGATCGGCATGCAAATCGCCGCACCGCGCCACCGCGACGAAGACGTCCTCGCCGCTGCCGGGGCACTCGAGCGCACGCGGCCGTGGCACGACGCGTACCCGCGGTAGCCCCTGAAGCCGGAGCTGGAGCAGCGGAAACTATACCTTCCGCCACACGGTACCGAATGTCATGGAATCGGAGGTATGCGCTGAGATAGAGCGAACGCAAGATCGACTGTTCGACTTCCTCGAAGAACTGGTCGCCGCAAAATCACTGTCCGGACAGGAGCAACCGGGTCAGGAGGTCGTCCTCGACCGTCTGCGTGAATCCGACGGCGACCTCGAGATCGATACCTGGGAGCCATCGGCCTCGAACCTCGAATCGCATCCGGGGTTCACCGAGACGGTCACCTACGAGGAATACGGCTACGAGGATCGTGAAAACGTCGTCGCCACGCGACCCGGGAGCGATCCCGAGAACGGGCGAAGCCTGACCTTTAGCGGCCACATCGACGTCGTCACACCCGAACCCGTCGCCGACTGGTCGTACGACCCGTGGGACGCGACGATCGAAGACGGCCGCATGTACGGCCGCGGCACGATGGACATGAAAGGCGGCATCGCCGCGTTCGTCCACGCCTTCGAGGTACTCGAGTCCCTCGGCGTCGAACTCGAGGGCGACCTACTCTTGCAGACGACCATCGAGGAGGAAGCCGGCGGGGTGGGCGGCGTGCTCTCCGTACTCGAGCGCGGGTATCAGCCAGATGCCGCAATCATTCCGGAGCCGTTCCAGCTTCCAAATGTCGGCATCGCCGGTGCCGGCGTCTCGTACTTCCGAATTACTGTTCCGGGGAAGGCGGCACACACCGCGCGCAAGTATCGTGGCGTGAACGCAATCGGTAACGCGACGACGATCTATCGTGCACTAGAGGAACTCGACGAAGAGCGCCGGGAGCGGATCTCCTACGAGCCGGCGGTCCGGAAGGACCCGAAGGCCGAAGGCAGCGTCACCAATCTCAGCGTCAGCGTCGCGGAGTCCGGCGACTGGGTGTCGAAGGTGCCGGGCGAAGCCGTTCTCACCGGTCGAATCGGCTGGCCGCCGGGCGAGCGCAGCGAGGATGTTCGCCAGGAGGTCACCGACGCGGTGATGAGCGCCGCACAGGACGATCCGTGGCTCGCCGAGCACGAACCGGAGATCGAGTGGTTCGGCTGGGACGCCGACCCGCACGAGATCGACACCGACGAAGAGATCGTCCAGGTCGCGACGACCCACGCCGAACGAACGACCGGCGGTGAGACCTCGTACGTCGGCGGCCTCGGTGGCCTCGACGAGCGGTTTTACGCCCTCTACTACGACATTCCCGCAATCTCTGTCGGTCCACGTGGGCGGGGTGGACACGGTGCCGACGAGTACGTTGAACTCGAGTCGCTCGTCGAGACGGCACAGACGCTGGCACTGACGGCGATGGAGTGGTGTGGGACCGAGAACTGATCCGCAAATAACGCTTCTTTTTTCAGACGAACTCGTCGACAATCTCCTGCAGCGGCCGTATCAGCTCTTCGTGGCGGTTGAGAGGACAACGCAGAAACGAGTACGAGTACGCGAATCGGGAAGGTGGTGGCGAAGCGGCGCGCCTTGCCTAGTCGTCACCTAGCCGTCGTGCGTCGTGATTCGCTCGACGTTCGTCAGCGCCACCGCGATGAGCACGGTGGAGATGGCGAAGACGATGAAGACGACGCTGATGACGTTCACTTCAGGCGTCGCATGCTGTCGGAGCTGGTCCCACAGGTACGTCGGCAGCGTTTGCGTTCGCGCGTCCTTGACGAAGTAGGTGTAGACGAACTCGTTGAACGAGATCGTAAACGCGAGCAAGCCGGCTGCGACGACGCCGGGCATGATGTTCGGGACGGTGATCTTCCGGAACGTCGTCAACTCGTTCGCGCCGAGGTCGTACGACGCCTCCTCTAACGACCGGTCGAAGGCAACCAGCGTCGGAACGAGGATGAGGACGGTAAACGGGATCACCCGAATGACGTGTGCGGCGACGACCGTCCAGAAGCTCGCCTGGATGCCGACGATGCCGAAGAAGATCGTCATCGCGACACCGACGACGATCAGCGGAACGACGATCGGAAGCACCGCGACGAGCTGGAGTATGCTCTTCCCAGGGAAGACGTAGCGGTCGATGGCGTACGCGATAAGCACTGAGAGCGCCACTGCGATCGGCGTCGTGATGAAGCTGATCTGTAGCGACGTGATCGTCGCGCTAATCGCAGCGTCGTTCTCCAGGAAGACCATGTACCAGTCGAGCGTGAGACTCGACGGTGGGAACGTGAGTACCTCCCGTTCTGCGAACGACATGAAGGTCACGACGAAGATGGGAAACCAGAGGTAGAGGATCGCGAGCACGAGGCACGTGAGCCCTGCCTTTCGTCCGTGGTTGTAAGCGACCCGCTCGAGGAGATTCCACGCAGACGAGAGTGTGCTCATTCGCCCTCACCTCCGAGGTCGAAGAAGTCCCCGCCGGCCAGCATTCCCAGCACGAGCATGGCAACGACGATGACCGCGACGGTGATACTGAGTGCGGCACCGAACGACCAGTTGAACGCCTCGATAAACTGGTTTTCTATTACCATGCCGACCATGGTGTTGTCCGTCCCGCCCAGAAGCTGGGGCGTGATGAACGAGCCGAAGATCGGAATTCCGACAAGAATCACGCCGACCATGATCCCGTTTTTCGTCATCGGGAGCGTGATCGAGAGGAACGTCTTGATCGGTCCTGCTCCGAGATCCATCGACGCGTCGATGAGGTCCTGATCGAGGTACGAGAGCGAGGCGTAGAAGGGAAGGACTGCCAGCGGCAGGTAGATGTAGATAAATCCGATGAGCACCGCCTCGTGGCTGTAGAGCACGCCGAGGGGTTCGTTTATCGCGCCGACGAACAGCAGTGCTGCGTCGAGGACACCGTTCGTCTGCAGGATGTTGATCCAGGCGTACATCCGGATGATGTAGTTCGTCCAGAACGGCATGATGACCAACAGCAGAATCATCGTCGTCCGTCGGGAGAACCGGACCATACTGTAGGCGATCGCGTAGCCGATGAGCACCGTCAGTATCGTCGCCTGCGCCGTAATCACGGTCGTCCGCCACAGGACCGACAGATAGACGTCCTGCGTGACGAGGCGCATGTAGTTCTCGAACGTTGCTGGTGCTGGCGGCATCCCCTCGAGAAGGGAGAGGTACGCCATGAACACGAGCGGCAGGAGGAAAAAGACCGCAAGCACTAGTGCAGGCGGAAAGACGATCAGGAAAATCTTCAGCCGTGGGCGCTCGCGCAGGAATGACTGCCAGTGTTCGAACCCGTCTGCCACGTTCGCACGAATACCGGGCAGTCTGGCCGAACTCATGCCTCAGACTCCCTCCGCGGGAAGAGGTAGGCGGCATCGTCACTCCACGAGACGCCGACCTCGTCACCGACATCGAACTGACTCGATCCTAACTCTGCCGTGACCGTCCCGACGTTGGTGTCGATGTGATACGTCGTCGTTCCGCCCTTGTAGATGCGGTTTCGGACCGTTCCTGCGATTGCGTTCGCCTCGGCTGCTGTGGACGGCTCGATTCGCATATCGTCCGGCCTGATACAGAAGTCGATCTCGTGGTGGCCGTTGTCGCGGACTCCCGGATCGACGTACGAGCCATCAACCGCCCGTGTCGCGTCGTCGATGTCCACCGTGATATTGCCGTTGTCGCGCTCGAGTTCCGCCGGCAGCGTGTTGATATCGCCAATGAAGTTCGCGACGAAGCTGTTGTTCGGCTCGTCGTAGAGTTGCTCTGCGGTCCCGATCTGTTCGATCTGGCCGTTGTTGAGGACGATCAGCCGGTCGGAGACGGCCATCGCGACCTCCTGGTCGTGGGTGACGTAGAGAAACGTGATGCCGGTCTCGTGTTGGATCTGCTGGAGTTCGATCTGCATGTGCTGGCGAAGCTTTCGGTCGAGCGACGCCAGCGGTTCGTCGAACAACAGTAATTTCGGTTCGTTGATCAGTGCCCGGGCGAGCGCGACACGCTGTTGCTCACCACCCGAGAGTTCGTGGGGCTCACGGTCGCCGTACCCCTCGAGGTGGACGATTTCGAGCATCTCCTGGACGCGGTCCTCGCGCTCGTCGGCTGGAACACCGCCTTGCTTGAGCCCGTACGCGATGTTTTCGGCGACGGTCAAATGTGGAAACAGCGCCAGGTCCTGAAACATCATGTTCACGTCCCGGTCAAACGGCGGCTCCCCGACGACATCGTCGCCGCCGATTCTGATCTCGCCCGCCGTCGGGGACTCGAAGCCGGCGATCATCCGTAGAATCGTCGACTTCCCGGAGCCACTCGGTCCCAGAATCGAGATGAATTCTCCCTCGGTGATATCGAAATCGACGTCGTCAACCGCCAGCACCGAACCGAACTCCTTTCGCAAGTCGTGGATTGTAATGTCAGACATCGGTATCAGTCAGTTCTTCACTTCGGTCCAGATCTGGTCGTACGTCTGGAGCAGGTCGTCGCCGAGCGGTTCAGCGAACATGAGGCGGTCCTCGAGTTCACCCCAGCGGAAGAACTCGATTTCTTCCTCGGTGATCGTTCCTTCCTCGAGATCCTCGGCGTACAGCTCTTCGAAGTCGTCGTGGTCGATCGCTGGCGGGTAACCGCTCTCGTGGAAGATGTTCTTGAGGTTGTCCGGCTGGGTGACCCAATCCATGAGCAGCGTCGCTGCACGCGGGTTTGGACAATCCGTCGGGATTGCCATATCGTCGAGCTGGTACAGCCCGCCCTCTTCGGGAATCGTGTAGTTGATCGGCGCTTCATCCTCGAATCGGGCGAGGTACGTCTGCCCGTCGAGCAGCGGACCGACCACGACGTCTTCGTTGACGAAGAGGCCGCGGGCGTGGTTGTACTCGTCCCAGAGCGTTTCGTTGAGGTCGATCTGCTGTTCGAGCACTTCCTGAATTTCGTCCAGATCGTCGGGATCGAACGGGTCCTGGTCCGTGTACAGCGCCGCGATCTGGCAGGGGTACTGCGCTTCGTCCCACATGCAGATGTCGCCGGCGTACTCCTCGTCCCAGAGGACGCCCCACGAATCCGGCGGACTCGAGAAGTGATCTTCGTTGTACGTCAGCGTCGGGTACAGCAGCAACGACTGGGGCATCGCGTACACCTCGCCGTCCTTCCCGGCGTAGTCGTGCATGGTGTCTTGCAGGAAGTCGGGCAGCGCCTCCCAGCCCTCGAACTGGTCGACCGGCAACGGTTCGAAGAAGTCGTTCTCGACGGAGCGAACGGTGTAGTTCCCGGTCGAACCGACGTGGTCGATAGCGTGGTTACCGGCTTCTAAGCGGGAGTACCACTCCGCCGCGGAGGAGTAGCCGGTCGAGGAAGAGCTCTCGATGCCGTACTCTGCGCTGAACTCCTCGACGGTCCAGTCACGGAAGTCGTAGAACCAGTTCCACATGTTGATCTCGTTTTCCGGTTCCACGTCGTCGAGGTCGACGTCGATCGGGCGCACGTACTCGCGGTCATCGCCCCCACCGAGGCAACCGGCCGCCGCCGCTGCGCCGCCGGCAACCGTTGTTTTCAGAACAGTCCGTCGGCTGATATTTCTCTCAACCATGCTCTTTGTTATCTGCTCACACCACATATAGATTTCGACGAGAATGTCTGATGCTGAATTCTGTCCAATAATACTACTAATCAATGGAAAAGAGACGAATGTATGGACAACAGCAGTCTGTATAAGGACATATAACGCACTCTGTCTACCAGGCTCCAGTTTTCGGACGGAAACAATGTCTATGGCCGATCACGAGCCAGATTAGTGGTGTCCCCCCAACGCTTGACCTTGTCAGACCGGTCACGGAGACAGAAGGTCTTATGTGAAATGACAGAGAGTACCAGGCATGGGCCGAACGATAACCGCATTCTGGGACGAGAGCTTCATTGCTCACGAACAGCCAGCCGGCGAATTCGAATCCGAGTGGACTGGCAGACTGGCGTATCGCCAACCACATCCAGACCGACCCGAGCGACTCAAAAACATCTACAGCATCCTCCAGGCCGAACTCGCCGACCACGTCACACTGGCTGACGTCGAACCCGCAACTCGAGTGCAACTCGAGCGCACCCACACCGCCGACCACATCGACGACCTGCAGGCGTTCTGCGCCGACGGCGGCGGGCGGATCACTGCCGAAACCGGCGCGAACGAACACACCTTCCGTGCCGCTACCCACGCCGCAGGTGCGGCCTGCCTCGCTGCCGAACACGCACTCGAGCATTCCTTGGACAACGTTCCGTACGCGATGGTCAGACCGAGCGGCCACCACGCTCAGCCGGAACAGGTCGATGGCTTCTGCTATTTCAACAACGTCGCCGTCGCAGCGGATCACATCCTCGAGACGACCGACACCGAACGCGTCGCCATCGTAGACTGGGACGTGCACCACGGCAACGGCACGCAGGAGTGCTTCGAGGACCGCGACGACGTGCTCGTGATCGGCATCCACAACGACCATTGGTCGTGGGACCCCGAGGCCCACCCGCAGACGGGCGACCTCGACGAGGTCGGCACTGGTGACGGCGAGGGTTACAACGTAAACGTCCCGCTCCCGCCGGGAACCGGTGACGAAGGCTACGAACACGTCTTCGACCGTATCGTCGAACCCCTCTTGCGTTCGTACGATCCCGACCTACTGCTCATCAGCGCCGGCCAGGACGCCGGTACGATGGACCCGCTTGGGCGCAACGTCGTCACGAAGGGCGGCTTCGAAGAACTGGGGCGGCGCGCACGAGTGCTCGCTGACGAGTACGCCGGCGGCAACCTTGCCGTCGTCCAGGAAGGCGGCTATCAGGTCAGCCACCTCGCCTACGCGACGCTCGGTGTTCTCGAGGGCGTCCTTGGCGTCGAAACCGGCATTGACGATCCCATGGCCTGGATGGACGAAGACTACGACTCCGCACGGCGCACCATCGAAGACATCGCGACGTATCACAGCGAGTACTGGCCGGCACTCGAGTAATCGGGGCGACGAGATTCCCTGTTCCCTGCTCCGTGTCTCGTTTCTGGTTTTCGTTTCTCATCTCTCGTCTCTCGTCTCTCGTTTCTTGTGCCTCAGCTTCGGCTCTCGGTTTCGGCCCCAGTCGAGACAGTGTGCGTCAAAAACAGGGTGTGAACGCAGGCTCCGTCAGGACTCTTGCTGTTCGGCGAGCATCGGAGCCACGTCCTTGAACGCCTCTAAGTGGCGGTCGATGTGTTCGTCCTCGTGCTGGACGCTGATGGTCCACTGCTGGGAGGCGTGGTGGGGGTGTGGCAGGACGCCGCGTTCGAGCATGGCGAACCAGTAGTTTTCGTGGAACTCGACGTCGACGTGTTCGTCGAAGTCGCGGTAGTTGTTGATTTCCTCGTCGGTGAAGACGACGATGCCCTGGGAGTTGACCTGTTCGACGTGGCCAGCGAGGCCCTCGTCGGCCATGATTTCCTCGTAACCGGACGCGAGTCGGTCGCCGAGAGCGTCGACGTGGTCGTAGGCGTCGTCCGTGAGCACCTCGTTCAGCACGGTCGTCACGGCGCGCAAAACGAGTGGGTTGCCGTTGTAGGTGCCGTAGTGGGCCGCCCCGTTCTCAATCTCGCGCATGATGTCTTCGCGGCCGCCGAACGCGCCGACGGGCGTGTTTCCGCCGATGCTCTTTGCCATCGTGACCAGATCGGGCTCGACGCCGTAGTATTCCGCCGCACCGCCCGGTGCGACCTTCACGCCGGTCTTGACCTCGTCGAAAATGAGGACGACGTTGTACTCATCACACAGCTCGCGCAGTCCCTGCAGGTACTCGCCGTGTGGCTGCGTGACGCCGACGTTCATCACGATCGGTTCGACGATGAGCGTCCCGATTTCGGTCGCGTTCTCCTCGAGAATCGACTCGATGGCGTCGAGGTCGTTCCACGGGCCGATCTCGACGGTGTCTGCGATCGCTTCGGGAACACCCTCGCTCTCGATCACCGTGGTTGGCTGTTTCGGGTGGCCGAGTTTGTGTGCGGGAACCGACTTGCTCAGCAGGACGTAGTCGTGTGCGCCGTGATACGAGCCCTCGATCTTCAAAACCTTCTCCCGGCCAGAGTAGGCTCTGGCGACCCGAATCGCGTGCATCGTCGACTCGGTGCCGCTGTTGGTGAACCGAACGAGGTCGATCGGATCCCAGCGATCCTTGATCGCCTCAGCAGCCTCCCCGAGCAGTTCGTGTGGGTGGGTGAACAGCGTCCCGTTCTCGAGTTGGTCGCGCAGTGCGTCGGTGACGGCGGGGTGGTTGTGGCCGACCATGCCCGCGCCGTTGTTCAGGTCGTAGTCGATGTAGCGGTTGCCGTCGACGTCGTGGAGGTACGGCCCGTCCGCTCGGTCGATAACCATTGGATACGGTTCGAACGCACGGTACGTGCTGGCGACCCCTGCCGGCACGTGCTCGTAGAGTTCTTCGTATGCTCGTTCGCTCGTTGGCGTTCGCTCGCGGTAGGATGCGTCTATCTCGTCCCAGAGCTCCATATCATGGTAGTTCGAGGCACACCTAATAAATTTTTGTCTTAGAGCGGCCGTTCGCGGCGAAAATCGCTCGATATGTATCGCGCCGCCCATCTGTCTGTCCGGGATGAACAGCTATAGTAGCCACTGCAAGTCACTGCACACCTGCTCGCCAGATGACTCGGCGAGCAGTGTGTAACTAGTTGCAGTTGTTACTATAGGACAAACGCAAGCTATGTGGGTAGTGTGTACACTTATCACACCGTTCGCCAAAACAAACGCTATGGACGACTCTCCGAGCGTCGCATCCGACGACATACGATATCAGGGTAAGGCAGTTTCTGACGAAGACTGGATCCGGGAGTTCCTCGCCGGGCAAGAAACCGGCGTCCTCGGACTCACCGACGACGAGGAACCACACCTCGTCACGCAACTGTTCGTCTGTGAGGGAGATTCGATCTACGTCCACGGTGCCCGCGACGGGCGCGCCTACGACCTCGTCTCGAGTACCGACGAGCCACAGGCCTGTTTCACGACGAGCGAGATGGGCCGGTTCATCCCTGCGGAGGAGCCGGTGAACTTCACCGTCGAATACGCAAGCGTCGTCGCCTACGGCCCGGTCTCGCTTCTCACGGAGCGAGCGGAGAAACGGGAGATACTCGAGTCCTTCATGGACAAGTTCGCCCCACAGCTCACCCCGGGCGAGGATTACGAGCCGATGAGCGAGGAGTCGATCGATCGGACGGCCGTCTACCGGCTCGCGGTCGATCGCTGGAGCGCCAAACGCGGCGAGAAGCCGGCGGACGAACCGGGGGCGTACGACTCCCCGCTCCGATGAGCGCTGTGTGCGGTGGTCCTGACAGTCAGCAGTGACCCGTGTCAACGAGTGACTTAATACGGTCGAGTGAGACGGAAGACGATACGAACAGACAATGGGAGCAGACACCTTCGGGCACCGACGATATTCCAGCACTGCGGCGGGATGCCAGCGACTGGCCGAATCGACTGTGACCGCCTCCGATCACCACCACCATACTGGAGCCACCCACACTGGAGGAGCCAATGACTGACGCGACCGAACCAACACCGAGTGAGCACGACGACGACCACGTCGAGCACATGCTCGACCTGCTTTCAGACCCCGACATCGACCACGTCTTCGTCGAATTTTCAGACATCAACGGCATCTCGCGTACCAAACAGCTACGCACCGACTATTTCCTCGACTCGTGGGAGACCGGGTTTCCGGTGAATCTCCTTCTCCTCGCACAGACACCGCGCAACGCCGTCCCCGAGGGCTCCGGCGTCGGCGAGGAGATCGACTACGGCGACGGCAGACTCCGGCCACTTCCGCACACAGCGTGTCGTCTCCCCTGGCGTGACGACGCGGCCCGTGTCCTCTGTGACGTTGTCGACGGCGGCGGCCTCGTCGGTGCCGCCCCCCGGACCGCGCTCGCGCGGGTACTCGAGTCCGTCCCCGACGAGGTCGATTTCGAGTTCACCGTGGGAAGCGAACTCGAGTTCTACCTGCTTTCCGAGACGGAGTCTGGGTCGGGCTACGAGCCGATCACCTCCCACAAACACGAGTGTGTTTCCTGGGCAACCGAGGAGGTCTCGGCGTTCTACAACGATCTGGCGGCCTGGAGCGAGGAGTACGGCGCAACGGTGACCTCGCTCATGCACGAACACGGTGCCGGCCAGCTCGAGGTGCTGTTCGAGTACGGCGAGCCGATGGGGCAGGCCGACGACACGTTCGATTTCAAGCGCCTGGTCAAACAGACCGGTCGCTGTCACGATCTGTGGGCGACGTTCATGGCCAAGCCGTTCGGCGGGCGCGCAGGAAGTGGATATCACCTCCACATTGGGGCGTTCCGGGACGGCGAGAACGTGTTTGAAGCGGACGACGTGGATATGAGCGAGCGTACCACCAACGACGGCGAGGCCACCCTTTCACGAACCGGCCGCCAGTTCGTCGCCGGCGTCGTCGACCACGCAGACGCCCTCGCCGCGCTCGG
Source organism: Natrialba magadii ATCC 43099 (assembly GCF_000025625.1). Lineage (NCBI taxonomy): Archaea > Methanobacteriati > Methanobacteriota > Halobacteria > Halobacteriales > Natrialbaceae > Natrialba > Natrialba magadii. The sequence goes on along the minus strand of NC_013923.1, from coordinate 250,476 downwards.
CACACCCACGATCAACGGCTTCAAGCGCTACGAACGCGGCTCGTTCGCGCCCTACACCGCCTCCTGGGGCTACGACAACCGCATGACGGGCCTCCGAATCCCTTCCGGAACCACCCGCATCGAGAACCGAATTCCGAGCGCCGACGCGAACCCCTACCTCGTCATCGCCGCCACCATCGCGGCCGGCCTCGACGGCATCGAACGGGACCTCGAACCCGAACCACCCGTCTCCGGCGACCCCGCCGGCGACCGGCCGCCGCTTCCACAGTCACCCGAACTCGCACTCGCCGCACTCGAGTCCGACGAGACGCTGACCGCTCGCCTCGGCGAGGACCTGATCCAGGCGTTCGTCGCCGCCAAGCGAGCGGAACTCGAGTCGTTCCGCAAGACGGTGACCGACTGGGAGCGAGAACAGTACGTCGAGACGCTCTGAGCCGGGTTCCTATTCTGCGCCGACCGTCGAGGATCGGTCGCGGTCGCGCTCGCGCGCTGGCTCCGTCTCACCGTCGTGCGCTGCAGACCGTTTCGGTGCGATCTGTTTGTAGGTGTTGTCAACGCGCCAGACGTAGCCCTCGATGGCGACGACCTCGCCGTTCTCGTCGTACCGCCCTCGTCCCTGCTCGCGGACGCGAATGACGTCTCCGCTGGCTGTGTTCATCCGGTACTCGAGTGCGAACGAGTCGCGCCGGTCGAGGTGCTTCTGGACGGTTTCCCAGATCGCTGCCTGGTCGTCGTCGTGGACGATGTCGTCGCCGACGGAGACCTCGCCGCTGACGAGCTGTGACGACGTATAGCCGGTCAGTTCGGCAATACCCTCGGAGGCGAACTGCACCGGCCAGCCCTTTTCATTCTCGTTGCGGTAGGCGTAGCCGGGGAGGTTGTCCACGAAGGACGTAATGTGCCGAATCCGCTGGCGCTGTGCGTCTGCGTCGGCGTCGACCGCTGTCATCTCCTGTTGGACCGTCTGGGCCTGCTCGGAAACCGTGTTGAGTCGCGTCGCCAGTTCGGAAACGCTGACGGCCTGATCGTCGTTCGCGTCTGCAATCTCGCGGACGCCGTCGCTCGAGCGTTCGACGGCGCGCTGAATCTCGCCCAGCGCGTCGGCCATCTCGTCGACCTGCGCAACCATCTCCTCGACGGATCCCTGCGTCTCGGTGCCGCGTTCGAGTCCGGTCTCGATGTCAGTCGTCAGCGTGTCGAGGACCGAGCGGATCTCGGTCGCGTTCGACTCCGTCTCCTCGGCGAGTGCTTTGACCTCGTCTGCGACGATGGCGAAGCCGGCTCCTGACTCACCGGCGTGTGCAGCCTGGATACTCGCATTGAGTGCCAGTACGTGCGTTTGCGTGGCAATATCGACGATGATGTCGACGATTTCGTGGACGCGGTCGGTCTGTTCGCCGACCGATTCGACGGCGTCCAGCAATCGTTCGACGTCGGCAGATGCCTGATCGGCGTGCTCGCTCACCCTCTCGCTCCGTTCGACGCCGCTCGAAGCAGTGTCGGACGCCTCCTCGGTTAGCGTCTCGACCTCGGTCGCACTCGAGGCAACCTCCTCCATCGTTGCACTCAACGTGTCGATCTCGCGGCGCAGCGCCGCGAGTTCCGTCGACTGCGTTTCGGTTACTGCGACCGTCTCACCGATGCGCTCGTGGACGGTCTCGGTGTGCTCGACCACGTTTTGCAGTTCGCCACGTTCACTCATGTCTGTAGGTTATGTGATACTGGCATAGCAGTTATGGCCGTGATGCGTTGTCGGTCTGTCACGGCTGTCGATACATTTGTGTTGTATGATACCAAGATGCAGGTATGGGTTACGAGAGTCTCTTCGACCCCTTGTCAATCGGTGACGTCACGCTGCGGAATCGAATCATGTCCTCGGGCCACCAGACGACGCTCGTCTCGGATCACCTCCCGACCGAAGATTTCACCGCGTATCACCGGGCCCGCGCACAGGGTGGGGCCGGTCTGATCGTTCTCGAAGCTCACGCAGTCGACGAGAGCGGTCTACTGACCTCGCACACGATCGACGCGAGCCGGGACGCCATCGTTGACGCCTACGAACCCGTCACAGAGCAGCTCCACGACGATGGCGCGGCCGTCTTCGCACAGCTCTTCCACGGCGGCCGCGAGCGCTACACGGGCGACTACGCACCGCCGGCCCCTGCGCCGTCGGATACGCCGACCGACCGACTGAAGGTCGTCCCGAGACCGCTGACGACCGCGGAAGTTCGCGAGATGATCGACTCCTTCGCCGCTGCAGCCGAGCGGATGGAGCGGGCCGGACTGGACGGCGTCGAGATCGTCGGCTCGCACAGCTACCTCCCCGCACAGTTCTGGAGTCCGCATCTCAACGACCGCACCGACGAGTACGGTGGCGACCTCGAGAACCGCTGTCGGTTCACCGTCGACATCGTCGACGAGATCAGGGAGCGAACCAGCGACGGCTTCGCCGTTGGTGTCCGACTGAGCGCTGAAGAGCGCCACCGCCGCGGACTCGACTTTTCGGAGACGATCCCCATCATCGAGCACATCGACGCCGCCTGCGACCTCGACTACTGGAGCGTCGTCGTCGGCAGTTCGAGTACCCACCGAAGTTGTAGCTACATCGTCCCGCCGGCGACGGAGGACCACGGCGTCGTCGAACAGCCCGGAGAGGCCGTCAAGGAACTCGTCGATGTCCCGGTAATCGTCACCTCGCGGATCAACGAGCCTGAAATCGGCGATCAGTTGATTCGAGAGGGCGCAGCCGACGTCGTCGGGATGACGCGAGCGCTCATCGCCGACCCGTCGCTGCCTCGGAAAGTGGCGACCGACAACCGCGAGAACGTAACGCCCTGTGTCGCCTGCAACCAGGGCTGTATCGGCAGATACCAGGAGGGGCTCCCGATCCGCTGTACGGTCAACCCCGAGACGGGACGCGAGCGAGAGTTTGCGGACGACGAGACTGTCTCAACAGCTTCGGCCGTGACCGTCGTCGGCGGCGGCCCCGCCGGACTCGTCTGTGCGACGGCCGCAGCCGACCGCGGCCACGACGTGACGCTCCTCGAGCAAGCGGATCGACTCGGCGGCCAGGTTCGCCACTACGCCGACCTCTCACATCGCGGTGCGTTCGGCGACTGGATCGACACGCTCGCGACCCGTGCGGCGAACGCGGGTGTCGACGTCCAACTCGAGACGCGGTTCGAACCAGCCGAACTCGCGGACGCAGGCGCAGACGCAGACGCAGACGCAGACGCAGACGACTCGGCGGACGCCGTCGTGCTGGCGACAGGAGCGGCTGGCCGCGTGCCGAATATTCCAATCACCGCCGATGCGCGTGTGTTGACGCCCGGCGAACTGCTCGCAGACCCCGATAGCGTCCGCGGCGACACCGTTCTCGTCTCGGACTGGGACGGCAACGAGGCCGCACTGGACGTGGCTATGGCGTGTTCCGAGTCTGGTCGCGCAGCGAGCGTCGAACTCGCGACGGCGACGTACTCGCCCGGCGAAAACGTCCAGCAGTACGTCCAGAACCAGCTCCTCGGCACGCTTTCGGAGCGAAACGTCACGTTCACGCCGCACACGCGAGTCGCCGAAATCGGTGCTGCGGATGACACGGGTGCCGGGACAGACGTTGTACTCGAGAACATCCACAGCGAGACCCGCGAGCGGCGGAACGATATCGACGTGGTCGTCTTCGCTCACCGCGGAGAGGTAGCCTACGAGCCGTTCCGCGAGGCGGCGGCGCAGACGGACGTGCCGGTTCATCGGGTCGGTGACTCCTGGGCGCCGCGCTCGCTCGACGAAGCGGTTCGAGAAGGGTACGAACTGGGACGGGAGCTGTAGCGGTCCCGTTTGTCGTTAGAACCGCCGCAGCCGCGTCGCCATCCCCGCGATGGCGATGCTGATGAGCAACACGACCACGCTGATTGCGTACACTTCTGGCTCGATGTCCGCTCGAACCATGCCCCAGATACGGACTGGCAGCGGCACTGCACCGCCGCCGCTGACGAAGAACGAGATGAGGAACTCGTCGAACGAGAGCGTAAAGGAGAACAGCGCCGCCGCCACGATGTTCGGCATTAGTGCCGGCAGCGTCACCTCGCGGAACGTCGTCAGCGGGTCCGCGCCGAGATCCATCGCGGCCTCCTCGAGTGTCCGGTCGAGGCCGATGACGCCTGCACCGACCACGAGCGTCGCGAACGGCAACGTGTAGAGCACGTGGCCGACGACGATCGGGAAGAAGCCACGGCCGATCCCGAGCTGTGTGAAGAAGACGTACAGCCCAATCCCGTAGATGATGATCGGCAGCGTGAGCGGGACGAAGATGAGGTAGGTCGCGATCGGTCCCTTTCGCTTCGGCCAGTCGAATCGTGAGAGGCCGAACGCTGCAACGACTGCCAGCACCGTCGAGATGATCATCACCACGATGCCGATCTGGATGCTCAGCCACAGCGAGTCGATCAGGTCGCTTCGAGTCGCGAGGCTCGCGTACCACTCGGTCGTAAAGTCCCAGCGCAGCCCGTATCGGCCGGCGTCGAACGACATGAGGACGACGACGAGAATCGGACCGTAGAGGAACAGGTACGTGAGCAACGTCACGAGTTTCAACCCGCTCCCGGCACCGTCGTTGGGATCTGAATCGGAGCCGACCCGATCGCGGATGGAGTCGGCAACGCTCATAGGCCACCTCCGCCAAGGCCACGAGAGCCTTTGACGTCGATTCCCCACCGCATAGCGATCCAGATCGTTCCGAGGACGACCACGACCAGAATCACCGCTAGCGCAGCGCCGAAGTTCCAGTTAAACGCGGTGCCGAACTGGTTTTCGATCACCTGCGCGTACATTCGGCCACTGGTCCCGCCGAGCAGCGAGGGCGTCACGTACGCCGCTGCGGTCTTGATGAAGACGAAGACGCCACCGGCGAGCGCCCCAGGGAGCGTGAGCGGGAAGACGACTTCACGGAACGCTTCCCAGCGCGAAGCACCGAGGTCGCGTGCTGCTTCGATCAGCGACGAATCGAGTCCCTCCATACTCGCGTACAGTGGCAGGATCGTGAACGGGACGAAGACGTAGACGAGCCCGATGATACTCCCGATATAGTTGTTCAACAGCGGTAACGTCGGTAAGCCCACCGTCGTGAGCGCGCTGTTGATGAACCCGTTGTTCGAGAGGATCGGAATCCACGCGTACGTCCGGATCAGGTAGGACGTCCAGAACGGGATAATCACGAGCATCACGAGCGCGATCTTCCAGCGTTCGGGTGCGTACTGTCCGAGGTAGTAGGTGATCGGATACGAGATCACGAGCGACAACACCGTCACGATGACGGCGATCCCGATCGATCGGCCCAGCAACCGCACGTAGGACAACTCACCGAACTGCAGCGACGTGATCGCCGAGACATCGATGAACCGTCCGAAGTGTTCGAACGTCAGCCCCGACGCGAACGGATCCTCGACGAAGATACTGTAGATCAACAGCAACGCGACGGGAACCGCGTAAAAGACGGTCAGCAGGATGAGGACCGGGCCGAGGCTGATCGAGCCCTTGAACACCTCGCTGTCTGCCCACTCGAGTATCCGCTCGCGAAGCGTGCCGGTTTCCGGTGTTCGCTGAGAGCGGACCGGATCCGTAGCGACGTCATCCTGTGAGGACATTGGTGTTCTCCTGATCCCAACTGATCGTACACTCGCTGCCTGGCGTCGGGAGGTTGACCGTGTCGATCACCTGCTGTTCGAGGACGAGTTCGGTGCCGTCGATGGTGACGTGCACTTTTGCGACGTTCCCCTGGTAGATGACGTCCTCGACTTCGCCGCGGAGTGTCACGGAGTTTCCGTTCCCGTTCCCTGCCCCATCGCCGAGTGCGATCTTCTCCGGGCGAATGGACACGGAAAGCGACTGGCCGTCCGTGGCCGCAGAGAGCGAGTCGATCGGGACATCGACGCTTCCACACTCGACGATGGCAGCGTTCCCGTTCTCGACGTAGGTGCCGTCGAGCAGATTCGTGTCGCCGATGAAGTCGGCGACGAACCTGGTTCGTGGGCTCTCGTAGATTTCCGTCGGCGTGCCGCGTTGTTCGATTTCGCCCTCGTTGAGGATGATAATCTCGTCGCTCATCGTCAGCGCTTCTTCCTGATCGTGAGTGACGTAGACGAACGTGATGCCGAGTTCCTCCTGCAGATTCTTCAGTTCGACTTGCATGTTCTTTCGCAGTTTCAGGTCGAGCGCGCCGAGTGGCTCGTCGAGCAACAGCACCTCGGGTTCGGTGATCAGCGCTCGCGCCAGCGCAACGCGCTGTTGTTGTCCGCCGGAGAGTTCGTCGATGCCGCGGTCTTCGATCCCCGGCAACTCGATCAGATCGAGCATCTTCGCGATCCGGTCGGATCGCTCGTCAGCAGGAACGTCGCGCATCTTCAGCCCGAAGCCGACGTTCTCGCCGACCGTCTTGTGCGGGAACAATGCGTAGCTCTGAAAGACCATACTCGTCGGTCGTAGATACGGCTCTTCCATGGTGATGTCGTGGTCACCGAGACGCACGCGACCCTCCGTCGGCGTCTCGAAGCCGGCGATCATCCGCAGTGTCGTCGTCTTGCCACACCCGGAGGGACCGAGCAAGGTCACAAACTTCCCCTCATCGACGGTGAAGCTGACATCTTCGACTGCGCGAACGCTGCCGAAATCCTTCGTCACGGAATCGACGTGTAGTGTTGAAGTCATACGTAGAATACCCTCTCAGCGATTAGACGGTGACGTCCGTCCAAATCTCGTCGTAGGTCTGGATCTGATCGTCGTCGTTGTACGCCGGGAACTCGGTGTTCTCGAGTGCCATCTCGAGGTTGTACTGGTCGAGTTCCTCGTCGGTGTAATCGACCGCGTCGGAGACGACAATGTACTCCGGCCCCTCGAACCACGCCCGGGGGACTTCGGAGACCATGTAGTCGATGAACTGCTCGGCTTCTTCTTTGTTCTCCGAGCCGCGGGCGATACAGAACGAGTCGATCCAGCCGATAGTTCCTTCCTCCCAGAAGGCCAGCGAGACCGGTTCGTCCTCCGCCGCGAGGCGGTGGTAGGCACCGTCCCACGATGTCCCAATCGACGCCTCGCCCTGCTGGAAGATCTGGATCGACTCCGCAGAGGAGGTCCAGTAGGTGTTCACCAGGTCGACGTGTTCGTTCAGCGCGTCCTCGACCGCCTCCAGATCCTCGGGCTCGTCCGGATCCTGGTCGAGGTACTTCGCTGCGGTCCAAATCTGCGTCGCCGCGTCGTCTCGGCTCGTGATCTCGCCGGCGTACTCGTCGTCCCAGAGCACGTCGTAGCTGATCTCGTCGCCGAGATCGCCGACCTCCTCGTGGTTGTAGATTGCGCCGTCGAACCCGAACGTCATCGGGACGGCGTAGAGTTCGTCGTCGAACCAGAAGTCGTCGAGCTTCATCTCCTCGAAGATGTACTCGTCCCAGCCGGGGACGTTATCCAGGTCGATCGGATCGAGGAGGTCGTTCCGATATGCACGCTCGAAGTCTGCGCCTGGCGCGGACGGCGTCCAGACGTCGTACGTTCCCTCTGGAGAGGTCTCGATCTGGTTGATCGCGTCGGCGTTCGACTCGTAAGTCTCGGTGTTAACCGTGATCCCTGTATCCTCCTCGAACGGCTGAATCCAGCTGTCGTCGATGTACGCCCCCCAGCTGAAGTAGTTCACGACGTCGTCGTCGTCACCACCAAGACACCCTGCAACTGTTCCCAGTGCCGCAGCACCACCCGTTGCGGTGAGAAACCGCCTACGTGATTGCTTACCAATTGGCATGTCAACACATGGTCGTATGAAACAGGAGTATTAATAACTAGGGGAGGGTCTGAACGTGAATTGGCAGTCCCCGATAGTGATTGGATATAATTCATCTCGAAAGCAACAGCGTCAGCGATGCTGGCCGAGAGCACCCATATTTTTAAGGTGTCTACCCCGTTTCAGTACTGACAATGACTGACACGGAAGCGCGGCTCGAGTCGATGGTGCAGGCCGACGACATTAATCACGTGTTCATCGAATTTCCCGACCTGAACGGCCTGTCCCGGTCGAAGCAGCTCGATGCGGACTACTTCCTCGACTCCTGGGAGGACGGGTTCACGATGAACCTCGCCTTACTCACACAGACGCCTCGAAGCGACGTTGTAGAGGGGTCGAAGTACGGCGACGAGATCGACTACGCCGACGCACTCGTCCATCCAGATCCACGAACCTGCCGACGTGTCCCCTGGCGCGACGACGCTGTCCGGGTCATCTGCGACTTCGAGTTTCGGGGCCAGTCGGTCCCCGGCGCTCCACGAACCGTCCTCCAGTCCGTCGCCGAACAGATCACCGAGTTCGGACTCGATGCGTCTGTCGGCAGTGAACTCGAGTGCTTCCTTCTCGAGTCGGTCGGTGAGGTGGGGAATAGCAACGGCAGCGACGAGATGCGAGCAGGAACCCAAACGGGGACGAACTATGTTCCAGCGACGAGTGACAAGCACGAGAATCTCACGCGGGCGACGGAGGAGGTGTCTCCGTTCTACGACTGCGTCTACGACTGGGCGTCAGCGTTTGGACTGGATCTCACGACCGTCCATCACGAGTTCGGCGCTGGACAGATCGAGATTCTCTTCAAGCACGGCGACCCGCTCGGCCAGGCCGACCGGACGTTTCGGTTCAAGGAACTCGTCAAGCACGCAGCGACAGCCTGTGACCAGCACGCGACGTTTATGGCGAAACCGTTCACCGACCGGGCCGGGAGCGGCTACCATCTCCACGTGAGTCTCTTCGACGACGGCGAGAACGTCCTCGAAGGGACCGACGGCGACCTCTCAGAGCAGGGGCGACACTTCGTTGGCGGGCTCCTCGAACACGCCGATGCACTCGCCGCGCTCGGGACGCCGAACCTCAACGGATTCAAACGCTACCAGCCGGGTACGTTCGCGCCCTATTCAGCCTCCTGGGGCTATGGAAATCGGATGACAGCGATACGCGTCCCCGGGCACGGAACGACCCGCGTCGAGAATCGCATCTCGAGTGCCGACGCCAACCCCTATCTTGTCGTCGCGGCGACGTTGGCTGCGGGACTGCACGGCCTGGAGGCCGAACTCGAGCCGCCCGCACCGTCGGAGGGGGACCCGTCCGGGTCACGACCGACGCTGCCCCAGTCGCCGCGAGAGGCGATCGTCCGTCTGGAGGCCGATGAGGTACTCACGGAATATTTGGGCGAAGATGTCGTCTCCGAGTATGCCGCACAGAAGCGCCACGAGATCGAGCGCTTTTACAGCCAGACGACGGCGTGGGAGCGAGACGAGTACATCGAGATACTGTAGCTCGTGGTCGGCCACTCTCGCTGTCGCTGCGGTCGATGCCGAGGTTGCGGTTCACGACAGTTTTGGTCCTGATTCGAAGCAATACTGCTCAACGTTGGTCCGGCTACGGACCAGTTTCAGCTGCCGTCGGCGCGATGTAGGGAAACTCCCACGACGGATCCGGTTCGAATCGGTCGGCTCGGTACGGCTCCAGCGGGAACGGGGCGTCCTCATCGGTGACGTGTGCGCGAATCGCGCGGCCGACAGCCGGCCCGGCCATGATGCCGAAGCCGTGGAGTCCGGTCGCGACGACGAGCCCTGTCGGTCCGTTCGACGGTGAGTCGATGATCGGAAGGTGGTCCGGCGTTGCGGCATCCCCGGAGGGGCAGGTGTCGTCGGTTGCGAATCGTGCGTCGGTCAACGCCGGGAGCCGGTCCGGAATCGTCCCGGCGACGAGCCGTTTGAATCCCTCGACTGTCGTCGACCGGATCGAACCCGGCTCGGAAACGTAGTAGGCCCCGCCACCCACGTGGAGGTCGCCGTTGTGTTCGGGCCGCCAGTAGAGCCGTGACTCCTGGTCCCAGGCGATCGGATAGTCACTAATCTCGGCCCCTGTCTCGAGGTTGGCCGTCTGGTAGCGGAACGGACGAACCGGGAGGTCCACGCCGGCGAGGTCCGGCGTGCGCCAGCCTGCGGCGACGACGACCTGGTCGGCGCGGACTTCGCCGTCGTCGGTGCGAACCCCGCGAGCAGTTCCGCCATCGACGATGAGCTCGGTTACCTCGGTGTTCGTCCGTATCTCCGCGCCCTCGCTTACCGCTTCGTCTGCCAACGTGGCCGCGTACGTGTACGGATCGACCCAGCCGGCGTCGTCGAAGACGACCGCGCCAGCGTGTGCCGACGTATCGAACATGTCAGGATAGCGGTCCGCGAGAGACGCACCGTCGTGTGCCGTCACCGCAAAGCCGTCGTCCCGGAAGTCTGCGGCCTCCTCGCGTAGCCCCGGAAGCTCCGGTGTCGTCCGCAGCTGGACGAACGGCCGCTCGTGAAACGAGAACTGGCCAGTGCCGTCGAACTCCCGGAACGATTCAATCGAGTAGCGGGCGGCTTCCCGCCGCTCGGCGTAGTCTGCAACCACGCTAACCAGCCCCGATGCGTGACCGGTTGCGCCGCTTGCAATCGCGTCGCGCTCGAGTACCGTCACGTCGTGATCCGGTGCCAGTTCACGAGCTGCGCTGAGTCCTGCGATACCGCCTCCAACGATGAGGATGTGTTCTGTCATTGGGTTGGTGCCGACCGTCTCAGTCGGTTCGTGAGATTGTGTGTCATAGACATACATAAACGCACCTCTCGTGTTGGCTATCTTGCTTACCACGCACGTTTCATACGCCCACCTCGCTCGCTACACTCATTGCGCTCACCGCAGTCACTACACCTACCACGCACATCACGACGCCAACCGCTCCGCTCACCGCAGTCACTGCACCGATCACGAACACCACGACGCCAACCCGCTCCACTCACTCCGCCGACCACCTTCTCACGACACCGCTTCCCGTCAGAATCATTACGGACCCACACTATGTGTTGACCAATGATACTCGTCCTCGACCTGGAAGTGCAACCCGACTACCGCTACCTCGCCCCCGAAATCGCCCGCCTCACACCGGGTGAGACGGAATATCGCGTCTTCGTCGACAAGCCGGTGCAGCCGGATCTGGAACCGTACGATGGCGTCATCCTGTCTGGTAGTACTGCAAGCGTCTACGACGACGAGCACGCCGACTGGATCGAGCCAGCCGAAACACTCGTCCGCCGCTGTCGCGACGAAAACGTGCCGTTGCTCGGCGTCTGCTTCGGCCACCAGCTCATCCATCAGGCGCTCGGCGGCATCGTCGAACAGGACGAACGACGCGCGACGTTCGTCGAACTCGAGTCCACCGCTGGCGACGACCGCGCACTGGCCGACCTCGACCCCGTCGTCCCCGTCCTGCACGCCGACCTCGTCGTCGATCCGGCCGATGCACTCGAGTCCACCGCGCAGACGGCGTACAACGCACACTTCTGTAGCCGACACGCCGAGGCACCGATCTGGACGGTCCAGTTCCACCCCGAGTTTACCGAGCGTGTCCGCGACGAACCAAGCGACTGGGCCGATGGTGATCACTCGTTCGAGGACTCGAACGCGACGCGGGTCCTCGAGAACTTCGGGCGGTACTGTCACGGCGACGAATAGCGCGATTGGACCGTCCCAGTCTGCCATCGGAGCGAGCGGTTCTCTCGGACGCTGTTGGAACGCTGCTAGATATGGAGAATCGTCTCCGCTCATTTCCCCAAAAGTATTAATAAAATACTACCCCTCCTTTCTACAATGAGCCCTGGTGACAACAGGCATGACCACAGTCGACGACTTCGTGAGCAGACACCGAAGAGCGAGCAGTTACACGAACGAGCAGCCGAAGTAACGCCGCTCGGTGTCGAATCGAACGTCAGATCGTTCGACCCGTATCCCTTCTACGTCGAGGAGACATCGGGCTCGACGGTGACGGACATCGACGGCAACGAGTATCTCGATTTCCTGCTGGCACTCGGCCCGATCATCCTGGGGCACAATCACCCGGATGTCACTTCGGCGGTGAAGGCGCAGGCCGAACGAGCCGATCTGACGGCCACACCCCAGCGGATCGCGATCGAGTTCATGGAGCGGATCGTCGAGATGACACCGAGCATCGAACAGGTTCGACTCGCGAACAGCGGGACCGAAGCGACGATGCACGCGATCCGAACTGCGCGGTCGTACACGGGCAACGACCTCATCGCGAAGCCGGAGGGCGGCTACGCCGGGGCACACGACTACGCGCTGATGAGCGTCTACGCGGACGAGGAGGCGCTCGGGCCGAAGGAGCGGCCGAACACCGTTTCGTACGGGACCGGGATTCCCGATGTCGTTGAGGACACCGTCGTTGCGATTCCGTTCAACGACAAGGAGAACACCGAGGCAGTGTTGCGCGAGCATGCAGACGACCTCGCAGCAGTCATCATCGAACCGGTGATGTTCTCCGCGGGTTGTCTGAAACCCCAGGACGGCTACCACGAGTTCCTCCGCGAACTCACGGAAGAACTGGACATCGTCCTCATCTGGGACGAAGTGATGACCGGCTTCCGTCTCGGCCCGGCCAGCGCGCAGGGTCGGTTCGGCGTGACACCGGATATGACGACGTTCGCGAAGGCGGCCGGCGGCGGCTACCAGGTCGGTGGCTTCGGCGGCAAGCGCGAGATCATGGCCGAAATCGAACCGCCGGAAGACGAGGACGCCGAATCGTGGCACAGCTCGGCGTTCCACGGCGGGACGTATAACGGCCACCCTGTCTCGTGTGCGGCTGGGCTCGCGACGCTCGACGTGCTGCAGAACGAGGACGTCTACGAGCACATCGACCGGATGGGCGAACGCCTGTTTGAGGGACTACAGGAGGTCGCCGACGACGTGGGTCTCCCAGTCAACGTTCAGTACGTCGGTTCGATGGGCCAGGTGTACATGACCGACCACGAGATCCGACACTACCGGGATACCTGGCACGCGAACAGCGAGCAGTACGCCGACTGGTGGCGCGAGGCGGCAGCCGGCGGCGCACTGTTTGGCAACCCGATGCAGAGCGAGCGCTTCTTTACCACCTACACGCACAGTGAGGAGGAAATCGACCGTGCGCTGTCGATCGCTGAGGATGCGTTCAACGAGGTGAATCACGAGTACGAATGACAGACTCGAATCGAACGCGAACCTCGAAACGGAGACCGGCATCGAATCCGAGACCGACACCGATAGTGACCGTGGCAGCAACGATGGGAACGAGCATGATCACGACCACGACGACTGAACCGATCAGAGCCGATCACAAGGGAACCGAGAGCGACGATTCTGACCGTTCTGCAGCCGAAACAAACGCCGAATCGAAAGCCGAATCGAACCACTACAGTTCGGAGGCCCCACGATGAGCGAGCGCGTCGCCATCGTCGGCGGTGGCGTCATCGGCTGCGCCGTCGCACGCGAACTCGCACCCGACTACGACGTCGAGGTCTTCGAGAAGGGACAACTCGCGAGCGAAGCCTCTGCACTCGCAGCCGGCGAGATCACGATGCTCTCGAGTTACGAGGACGAGCCAGCGGTCGGCTGGCACGCGGTTGACTTCTTCCGGGAGTACGACGGCACCGGCGAGTTCTCCTACACGGAACTGCCGAGCATTGGGCTCGTCACGCCGGATCGCGAGGACGAAAAGCGCCGCTACGCCTCGCGAGTCGCGGCTGATGACCTTCCCGTACGCTATCTCGAACGCGAGGAGGCGAGCGAGGCGTATCCCACGTTCGACTTCTCGGATCACGCGGGCGTCATCGAACACGGCGTCTCGGGCTTCGTCGACCCCTACACGTTCGCGATTACGCTCCACCACGACGCGCGCGACGACGGCGCGACCTTCCACACCGACACGGCCGTTCACGACCTGCTCGTCGAGGACGGGGAAGTCACCGGCCTCGAAACCGAAGACGGCCGCGCCGAGGCCGACCACGTCGTCTGTGCCGCCGGGTGGCGCACGCGCGAGTTCCTTCTCGAGTACACTCCGATTCCGGTCCGACCCTATCGCACGCAGTGTATCGTTCTTGAGCCAGAAACACCGCTTCCAGACGGCTTCCCGATGGGCTGGTACCCCGGCGAGCACGTTTACTTCCGACCGGAGCACAACGGCGACTTCCTCATCGGCGGCTGGTCGTTTGCCGAGGAGAATCCGGAGGGTGCGAGCGGACAGGCAGACGCGGAGTTCCGAAATCACGTTGCCGAGCTCGTCCCGACCTTCCTCGAAGGCTTCGAGGAAGCGGGTTACGTCGACGGCTGGGCGGGTGTCGACGGTGCGACGCCCGACACACGACCGATCCTCGACGCACCGGCGGACGCACCTGACGGCCTCGTCGTCGCCACAGGGTTCAACGGCCGCGGTGTGATGACCGCGCCGGTCGCCGCGACCGCCGTCCGCTCGCTGCTCACTGGCGAAGATGCACCGTTCTCACTCGACACCTTCGCGATCGACCGGTTCGATACGCGCAGCGACGACTTCGAGTTCATCAGCATCAGCGCGGGCAACTGATACGGATTGCTGTACTGATTTACCGGCGCAACTACGGCACGGGTCGCAGTTGCACTGGAAATGACTTACAGCAAACCGTACAAACTGCGATCGAGATCCGCCGACCGCTTCATACCGACGCGACCCCGAGTGGACTGCGAGTGTGTTCTTTTCCGTCGACTGCTGGATGGCGACTCTCAGATGAGGCTATAGTAACAACTGCAACTAGTTACACACTGCTCGCCGAGCAGGCTGGCGAGCAGGTGTGCAGTGACTTGCAGTGGCTACTATATTGTCACGCGACTCGAGTACCAGCGTCTTCCATCGAACGGCCGACTTCGCTCTGTGGTCGTCTCGAGTGCTATGCGTTGACCTGGTTTGGCAGACCATTTCACACATGGTAAAACGGTCGTGGTGCCATGTGTTGTGCGAACGTATGAGCGTTCGATTGTGGGAGGTGCAGTGGAAGCTAGTGACAGTCTCATTCTATGCGGTCGCTGTAGAATTGTGTTCATCACTACCGTGGCTTCTTTTCACACATTGTGAAACTGGTGCAGGCACGGGTGCCCGTTGCCGACATGCCAGAAAGAATTTACAAGCGTACTCCTGTAATCACTCGCCAGATTCCAGGAGAGCGGTGCAGTCGCTCGCATCGAACTCATGTTTGATAGCAAGAGACAATTGTGTGGTTATCACAGACAGTCCCAGATAGAGTCCCCAGAAGCGCTGAAGTCGCCGATCACTGTTTTCTAGCTCGCCGACACTCACGTTTCACGCATCGTGAAACACAGGGCGCACTCGGTAACTGAACGGGAAAACAGCAAATAGCGGGACAGACAGTCGCAAGTTGGTGATTAGGTCGCAACGATACCACTATCGGACAGAACTATTCGAAGATCGGTCGCAGAACTGTGGCGTCCCCTCTCGGTGACCGCCACGAATTCACGACCGACTGTTCACTGCCTTTTGTCCGACAGTAGGCGGAACGTGGTGGCCACCGTCGGGAACGAGCACCTGGTAGCAGCGAGACACGGTTCTGATAGTGACAGCGAGCCCACCTTCAGGCTATCGGGGAAGCCGATTCGAAGCTCACAGCAGCCGGCTCCGCTCTCGGTTCTACGGTTTCGCTCGATAGTCGACGGACTCGAGTTGGGTCGCCAGATCGGCCTCGATGGCATCGACGGTTTCGAGCAGATTGTCGATCATATCCGGTTCGACGCCGTTTTCGTAGAAGTAGGTCGGCCAGCCGATACTGAGCGCACCGAAGGTGGTTCCGTCGGGGAGTGAGACTGCGGCGCTGATGTTCGAGAAGCCCTCGAGTACCTCCTGATGAATTTCGGCGTACCCCTGTTCGCGAATCGTCTCGAGTTGGGACTCGAGTGTCTCCCGGTCGGTAACCGAGTAGGGTGTCTGTGCGGGCATCCCCCACTGGTTGAGGATCTCATCGACGCGCTCGTCCGAGAATTCGGCCAAGAGCACCTTTCCCGAGGCGGTGTTGTGAATGTGGTAGTACTGGCCAACGCCGCTCCAGGTGCTCTTGTCTGGGTCACCATACCCGCGAGGCTCGTGGATAACATCGGCGATGGAGATGATTCGGCCGTACTCTTCGACGAGGAACTCGACTTCCAGATTCGTCCGTTCGGCGAGGTCGTTGACGTGCTGTCTGGCCGTGTTGAAAAGCGGCGTTCGGTAGTACGCCGACCGTCCAAAGTGGAGAAACTTGAGTCCGATCTCGTACTCGCCATCGTGCTCGATGAGCCACCCCTCATCACAGAGGGTTGCGAGGTGGTTGTGTGCCGTACTACAGGCGATGTCGACACCCTCAGCGATCGCTGATAATGTCGCCCGTTCGTGCTCCTGAACGAACTCGACGATTCGGAACGATGTCTTGGTCGTTCGAACCGGACGTGGCGTGGTTATCTCACCCATGGTATGTGGTTACAGCGCAGATATAAAACGTTTCACCATACGTGAAACGCATTGTGAGGGACGAGCACTCCATATCGAACGCGGTAGCTGCCTGCGATTCTGCCCCAGCGCATGATTTATGGTCTCTGGGTCAGAGATACACAATCATGGGTAAATATACCATACACACCCCACACACTACTGGCTGCGCGACGCGCTCCGTTTCCAGCGGGGTGGCTCACCCATGAGCGACGACAAGACGATCGCGTTTTTCCCGGAAGCGGCATACGGGCCAGCACTAAATTCCGTCGGCATCGCACAGGAGTGTCGCGAACTCGGCCACGAACCCGTCTTCCTCACCGATCCACCAATGGCGGAGGTCTTCGAAGACCACGGCTTCGAGACGTACGAGGTCAACATGGCGGATCCGTCACTGACGGCTGAGGAGAAATCGAAGTACTGGGACGACTTCATCAACAAGCACATCCCGAACTTCGATAAGGAGCCCTACGACCAGCTCGACAACTACATCACGGAGTGCTGGGACGCCATCGTCGAAACCGCGAAGTGGGCACAGCAGGACTTACCGGACGTACTGGACGAAGTCGACCCGGATCTGATCTGCGTCGACAACGTCGTTCTGTTCCCGGCTATCAAACAGTACGGCGTCCCCTGGGTTCGAATCGTCTCCTGCGCAGAAAACGAGATTCCAGACCCCAATATTCCGCCGTACCTGTCGGGCTGTCGCGCGGACGATGTCGAGAGCCACCACGAGTTCGAGCGCCGGTACGACGAACTGATCGCGCCGGTCCACGACGACTTCAACGACTTCCTCAGAGAACACGGCGAAGAGCCGTATCCGCACGGGCTGTTCTTCGAGACGTCCCCATACCTCAACCTCCTCAAATACCCCGAACGACTGCGCTGGGACCGCTGGAACGAACTCGACCCAGACCGGTTCCAGTACCTGAACGGCTGTCTTCGAGACGAGGACGAAACCTACGAGGTCCCACCGATCGGCGACGAGGACGATCCGCTCGTCTACCTGAGCTACGGCAGCCTCGGCTCGGGCGATACGGACCTGCTGAAGCGCCTCCTCGAGTTCTTCGGCAGCCAGCCCTACCGCTTCCTCGTGAACGTCGGCGAATACATCGACGAGTACGACGACACACAGATTCCGGACAACGTCAAAATCGATAGCTGGTTCCCCCAGCAGTCGGCCATCTCGCAGGCTGACGTCGTTATTCACCACGGCGGGAACAACACGTTCAACGAGTGTCTCTACTACGGCAAACCGGCGATCATTATGCCGTACGTCTGGGACGGACAGGACAACGCCACTCGACTCGACGAGACGAATCACGGCATCAAACTTCACCGCTCTGACTGGACGCCCGAGGAATTCGCCGAGGCACTCGAGACCTGCCTGACTGACGAGGAGATCCAGGCGAACGTCGCACAGACCTCGGCCGACATGCAGGCACAGAGCGGAACAGAAAAGGCAGCGCGGCTGCTCGATGACGTACTGGAGGATCACGATAATGTCTGAAACCCCATCCGATTCCGACGAATCGCCGTCCGTACGCGCGCTTGCGAACCCAACCGACATCGACATTGCGGATCTCGACGACTGGGGTCCTGTTCCGGACATGATCGAAGGCGAATCCCACACAGCGGGGACGGTCATCTACAAGGGTCCCGACGGCGAGTCCGAAAGCGGCATCTGGACCTGCACGCCGGGCTACTGGGAGTGTACGGTCGAACGCGACGAGTTCTGCCACTTCCTCGAGGGCAGTGCAACGTACACGCACGAGGACGGTACCGTAACCGAGATTGAGCCGGGGACGATCGCAACCTTTCCCGCCGGCTGGACCGGCACCTGCCGCGTCCACGAGACCGTGCGCAAAGTGTACATGTGCCGATGACAGACTGTCAGCCATGAGCGCTCCCACGAAACCACAGGACACGCCCACACAACCACAGGGAATGTCCGCACAACCACAGGACAACACCCCAGTTTGGGGCGGAACACCACAAAATCGAGGTGAACCGTAATGACCGAGTTCGACCCGTTCGGCCGTCACATCTTCGCCGACGGCACCTTCCGCGAGAGCGAGTCACTCGAGTCCATGGACGTAATCGACCCTGCGACCGAGGAACCCGTCGGCTCCGTTGCGGTCTGTGATCCCGACGAGGTCGAGGCCGTCATCGAGGGAGCCGTCGAGGCACAGTCAGCGTGGGGCGACGAACCCGCAGGGACACGTGCAGCAGCGCTCCACGAGGTTGCAGATTCGATCGAGGCGGACGATTTCGAGCGCATCGCGACGCTGATGACGAGAGAACACGGCAAGCCCTTCCCCGAATCGGAGGGCGAACTCGCAAACGTCGCGGGCATCTTCCGCTACTACGCCGAACTGGCGCGCGACGACCAGGGGAACGTCCCCGGCTCGACGCAGGCGGAGTCGTTCCAGTTCGACCGGGCGTTTCCCTACGGCGTCACCGTTCACATCGTCCCCTCGAACTTCCCCGTCCTGCTAACGGCCTGGACAGTCGCTGCCTCGCTCGCGGCCGGCAACGCTGTGATCGTCAAGCCGTCCGAGCAGACGCCGCTCTCGACGCTCCAGTTCATAGAGCACTTCAAAGGGCTTCCCGACGGCCTCGTCTCGTGTCTCACCGGCCGCGGCGAAACCGCACAGGCGATGATCCAGTCGGACGGGACGGACGCCGTCGCGTTCACCGGCGGCGTCGAAACCGGACAGCAGGTGAGCACAGCGGCCGGCAAGCAGCTGATGCCCGCCGTCATCGAAGCCGGCGGCAACGACCCGCTCATCGTCACCGAGCACGCGCCCATGGAGGTCGCAATCGCCGGCTCGACCACCGCAGCGTTCCATCTCTCCGGACAGGTCTGTACCGCCGCCGAGCGGTTCTACGTCCACGACGCCGTCCACGACGAGTTCGTCGACGGCCTCGTCGAGATGACCGAGGCACTCCGCGTCGGCAACGGCTTCGAATCCAGCGAGATCGGCCCGCTCGTCAGCGAGGCCGCCCGCGACAACGTCGAGCGACTGGTGGAGGATGCCCTCGAGAAGGGCGCGACACTCGAGTGCGGCGGGCAGGTGCCACCGGAGCAGGAAACGGGCTGGTTCTACGAGCCGACAGTGTTGACAGACGTAACGCCGGAGATGGCCATCGTCCGCGAGGAGGTGTTCGGCCCGGTTGCGCCGATCTGTCGCGTCGAGAGCTTCGAGGAGGCGCTCACGGAGGCGAACAACTCCGAGTTCGGACTGGGCGCGTCGGTCTTCACGACGGATCTCGAGGAGGCGATGCGAGCCTACGAGACGCTGGAGGCGGGCATGGTCTGGATCAACAATCCGATGATCGACAACGACGCGATTCCGTTCGGCGGCTGGAAACACTCCGGCATTGGCCGCGAACTCGGCCGGCAGGGGCTGGATGCGTTCCGCCAGACGAAGATGGGGGTCATCGACTGGAACCCGCAGGTTCACGACTGGTGGTATCCCTACCCCGAGGAGTGGTTCTACGACACCGAGGAGAAGCGGTTCTGACTGGCGGGCTGAGACGCCGGTCAGCCGTCTAATCCGCCACTCGTACCCGTGAACGCACAGCGAAGCGCACCCCGCAGAACCGCTTCCTCACCGAGATCGCTACACACGATTTCGGGCGTCTGCACGACGAGCTGTGACTCAATTTCCTCGCGAATCGGGTCGAGAACGAGCGACTGGTTGTTGAGCGCGACCGCACCGCCGACGCTGACGACCGCCGGCGCGTACGCGTTGATCACGTTCCCCATCCCAAGCACGTTCAGTTCGGCGACCCGGTCGACGACGTGCGTCGCGAGCGGATCCGAGCCGGCGTGCTCGAAGATTTCTGCGGCGGTGAGGTCGTTGGACTCGAGTGGCAGCGCTGTTTCCGTGTGTCTGTCCTCATCTTCGACCTCGTTCTCGTTCTCGCTCTTCCTCTCACCCCCATCCGCTGCCAACAGCCGGGCGAGTGCGGGAATGCTGTTCCCCGAGCAGTAGGCTTCCCAATGGCCGGCCGCGCCGCAGCCACAGGGAAGGCGGCCGGCGGCGTCGATCGTCATGTGGCCAACCTCGCCGGCGTTGCCGTCCGTTCCCAGGAGTGGGCTGCCGTCGCTGATCACGCCGGCTCCGATGCCGGAGGAAATCGTGAGGTAGACGAGCGAGTCGACGTCGGGGTGGGTATGGTGGTGTTCGCCGATCGCACCCGCCAGCGTGTCGTTGTGCAGGACGACGGCGTCGGTCTCGAGTAGGTCCGCGAGCGGATCGACGAGCGGGATAGGGTCGAGCGATTCCGTTTCGGTTCCCAGATTCGACGAGAGACCCACGGTTCCCGCATCTCGGTCGATTACACCCATCGAACCGATGCCAGCACCGGCGATCGTCGAGGGTTCGACAGACGCGTCTCGACACGCTTCGCGAACAACGTCGAGGACTGCTCGTGTGACCGCGTCGGCGGTCGGCCCCTGGGGCGTCCTGGCTCTGGCACGGCCGACGATCGTCCCAGTGTCATCACCGACGACTGCGCGAACGTTCGTTGCACCGAGATCGACGCCGACGGCGTACATTACCGAGAATCAGCCACTGAGTCGACTTAACTGTGCGTGGTTGGCTGTATGCGCCGCCTCCTTGGCCAGAGTGCGTTTCGACGTGCAGGCGAGCCACTGGGCCCGTGAGCCGAGCGTTTATCATCCTCGCCTCGGTACGGTATCACATGAGTCGGATCAGCTTCGGGACCGGCGGCTGGCGCGCGACCCAGGACCACTTCACGGACGAGAACGTGCGCCGAGTCGGCCAGGGTATCGCAGCGTACCTCACCGAGAAACAGGACGTTATCCCGTCCGAAAACACCGTCGCCGTCGGCTACGACGCCAGAGCCACGTCGGCCGACGCCGCAGCGAGTCTCGCGGACGTCTTCTCGAGTGCCGGCTTCGACGTCCTCCTCACCGACCGCGACCTGCCGACGCCCGTCGTCGCCCACTCCGTCGTCGACCGCGACCTCGCCGGCGCGGCGATGGTTACGGCCTCGCACAACCCGCCGGAGTACAACGGCGTGAAGTTCATTCCCGGCGACGCCAAATCGGCCATGCCATCGATCACCGACGCGATTGAGAGCCACATCGAACCACCTGACCCACTGCCAGAGGCCCAACACGGGACCGTCACCCGCTACAATCCCGTCGAAATCCACGCGACGCACGCTGTCGGACTCACCGACCGATACCTCGGCACGGACCTCTCCGACCTCACCGTCGTCTACGACGCCATCCACGGCAGCGGGCGGGGGATTACCGACGCGCTACTCGAGTCCGCCGGCGCGACGGTCATCCGCCACCGCTGCGACCGCGACCCGACTTTCGGCGGGAACGCACCCGAACCAGGTCCCGAAACGCTCGCCGACCTCCCGTCGATCATCGCCGAGCACGACGCGGATCTGGCTATCGCGAACGACGGTGATGCCGACCGGATCACGGTCTGTACACCCGATCGAGGCGTCCTGAGCGGCAACCTCCTGTTCGCCGTGATCTACGAAGCGCTCCTTGCCGAGGCGGAGGTGACGGGACCCGCCATCCGGACGGTTTCGACGACGTTCCTGATCGATCGAATCGCCAGCGAGTACGGTGCCGACGTGCACGAGGTGCCGGTCGGATTCAAGTGGATCGCGGACGGCATGGCGACGTACAACGGCCTCTTCGGTGGCGAGGAGTCCGGCGGGTTCACTATCGACGGCCATATCGGGACCAAAGACGGCGTGCTTGTCGCGCTGCTGGCCGCCGCAGCGGCCGCGACCGAACCGATCGACGACCGACTCGACCGGCTCTTCGCGACGTACGGCCAAATCCACGCGGACAAGGTCAGCGTCGACTGCCCCGACGACCGGAAGGACGCCGTCATCTCGGGTTTCGAAGCGGCACTTCCCGACACCATCGCCGACCAATCTGTCGTCGACACCGTCGCACTCGACGGCTACAAACTGCTCCTCGAGGACGGCTCCTGGATTCTCATCCGCCCGAGCGGCACTGAGCCGAAGATGCGAGTGTACGCCGAGACGCCGGCCGGCGAGCAACTCGAGTCCCTCCTCGATGCCGGGAGCGAACTCGTCGAGGCACAACTCGCCTAATCTGTCATTGGGTTCGAGGATATCTGCGGGAGCTGCCGACTGGCCAAATACGTGTGAGGAATGGAAACACAGTCCAAATTTAAGTGTTGGTGTCGAGTAGTTAGCGGTGTGAGACGAGTGTAGTTTCACTCACACCCACACTACACTCACATCTTCACTCACACCCACACACAACTCATGGCTACCGACAACACACTCATCGAGCGACACGAAGCGGCAATCGACGACGCGACAGCCGAACTCACTCTCGACCACTGGATCGACGGTGCGCACGCCGAACCAGCGTCGGGAGAACGGTTCGAAACGGTCGATCCGGCAGCCGCGGTACCCATTACGACCGTCGCCAGCGGCACCGCAGCCGACATCGACGACGCAGTCGAGGCGGCTAGCGCCGCCGCCGACGGCGAGTGGGGCGATACGACCGCCCGCGAGCGGGCCACCCTCATCTCCGACTGGATGGACGTCTGCCGCGAGCACGTGGACGAACTCGCCCGTCTCGAGTCCCTCGACGTCGGCAAGCCGCTCGCGTTTGCCCGCGACGAAGTCGAAGGGGCACTCGAGTTCTTCGAGTACTACGCGTCCGTGGCACAGGCGAGCCACGGCGAGCAGATTCCGTTCGGGACGGAAAACCACGTCTACACGCGAGAGGAGCCCTACGGCGTCGCGGGGCAGATTCTGCCCTGGAACTATCCGCTCTCGCTGGCCGGCTGGAAGGTCGGCGCTGCGCTGGCCGCGGGGAACACGGTCGTCGCCAAACCCTCCGAGCAGGCGCCGTGTACGATCACGCGACTGGCACAGCTCTCTGCGGACATCCTCCCCGATGGCGTGTTCAACGTCGTCAACGGCTTCGGCGAGGACGCCGGCGCACCGCTAACCGAACACAGCGGTGTCGACAAGCTCTCGTTCACCGGCTCAGTTCCGGTCGGCCAGCAGGTGATGAAGGCGGCAGCGGACGATGTCACGCCGGTAACGCTCGAACTCGGCGGGAAGTCTCCGTACGTCGTCTTCCCCGACGCGGATCTCGAAGCGGCCGCCGAGACCGCTGCGGCAGGTATCTACTACAACACCGGGCAGTCGTGTGATGCGTGTTCGCGAATCCTCGTCCACGAGGACGTCGCAGACGAGTTCACCGACCTGTTCCTGGACGCAGCCGACTACTGGGAGCCCGGCGATCCGCTCGTCGACGGCACGACGATGGGGCCGCTCACGTTCGCTGACCAGTACGAGAAGGTCGACGACTACGTCGAGATCGGGCAGGAAGAGGGGGCAACCCTGCTCGCCGGTGGCGAGCCGCCAGCAGCCGAGGCACTCGAGGAGGGCTGGTTCTACGAGCCGACAGTCTTCGGTGACGTGGACAACGACAGCCGCCTGGCGCAGGAGGAAATCTTCGGTCCGGTACAGTGTCTGATCACCTTCGAGAGCTACGAGGAAGCGATCGAGCTGGCGAACGACGTCCCTTACGGACTCGCCTCGGGCGTCGCGACGCAGGACGCCAGCCTCGCACATCGTGCTGCCGCCGATATCGAGGCGGGCAGCGTCTGGATCAACGAGTACCACGGCGGCGGCGTTGGCATCCCCTTCGGCGGCTACAAGCAGTCGGGTATCGGTCGGGAGTGTGCACGCGAGACGCTCGGGGAGTACACGCAGACGAAGGCGATCAACGTGGCGCTGGACGAGCCGGAGCTGTAGCGGGCAGCCGCCTATACGCTTTTTCTGGACCGATTAGATTTTGTCTGTCGCCGAATCGTCACTGGGTGTCAGCACCGAGTTCATCGACCGCGTCGTCGAGCACGCCGGTCTCGATCAGCGAGTCGACTGCCTTCATGTCGGCGTCCGGTCGACGGTCGCCGGTCAACGGCGGGACGACTTCACGGACCGTCTCGTAGGCCTCACTGGTTCCAGATCCGAGCGATTCGTCGACGTACTCGGCGGCTTCGGCTGCACAGAGGAGTTCGGTGGCGACGACCTGGCGAGCACGGTCGAGCACTCGCCGCGCGTTGACCGCCGCTGTCGCGCTCATACTGACGTGATCCTCTTGACCGCCCGAGACGGGCGTGTTGTCGGTCGCCGCACGGCCAACGCTTCGACACTCGTTGACCAGCGAAGCGGCGGTGTACTGGGCGATCATCAGCCCGGATTCGACGCCGGAGCGCTGGGCGAGGAACGGCGGCAGGTGCGATTCCTGGAGGTTCGGGTTCACCAGTCGATCGGTCCGTCGTTCGGCGACGGCGGCGAGGTCGGTCAGCGCCGCAATGAGGTAGTCGAGTCGATG
Organism: Natrialba magadii ATCC 43099; assembly: GCF_000025625.1. Classification (NCBI taxonomy): domain Archaea; kingdom Methanobacteriati; phylum Methanobacteriota; class Halobacteria; order Halobacteriales; family Natrialbaceae; genus Natrialba; species Natrialba magadii. The sequence goes on along the minus strand of NC_013923.1, from coordinate 225,726 downwards.
AGCGAGCGGCGCACCGTGGAAGTTCCCGCCGGAGACGACCGCACCCTGGTCCGTCCCAGAGGCGCGGTCGTCGAAGGCCGCCCGCGGGAAGACGAGCGGATTGTCGGTGACGCTGTTGAGTTCGATTTCGACGGCCTCGCGGAGGTGAGCCACGGCGTCTCGAACCGCGCCGTGGATCTGTGGCAGACAGCGGATCGAGTAGGCATCCTGCACCCGGTCGCAGTTGCGGTGTGATTCGACGACGTCCGAGTCAGCGGTTAGTCGTCGCACGGTGCGCGCGCTCGTCGCCTGACCCGCGTGCGGTCGCACCTCGTGGAGCGGCTCGGCGCAAGCAGCCGTCGTCCCCATCGTCACCTCCGTCGTGAGCGCGCCAGCGGCGTCTGCCGCGCGACAGAGTCGCTCGGCGTCGGCGACGAGCAGGGCCGCGAGTCCGAGCGTCAACTGGGTGCCGTTGATGAGCGCGAGTCCCTCCTTCGCTTTGAGGCCGACCGACTCGAGTCCCACTGCTGTGAGCGCCTCGTCACCGGGAAGGCGCTCGGACTCGGGTGCAGCGGAACTGCCGCCGGATCCGCCGTCAGCCGACGAATCGACCGCCACATCGGCCTCGCCCTCGCCGATCAGGACGAGTGCAAGGTGTGCGAGCGGTGCGAGATCGCCCGACGCGCCGAGGCTCCCACGCGAGGGGACGACCGGATGGACCTGCTCGTTGAGCAGGGACGCGAGCAGTTCGACCACACGAAGGCGGATACCAGAGTAGCCCGCGAGGAGCGCGTTGAGCCGCGTGACCATTATCGCCCGAACCTCCTCGCGGCTGAGTTCGCGGCCGACGCCGGCGGCGTGACTCCGGACGAGATTGGTCTGCAGTTCCGCGACCTCGGTTCGTGGGACCTGCGTGTCGACGAGTTCGCCGAAACCGGTGTTTACGCCGTACACCGGGTCGCCGGCCTCGACGATATCCTCGACTCGCTCTCGAGAGGTTCGAACGCGCTCGCGGGCCTCGCTCGCGAGTTCGACAGCCTCCCCGTGGCGAGCGACGGCAACGACCTCCTCGATCGTCAGCGAGTCGCCGTCGAGGGTGACGGTCATCGGTCCACCTCCGAATCGGCGCGGGAGCGATAGGCCGGTTCGCCACCGATTAGCGCCCGTTCGACGACCGATTCGTCGAACCGGTAGGGGACGTGAGCGTGCGATGGCGCATCGAGGACGAGCAGGTCGCCCGGCGCGCCCTCGCGAAGCGTGCCACAGCCGGCCGGCACGCGCTCGATTTCTGTGCGAGAGGCACCGAGCGCGAGTCCGCCGCCGTAGGTGCCGGCGCGGACGGCTTCTGCGGGGGAGAGCCCCATGCCAACGCAGGCGAGGGTCAGCGCAAACTCCATTCCCGGCGCGTAGCAGTTCGGGTTAAAATCCGTTGCCACGGCGACCTCGCTTCCGGCCGCGAGGAACTGACGCGGTTCCGCATACTCGGTGCCGAGCGCGAAGGCAGTTCCAGGCAGCAACGTCGGGACAACGCCCGCGTCTGCGATGGCCGTCGCGTCCGATTCGGTCGCCTGCAGGAGGTGATCCGCGCTGACGGCGTTCAGCTCCGCCGCGAGCTGACTGCCGCCGAGGTGGGCGAACTCCTCAGCATGGATCTTCGGTTCGAGTCCGTGCTCCCGTCCGGCCGTGAGCACGCGTCGCGAGTCCTCGACCGAAAAGACGTCTTCCTCGCAGAAGATATCACAGAAGACTGCGTGCTCCGCCACTACCGGCAACTGATCCTCGATGACCCGGTCTACGTAGTCGGCAGTCGACTCGCCTTCCGGGACTGCGTGTGCGCCCATAAACGTCGGAACGACGCGAACTGGATGCATCTCTGCTGCCCGGCCGACGACCTCGAGTAGCCGCCGCTCCGTCTCCGTATCCAGTCCGTAGCCCGACTTCACCTCGACCGTCGTCGCGCCGAACGAGAGCATCGTATCGAGACGTTCGAGGAGTAACTCGAGTAGCTTCTCATCACTCGCCGCTCGTGTCGCCCGGACGGTTCGGAGGATGCCGCCGCCCTCAGCGAGGATGTCCTGGTACGGTTTGCCCCTGAGTTTGGCGGCGAACTCGTCGGAGCGGTCGCCGGCGAAGACGGCGTGTGTGTGGCTGTCGACGAAGCCGGGGAGGATCGTTTTCCCGCTTGCGTCGATCGCCTCGGCTGCGCTTTCCGGTGGGTACTCTGCAACGATTTCGTCAGTCGGACCGATGGCGACGATTTTGCCGTCCGCGATCGCGACTGCGCCGTCTTCGATCCGTTCGAGTACAGCATCCGGGTCGGCCGGCGATCCGTCAGCGCCGGGGTGGGAGCCCTCAGCTGTACCTGCGGCCGGCCCCACCACGAGTTCCGACGCACCGTAGATGACGGCGTCGGCGGCGGTCATCGGAGTTCACCTCCGGATGCCTGCACCAGTCCCACAAGCGCGTGTGCAACTGTTCTGGCTGCCGCAGTCACCGTTCGTTGACCCTCGTCCAGCGGCGGCGCACATTCGACGATTTCGACGCCCGCGAGGCGGTCGGTGTCGTGGCTCGCAACCCGCCGAACCAGTTCGAACAGTTCGCGGGTAGTTAGCCCGCCGGGCGTCGGCGCGCTCACCCCCGGTGCGTGGACCGCATCGAGCACGTCGCAGTCGATACTGAGATAGACCGTATCGACGTCCGCAACGGACTCGAGTACCCGGCTGACTGCGCCGTCGAGATCCGAGCCGACCGACGCTGCTGTGACAATCTCGCCGCCCTGCCCCTCGAGGAACGAGGCGTACGCCGTCGACGTCTCGAAGTGGCGCGCGCCGACGCAGGTGTAGGTGTCCAGGCCGGACTCGAGTAGCTCCCTGTACGGCGTCCCGCTGGTCGGGCCGTCGTGGACGTGACGAACGTCGAGGTGGGCGTCGAGGTTGATGACGCCGACGGCGTCGCCACGCTCCAGCAGCGGGCGGACGTTGGGCACTGTCAGCGAGTTATCGCCGCCGAGGAAGATCGGGGTTGCACTCGAGTCGTGAACGGCGCGAGCGACGGGTTCGACGGCGGATCGGATTGTTGTGAGTTCTGTGTCGTCGGTTGCTGCTGGAGTTCCCGTCTCAGCAGTTGCGAGGGAGACGTTGCCGTAGTCACCGACCTGCAACGCCGAACACGGGCCGGCGTCGAAGTGGTGCGTTTTCGCGCCTGCGAGGGAGTCGCGGATCGCGTCTGGTCCCTCGCTCGCACCCGTTCGGCCGATGACTGCCGCGTCGAACGGCTCACCTACGAGCACTGCCTTGACGCTATCCAGATCGTCCGTTGCGACTGGTTCGACGAGTTCGCCGAACGTCTCGTCGGTAGGGTCACTCGAGCGCGAGGCCCACTCGATGTTGGACGATGTCGTTTGCATTACTTGTCCTCCTGTGTTTTTGCGTCTGCCATCGGCACATGCACGTTCGATTCGGCCGCCTCCTCGAGTGCCTCCTCGTAGCCGGCGTCGGCGTGGCGGACGACGCCCATGCCGGGGTCCGTCGTGAACACGCGGCGGGCCTTCTCGGCGGCGAGCGACGAGCCGTCGAGGACGACGTGATTGTTGGCGTGCAGCGAGTTGCCGATGCCGACGCCGCCGCCGTCGTGGACGCTGACGATGTCAGCGCCCGCAGACGCGTTGAGCAAGGCGTTGAGAATCGGCCAGTCCGCGACGGCGTCGGAGCCGTCTCGCATGGCCTCTGTCTCCCGGTTCGGACTCGCGACGCTGCCCGCGTCGAGATGGTCGCGCGTGACGACGACCGGCGCGGAGATTTCACCCTCGGCGACGAGGTCGTTGATCCGAAGTGCAAACTGTGCTCGTTCTGTTAGGTCACCAGGATCATCAGCGGACTGATACCCAAGCCAGCAGACCCTGCTCGGCAGTCCCTGGAACGAGACCTGCTCCTGTGCGAGGTCGATCCAGCGGTGGAGATGCTCCTTCTCCGGGAACAACTCTTTGACGGCCTCGTCGGTGCGGTGGATATCCGATTCGTCGCCGGAGAGAGCGACCCAGCGGAACGGGCCCTTGCCGCGACAGAACAGCGGGCGGATGTACGCCGGAACGAAGCCGGGGAAGTCGAACGCGTCGTCCATATTTCGGTGCTCTTCTACCTGTCCGCGGATGTTGTTCCCGTACTCGAACGCGACCGCACCGCGCGCTTGCATCGCGAGAATTCCCTCGACGTGTCGTTCCATCGTATCGAGGCTCTCCTCGACGTACGCTTCGGGGTCTTTCTCGCGCAACCTCTCTGATTCAGTAACAGAATAGCCAGCTGGGTAATATCCCTCAAGCTCGTCGTGCGCACTCGTCTGGTCCGTCACGATATCCGGTACGAACTCCCGCTCACGCAGTTCGTCGAACATCGTTGCCGCGTTCATGTGCAACGCGATCGACAGCGGCTCGTCCTCGGCTGCTGCAGCCTGGGCTAACTCGAGTGCCTCGTCGATGTCGTCGGTCTTCTCCATGCAGTAGTCCGTCTCGAGGCGGCGGTCGATCCGGTCCTCGTCGACTTCAGCCGCGATACAGACGCCGTTGTTCATCGTCACAGCGAGCGGCTGGGCACCGCCCATTCCACCGAGGCCGGCGGTGACGGTGATCGTCCCGCGAAGCCCATCACGGTCGGGGAAGTGCTGTCTGGCGGCCTCCGCGAGCGTCTCGAAGGTTCCTTGAATGATTCCCTGGGTGCCGATGTACGCCCACGAGCCGGCGGTCATCTGGCCGTACATGATCAGTCCCTTCGACTCGAGTTCGTGGAAGTGGTCCCAGTCGTCCCACTTGCCGACGAGGTTCGAGTTCGCGATGAGAACGCGCGGTGCGCGTTCGTGCGTGGTGAACCGTCCGACCGGTTTGCCGGACTGGACGAGGAGCGTCTCGTCGTCTTCGAGCGTTCGGAGCGACTCGAGGATGGCGTCGTAGGCGTCCCAGCTTCGGGCTGCTCGGCCGGTGCCGCCGTAGACGACGAGCTCTTCGGGTTTCTCGCCGACCTCGGGGTCGAGGTTGTTGTTGAGCATGCGGAGTGCGGCTTCCTGTCGCCACCCTTCGCACTCGATCTCCGTGCCTGTGGGTGCGCCCTGGTACTCCTGCCACTGTTCGGAAGGCGTGCCGATATCGTGTGCAGCGTCGTCGGCCTCGCCGTCGTTCGTCGGCTCCTGTGTGGGTGTGGTCATACCAGTCTAGTCACTAGCACTGTCCGAGAGGATCGTGTTTCCATACGGCTATGGGTTTAAGTCCTCGCGTGCGACAACTGCTGGTATGCACGTGGGCGTGTTCCGGATCGACGGCGGCAGTCCGTACGCACAGTCGACGGCTCGAACGAACACCAGCATCGAACTGTGGTGTAACGATCACTGCGACTTGCTTCACGTCACGGGCGACCAGCAGACGGCTGTCGTCGACCGCGTCAGCGACGAGGTCGGCGTTCGCGAACGAATCGAACAGGACGAGACGACGCAGACGATTATCACCGACGACTGTCTGAAACAGCACGGCGACGACTACATCGAGTCGTACCTCTCAGCACATGGCTGTCTCCTCGTTCCACCGCTTCGCTACGAGGACGGGATGAAAGTCGTCCGCGTGCTCGCTATAGACGGTGCAAACCTGAGCGCGTTCTACCGCGATATCGCCGCCGACTACGCTGTTACCGTCGACTCGAAGTACGACCTCGACGCCGTTCCGGCAGAGACACCGGTGCTCTCGACGGCGTCATCCGTTCCAGACCTCTCCGAGCGCCAGCGAGAAATTTTTCTGCTCGCGTACGAACGTGGCTACTACGAAATCCCGCGGGAGACGACAACCGCCAAACTCGCCGACAGCGTGGGAATCGGTCGGCGAACCGTCGATCACCACCTCCGACGCGCCGAAGCCAAGATCGCCGCTGGCGTCGTCGAGTTTCTCTGAGACGGACTGCTGCTCTGAGACGGAGTACTGAGCACCCCCCACAACTGATACTACCGGTCGTTGTAGGACGGCTAGAACGATGCACGCGCCATCACTTTCAGATCAAACGTTCGACGCGTACACCGACGTGACGGGGAGAGATCGTCTCGAACGGCTTCGGTCGCTGGCCGACACGCTGGCCGACAGCCGTATCCTGCACGTCAACTCGACTGCGACTGGCGGCGGGGTTGCCGAACTCTTGCGATCGATCGTTCCTGTCTGTAACGACCTCGGAATCGACACAGATTGGCTCGTCATGGATGCCGACGACGAGTTCTTCGAGGTGACCAAGGCGATGCACAACGCGCTCCAGGGGAGCGGTCCTCCGCTGACTGAAGACATGAAAGCGACCTATCGAACGGTCAACGAGCAAAACGCCCGCGAACTCGCGGACCACGGTGAGGAGTACGATCTCGCCGTGATCCACGACCCGCAACCGCTTGGCATGCTCGACCAGCTCGAAGAGATGATGCCGGAAACCGTGATCGTCTGGCGCTGTCATATCGACCTCACCGATCCGACCGCCGAGTACCTCGCGTTCGTCTCGGAGTATACAGCGCAGGTCGACCATGGAATCTTCAGTCGGTCCGACTACATCGGCGAAACCGCGGTTCCGGGGACGAGCATCATCTATCCATCGATCGATCCGGTCGCAGAGAAGAATCGATCGCTCGAGGCCGAAACGATCGCAACGATGTGTGATCGCTTGGACCCGCTCTCGTTCGAAGACCCGCTCGTCACGCAGATCTCCCGATTCGATCCGTGGAAGGACCAGTTTGGCACGCTCGAGGCGTACCGCCGTGCCAGCGAGGACGTGGCGGACCTCCAGCTAGCGCTCGTCGGCGGGATGGCCGGGGACGACCCGGAGGGGCTGGAACTGTACGAACAGGTCGCCAAAGAGGCGGCTACCGATCCGAACGTCCACGTGTTGACCGATCTGTCGGATATAGGCGTGAACGTCTTGCAGCGTGAGTCGGACGTCGTCGTTCAGAAGTCGCTCCGCGAAGGGTTCGGCCTGGTCGTCTCGGAAGCGCTCTGGAAACGGACACCAGTCGTGGGATCGGACGTCGGCGGCATCCCACTACAAATCGTCGACGAAGAGACCGGCTATCTCGTTGCGCCTGACGACGCAACGGGCGCCGGTGAGCGCGTCGTCGACCTCCTCGAGAACGACGAGCGCCGGGCGAGATTCGGCGAGAACGCACGAGAGCATGTTCAGGAGCACTTTCTATTGCCCCGGCAACTCGTGGAGTTGCTGGACGTACTCGCCGACGAACTGGAGTATGACCAGTGATGAGACGAGTGAGTCCGTGGCCGTCATCGGAGTCTTTCGCCCCCCTACCATTATCCGCTCTAGCGGTGAAGGAAGAGATAGATTGCCATGACCCGGCTTATCGATTCGATACTCATACCGACGGACGACAGTGAGGGCGCCCTCGCAGGAGCGAAACACGCAATTGCGCTTGCATCGCAAACCGGTGCGGACGTGCACGTTCTCTCGGTCGTCGCCGTTCGCAGTGATCTGGAGGGGATCACCGACGCGATGGAGTCTATGTACGCGTCACTCGAGGACGATGCGAAAGCCGCAGTGGAGACCATCGCGGACATGGTGCGATCCTACGACGAAGATCTCGAGGTAACGACCACCGTCAAACGTGGAACGCCGTTCCAATCGATCCGGGAGTACGCTACACGACGCGAGATCGACATCATCGCCATGGGGACGAAAGGTCGGGACGGAGTAGACAGGGTTCTCCTCGGCAGCGTCACCGAGAACGTCCTCCGGACGGCGCGTACGCCTGTCCTCGTTGTTCCTCCGGAGGCCAACCTGTCCGAGATCAACGAGATCGCTTTCGACGAATTCCTCTTGCCGACGGACGGGAGCGACGGAGCAGCCATCGCGGCCGACTGGGGGATCGCGCTGGCGAGTCGACTCGAGTCGATGGTTCACACCGTGTACTCCGCCGAGACGAGTCGCCTCTCCCGAGCGAAAACGCCAGATGAACTCCTCGACGCGCTCGAGCAAAGCGGCGAGGACGCGATCGAGGCAGTTCGGGAGCAGGCCACAGACGCCGGTGTCAGTATCACCGGAACGATCACGACAGGATCACCAGCGGACGTCATTCTCACGGCCGCAACCGAACGCGACGCCGACCTGATCGTCATGGGAACGCACGGCCGAACCGGAATCGGGCAGTGGTTCCTCGGCAGTGTCACGGAAAACGTCGTCCGACAAGCCGATGTCCCGGTGTTTTGCGTGCCAGTCAGCGCTGAGTCGCCGTAGCGAGTTCCCAACTCACTCCCCTGGAGCGTCTGGAGCGTCCGGAATTTGCGTGTACGCACCGATCATCGCGTCGTGAAGATCGACGCCCTCGAGAGCCGCGCCCTCGTCGACGATCGACCGGCGGATGGTCGTCCCCTCAACTGTCACGTCCGGGAAGATAACCGACCGTTCGACGTCGGTATCGACGAGCGTCGCGTTCGCCATGACGTGGACGTTCGACCCGAGCATCGCGTTCTCGAGTGTCGCCGAGTCGGCCACGCGTGTGCCACCGTCGAGGAACCAGGCAACGGCGTCGAGATAACTCTCCCGCGTGCCGATGTCGAACCAGGCCCCATCGAACACGTACGCGTACGTCGGCTCCCGCGACTGGAGCCACTGGACGAACCAGCCCGGCTCGTCGGGATCGTTGCCCCCTTCGAGATACGTCGGCAGTAACTCGAGTGCGTCTTGCGGGAACGCGTAGCAGCCGATCGAGACGCGCGTCCCCGGTGGATCGTCGGGCTTTTCCTGAAAGTCGACTACGCGGTCGTCTTCGAGATCGACGACGCCGTACGCGGTTGCCCGCTCTGGCGAGCCGACATCGTAGGCGGCGATCACCGGTGCGTCTTTTCGATCGTAGTACGCGAGAAAGTCCTCGATCGCGAAGTCGACGATGTTGTCGCCGGCGATCACCAGCAGGTCGTCGTCGATTCCCTCGCGGTCGACCAGTTGAGCGAGTGCGCCGACGACGCCGAGTTTCTCGTCCTCGGCGCGGGTTTCTTCGACCGAGAGCTGCGGTTTTTCGTAGTCGCTGTCAGCCAGTTGTGCCTCGAACTCCGGGGCAAACCGTTCGTTCGTGCTCACGTAGACTTCCTCGATGCGATCCGCGGTCTCGAGTTCGGCGTAGATGCGTTCGATGACGGTCGTCTCTTCAAGCGGAAGAAACATTTTCGGGCGGTGTCTCGTGATCGGCCACAGGCGCGTGGCGTACCCGCCAGCGAGGACGACAGCTTTCATCGGTCAGCACCTGCCGACGGGCGCTGTTCGGCGTTGGTCACGTGGCAGACGTGAGTCGGTACCTGGGTCGTACTCTGGCTCCTGCTCTTGCTCATGCTCAAACTCATACGAGTCACAGACCCGACTTCCCACGACGTTGGTGGTAAACCTTTCATGGAGTTGTGGTTGCGATCCACGAGCTATGAGCTATGAGCTACGAGCTACGAGCTACGAGCTACGAGCTACGAACTACGAACTACGAACTACGAATCCAGAATCCGGGATCCTGGCCCCTGGAACCTGGCCCCTGAATCCGGATCCCAAAACCACGAATCACGAATCACGAATCACGAATCACGATCCTCGAACTCGGCAACGGTAAGCAGCGTCTCGATAGCGACGTCCGGCGACACCGAAATCGAATCGATATCTTCCTCGAGCAGGAACTCGACGTACTCCGGAATCGTCGACGGTGCGTCGCCGCAGATACCGACCGGTCGGTCGTGACTGTGTGCCGTCTCGATCAACGACGAGATCGATCGCGTGACCGAGTCGTCTGCCTCGTCGAACAGCGGTGCGAGTTGCTCCGAATTCCGGTCGACACCCAGCGTCAACTGCGTGAGGTCGTTCGAGCCGATCGAAAAACCGTCGAACAGCTCGGAAAACCGATCCGCGAGCACAATGTTCGAGGGCAGTTCCGCCATCACGTACACGTCCATCTCCTCCGGCGGCAGGCCGTACTCGGCCATCAGTTCGAGGACGCGCTCGCCCTCCTCGGGCGTCCGACAGAACGGGACCATCACGGTAACGTTGTCCAGCCCGACGTCCTCGCGGACCCGCCGGAGCGCCTCACACTCGAGTCGGAACGCTTCGCGAAAGGCCTCGTCGTAGTAGCGAGACGCCCCCCGCCAGCCGATCATCGGGTTGTCCTCCTCCGGTTCGTACTTCCACCCACCCTCCAGGTTGCGGTACTCGTCGGTCTTGAAGTCGCTGAGCCGAAAGAGAACGTCGTCCGGATAGAACGCGGCACCGATCTTCGCGATACCAGTCTGCAACGCGTCGACGAAGCGCTCCTCCTCGCCGCGCTCGAGCAGTTCCAGGGGGTGATAGCCGACGTGGGATGTCACGATGAACTCCTCGCGCGCCAGTCCGACGCCGTCGACCGGGAGATTCGCGAGCGCGAACGCCCGCGCCGGATCGCCGAGGATCAGTTTGACCTCGGTATCCGTCTCGGGGAGGTCGTCCACCACCTCCTCGCGGACCTCGTACTCGAGTTCACTCTCGTAGACTCGGCCGATGTCGGTCGAGCAGTCGACCGTCACGGGGTCGCCGTTCGACAGCGTCGCTGTCGCGTTACCGGTTCGGACGATTGCGGGGACCCCGAGTTCCCGGGAGACGATCGCCGCGTGTGATGTTTTGCCGCCGCGGTCGGTCACGATTGCGCTCGCTTTCTTCATCACGGGGACCCAGTCCGGGTCCGTCATCTCGGTGACGAGGATGTCGCCGTCCTCGACGCGGTCCATCTCCCGGTGGTCCTGGAGGACGCGCACAGCGCCGCTCGCCACGGCGTTGCCAATCGCGATCCCATCCAGAATTTCGTCGGCGCTCTCCGTCATGCTGTACGTGCGGATGACGTTCCCTTCGGCCGCGCCGTGGACCGTCTCGGGCCGGGCCTGGACGACGAACAGTTCGTCGAGGTCGCCGTCGACGAGCCACTCGATGTCCTGGGGGGTGTCGAAGTGGTCCTCGATACGAGTCGCGTACGTCGCGAGTTCTCGGATTCGGTCGTCCGAGAGTGCGAACTCGTCCTGATCCTCGTCGGGAACCGACTCCAGCTTGGTGCCGCCGTTGCGCCGGACCATTCGCTGGGTCTTCCCGCCCAGTTCTTTCTCGACGATGCCGTTTGTCGGCTTGAAGACGACGTACCTGTCGGGGTCGACGACCCCCTGAACGACGGGCTCGCCGAACCCGTAGGCCGCCTCGATCACGACGACGTTCTCGAACCCGGTGTCTGGGTCGAGGGTGAACAACACCCCCGAAGACGCCAGATCCGCCCGCCCCATCTTCTGGACTGTACAGGCGAGTTTAACGTCGAGGTGGTCGAAATCGTTCGTCTCGCGGTAGACGATCGCCCGGTCGGTAAACAGCGACGCGAAGCAGTATTTGAGCGACTCGAGTAGCTCCGTCGTCCCGGCGACGTTCAGGAACGTCTCCTGTTGGCCCGCGAAAGACGCATCTGGCAGGTCTTCAGCGGTCGCAGAGCTTCTGACGGCAACCTCGGGATCGTCGATCTCCAGCTGAGCTGCCAGCGCGTCGTACCGGTCGACCATCGCAGACGCTAGCTCTGCGGGCATCTCGGCATCCGAAATGAGGCTTCGAATTCGCTCCCCACGCTGTTGCAGATCCGCGACGTCTTCGACGTCGAGTCCGGCCAGTTCCGAGTCGATGGCCTCCTGGATACCCGTCTGCTCGATGTAATACTCGTACGCGGTAGCAGTCGTGGTGAACCCCGGTAAGACGGGAACGTCGAGGGTGGCGAGTTCGCCAAGGTTCGCGCTCTTTCCACCGACGGCTCCCGAATCGGCGCTACTGACGTCGTCTAACCATCGGCTGAACGTGTTTGCTTCCATCGATCAGGCATGCTGACCACACGCATGGTAATAAGTCGACGGGGGTACGCGTCAAAGGCCGCGCGGAAGGACGGTTGGACGGTTGAATGGATGGACGACTCTCACTGTCCCCACCACAAACAGTTTATAGCTCCCTGGTGGAGAACTCGGCGAATGCTACCGATCGACGCGGTTGACACGACCGACGACACCTCGATCGTTCGTCCCGGACGAGAACGACTTCTCGCGAGTGATCACACGCTAGCCCAGGAGACATGACCGACACAACGTCCGCAGTCGAACGCGTCGTTGCAACGGTCGCACAAACAGCGAGTGACATTCATCACGGCCTCGTCGACCGGCGAGTAACAGCCGATGGCGAGAACCCGAGCGGTGAAACACAGTTCGAGGCGGATGTCTTCGCAGACGAGTTGCTCGCCGATCAGCTCTCGTCGATCGACGGCGTCGCCCAGTACGCCAGCGAGGAGCGCGCTGATCCCGTCGACTTCGCTCCCGACGGCCTCGCCGTCGCTGCTGATCCAGTCGACGGCACCTCGAACCTACCGTCGAACAACACGATGGGAACCGTCTTCGGGATCTACGACGCATCCCTCCCAGCCCCCGGAACAGCCCTCGTCGCGGCGGGCTACGTTCTCTACGGGCCGCTGACGACGATGATGGTCGCACACGACGGCACCGTCACCGAATACGCACTCGTTGATGGAGACCGGACCGTCATCCGCGACGACGTCACGATTCCAGCGACCCCCACCGTCTACGGATTCGGCGGCCGCGTCCCGACCTGGATCGACGATTTTCACGAGTTCGCCCGTGGCATCGAGACCGACGACGAGCTCGCACTCGAGTGCCACTACAGCGGAGCGATGATCAACGATGTGAATCAGGTCCTTACGAAAGGCGGCATCTTCGCCTACCCTGCACTCGAGAACAGCCCCAACGGCAAGCTTCGGCTCCAGTTCGAGGGGAATCCGATCGGGTACATCATCGAGACGGCCGGTGGTCGGTCCTCCGATGGGAGTCGATCGATCCTCGATGTCGAGCCGACCGACCTGCACGATCGGGTTCCACTTCACGTCGGTAACCCCGAGTTGGTCGAGCGCCTGGAAGCCGCGATTGGGTGAGGCAGACGGCGAACTGTGGACGACGGACGCCGGAGATAGCAGATCTCCGAGATGTGTCGTTCGAGCGTCGAAATCGCTCGAACGGTGCACGCATACCATTAACTCACTGGCGCTGGGAGCACCCCGTATCATGATGGACGAGTACGCACAGTTAGCGTCCGATATTCAAACACTGGACGGGCTTCCGGTGTTCATCGCGTACAACGCGAACGTCGACGCAATCGTTCGAGTCGACGACGATGTCGAATCGTACCTCGACCGGCCGTCCGACCCCGGCGAGCGACAGCCGCCGAGCCCCCTGGATTCGAAACGCGACCTTGCAACGGCGATTACACACACGATGGCGGCCGGACGGGGCGACGAAGTCGCGATGACGGACGAGTTTTCCGAGACGCTCGAAGCGGAGTTCGAGCCCGACAACCAGCAGATGGGCGGCCAGACGGGGATCATGACGAATCTCGTCTCGTCACTCGGCGCCGCTCCGATCACGTACACGTACCTGCTCTCGGAGCGACAGCTCTCGATGTTCGACCACCCCGATGCGGTGGAGTACCCGAAGGTCAAGGACGATGAGATCGAGTGTATCCCATTGCGTGAGGCGGTCAACACGGATCGGACGAAGATTAACTGGGTGTTCGAGTTTCGCGTCGACGACGAGTTGTTCGGTGTCCGCGCGACCGAAGACACGCGGTTCATCGCGGCCTCGCGGCCGCCGGAGTTCGACCTCGTCACCGGTGATCTCGACGCCCACGTGGATCAGGTCGGTGAGGTCGTCGATGGGGCACTGCTCGCTGGCTATCACAACCTCACGCCAGACCACGTCGAGGAGGGCTACGAGCAGGCCCACCGCCACGCCCGCAACGTAATCCGTCGGCTTCGGTCCGGCAGCGAGGACGACCTGCAGGTCCACATCGAGTACGCGGTGACCCACGATGAGGACCTCCGGGAGAGCATGTACGAGTGGATCTTGCCGGAGGCGGACGTCGTCGGCGCGGACACGCACGAACTCACGCTCCTGCACGACGACGCCGACCTCGCGGTCGTCGAGACGGCCCCGTCGGAAGCGACGCCGTTCGAACCCGAGGAAATTCTCACCCACTACCGCATGCTCGACGCGATCCGAGACGACCTGGGCGTCGGCTGTATCCAGTTACACGCGATGGAGTACCACCTCGCTGTAATGGAGTCGTACCCCCACCCGGACGCGGTCGCACGCGGTCTGGAGTTTTCCGCCGTCAACGCGGCGACGAAAGCCGCACTGGGTAACATCACGTCTCCCGACGATCTCGAAACCGGTCTGGAGTACGAGCCGTCGGCGGCAGGCCGGGACGCGATCGAACTCCTCGCGGATCACCTCGAGGAGACGGCTGAGGACGGCGTCCTCTCGACACCGACGGTCGCCGCTTGCCCCAATCGCGTCGTCGCCGACCCCGTGGGAACGGTCGGCATCGGCGACATCGTCTCTTCCTCGAGTTTCGTTCTCGAACTCGCTACTGCCAGCGACCGTGATCCAGCGACCGATCAGTCTTCCTCATGAGGATATAGGATCTAGGATAGAGGATAGAGGATCTGAGGACCTGATACCCTGAAGATACCGTGATCGGCAGATACCGTGATCGGCTATGTTGTCACGCACGTTGGAAAGGCGATTCGTCTCGACTACGCGACTACGCGACTACGCGACTACGTCGACTCGTGTGGCCACGACTGGATCTCGTCATAATCGCCCGGCAGGACGGGCCCGTCGAGAAGTGGATCGTCCGTTTCGTCCATCCACTCGTACAGCTCTCGAGAGAGGTCCTGGCGAACGTCCTGATACCGGGGTTCGTACACGACGTTGTCGTCTTCCTGCGGCGCATCTCGGAGGTCGTACAGTTCCTCGTACTGGCGTGGTGGAACCCCGTCAGTTTCACGGACTTCGCGGCCGGATTCGCTCACGAATACGTCCGTCGGGAGGTAGACAGTAGGGAGATGCCAGAAACTTCGGACGTACTTGTACCGATCCGTTCGGATCGCTCGAACCGGATTGTACATGTCGTGCCAGGTCATTTCAGCGAAGATCCGCTCTCGCTCCGCGTACGAGTCGCCGTCGTCGGTGATCAGATTGACAAAACTCCGGCCGTCGATCGCTTCGGGAACATCGACATCGATGAGATCGAGGACCGTCGGCAAGACATCGACGTTGCTAATGAGTTCATCGTACCGCTCGTCGGCGGTAATGACGCCCGGGTACCGCATCACGAGGGCCGCCTCGATTCCCGCGTCGTAGCACGTCCCTTTCGCTCGTGGGAACGCAATTCCGTGTTCAGTCGTAAAGATGACGAGCGTGTCCTCTGTCAGTCCGTTCTCGTCCAACGCGTCGAGAATCGTTCCAATGCCCTCGTCGACCGCATACATCATCCCGCGCATTTCGGCGAGGTCATGTCGGTGTCCCCGTCTATCCGGAAGATACGGTAACGGCCGCACGGTATCCGGGTCGTCGGCCCCGTAGTAATTGGCGTCGAACCCGAATCGCCCGTCCTCTTCTTCGGCCCGGTGGCACTCGAAGAACCCAATTGACGCGAAAAGCGGCTCCTCGTACGCCGATGCATCGAGGAACGACGAAACGACCGACGCGACGTTACGGGCTCGATTCGCCTGATGGACCGCCGGTGAGACGCCCGGATAGAGGTTCCCCTCGGAGTGAACGCGGTCGTACTCGAGTCGGTCCGTGTCCTGGGAGATGTGCTGGAGTCCGAACAGGTGCGTTTCGTAGCCGGCGTCGCTCACGTACTGGGGGAGGATCCGTTCGTCGTCGTGGAGTTCCCAATCGCCGTGGGCAAGGCCCATGAGCCCGTTGACGTGTGGGTGGCGGCCGGTCATGAGACTCCCGCGACTGGGAGAACACTGTGGGGCGGTCGCGAAGTGGCGTTCGAACAGGGCACCGTCGGCGGCGAGGGAATCGATGTTCGGCGTCTCGATATCGACGCCGTAACAGCCCAGGTATTGGCCGAGGTCGTGGCCGTGAATCAGGAGGATGTTTGGTCGCGACGAGTCCATGCCCTCGGACTACGACGGGATGATGAATAATTATTGGGTAGTTGAGAGGGTAATTGATGTGGTCACGGCGCTGGCCCTGGTCACAATAGTCGAACCACGAGCGGAACCGTCAGAACTGTCTCGGTGACTGATTGTGGCACTGCCGTGCCCGTTCGAGTCATTGAATAAGCCGACCCTACTCAGCCGGTCGGTATCCGCTAGCCGAATCAGCGAGAACACAATCCCCACTCACGTACTCACTCCGGAAGAACGACCCGAGCGTGTGTTGGCCACGACGGTGATTGGACAGTGCAAAGCAATGTGGTCGCGGGGTGTCTTTATCGGCGTTGCCGTTGAAGACTGACTGGGAAGCGTCCGGGATATCCGAAGACTCCAAAGATCCGGAGAACTCGGACAGCCCGGAGAACCCGGAGAATCCGACGACTCCCACCGATCAGCTACGTTCACATACCCATGCCACGACACGTCCTCGTTCCGATCGACGGATCGGATCACGCCGACGCCGGACTGGAGTATTGTCTCACATCATTTCCTGATGCGTCACTGACGGCCCTGTACGTCGTCGACCCCACACACGATCACGAGGCAGCCGTCGGTTCCCAGACGACGTCCATAGAACGCGCCGAGGAGCGCGGAGACCAGGTTCTCGAGCGTGCAGCGAGCCGCGCCGCCGATCGCGGGCGCAAAATAGAGACGGTACGCAGAACCGGAACGCCACACACAGAGATTCTCTCCCTCGCGACTGACGACGTCGATCACATCGTCCTCGGTAGTCACGGCGAATCGCCGATTACGAGCCCGTTTCTCGGCCGCGTGAGCGAGGCCGTCGTTCGGCGGACACCCGTTTCGACCACACTCGTCCCCGAATCGACGACAGCCATTCGTGACCGCGACCTTCCCGGTGACGTTCTGATCCCGGTGGACGGTTCAGCACAGGCCGACGCCGCACTCGCATACGCACTCGAGACGTTTCCGGACGCCACCCACACCGTCTTTCACGCTTTGTCACTCCCGTTCGACCGCCCTCGGTCGGCAGTCGAGGGAACGTATCTCGAAGCGATCCTGACCGACCGCGAAGAGCGAGCCGAGGCGGTGTTCGAATCGGCAACTACAATCGCCGACGAACTGGGACCGTCGATCGAGACAGCAACCGCGGACGGGAAACCAGCACAGTCGATACTCGAGTACGCCGAAACGAACGGGTGCGATCAGATCGTGCTGGGCGCCCACGGCCGCTCGCTCAGGGCGCGGCTTCTCGGCTCGGTTGCGGAACGGGTCGCCCGCCGATCCCCGCGGACAGTGACCCTCGTTCAGGGTGATCCCCGATCAACGACGACGTAACTCATCACTGCTCCGTTTCCTGTGTTTTGATCAGATCGAACAGCGGGTTGAAGTCATCCGGAAGCTGGTTCTCGATCTTTTCGATATTTCCAGGTGGGACCACGTCAGCGACGACCGCGACGATCTGTTGGGCGTAATAATTGGCGTCTGAGCGGTCAACGTTCGCGCGGTCTGCAACACGGTCGAGAAACTCCTGATAGTCGAAGCGCTGTCCGTGTTCGGCGGTGGTCACGTAGCGATCGATCTCCATCGGTAACGGACTCGCGAGGTCCGTCGCTTCACCCTCGTGTAAGCGCTCGCCGAGCGTCGTCAACACCGCCCGGGTTGCTCTGACTGCCTGTCCGAGTTGTGCGAATTCGAGTCTGTGCTGGACCTGGCCGATGAACGCTTTGTAATTCATAGTCGGGTGATATGGTGTGGTCTGCTGTACGTATCCGCTCGAGTGATCGACGGATCGACGTATCGCCGTGGACGGTACTGGGTGCTCCCAGTCCACCTACTCGAACTCGAGTGTGATACGCTAGTGAATCGGCCGTGCAGCTAAATAAATCTGGATGGCGTCGATGTGAGGCGTCGGGCTGTATAGGGACGATACCCTGCTGTTCCCCTTCGTTCCCGTGCTGCGATATGGAAGAAGAAGCAGCGTCGAGACAGTGTCATACGGATCGTCGTAGCGGTTTGTGGGTGGGGTGATCGTTCCGACGGGCCAGCGGCCACTGGTCCCGAACGACGACGGGGTCGTCTCAGCGGACAACTGTCACCGGAACGTCCGACCGTTTAACGACGGTTTCGGCCGTGCTTCCCATTCGCGCTCCGGCTGCACCGCTCTGGCCACGGTTCCCGATCACGATCTGATCGGTATCCGTCTCGTCGACGGCGGCGACGATAACCTGCGCCGGTGAGCCGACCCCTGTCTCGGTCTCGATTTCGACTCGCGATAGTCGCTCGTTCCTGTTACCGTCATCGTCGTGGCCATCCAGCTCGAGGTTCGCCTGCGCGTCCTCGAGGAGTCGCTCGGCCTGCGACCGTTGCTCGTCGAGCCAGTCGTCGGTCAACGGCGCTAGCTGCTCGTCAGACGCTGTCACCTCGAACGGATCGATCGCGTGGAAGAGAACGATTCGGGCGTTCGGAAAGGTCTCGAGAGCGTACCGGAACGCAGCTTGTGCGTTTGTCGAGCCGTCGTGTGGGACCAGGATCGATCGTGACATCGGTCCGGTATTCATCACGGAGACTCCTAATACTGCCGGACAGAACCATTCGAAGACTGGTCGCGCTACTGCGGCCGTCACCTTGGGGGACGGCCGCGACTTCGCGACCGGTTCCTCACTGACTTCTGTCCGACAGTATAAAGCCACCCGCCGGCAGCTGGCGAAACGGAACCTGTACGCGCGTCGAGTCTCGGTTTCTGTCCCACACACCGAGTCTCGGTTCGGCGGTACCGGTACCACCACCCGGGCCGTGAGAGGTCAGTAACCGTAGAGGTTAGTGGGTGTATTAAATGGCAAATCGTCGTAGGACCCCTCACATGACCGTTCGGATTGCTGGTATCACCAGCACGGAATTTGATCATCGGTTCTGGTCGCTACTCTCTGCACACCTCGGAGCGGCCATACCCACACTCTCGGTGAACACATCGGTGTCGCATCCCAGTTGTGACGACCTGTGCGCTGTCGGAATCGACGACCGGTCTGGCAACCAGGCTCACTACGCGGGGTACTCGAGTCGACACGCAGTGGACAGACTTGCTGCAACGGGCGACTTGTCGGCGTGACGACCGACAGTCCATCTCGTGAGGGATCGAGACCAACTGCGAAAGCGGAGTGAGTATCGGTAACAACAGATCCATGTCACGGTCAGAATACGACGAGCGAATCGAACCCGGCGCTGGCAGCGACTGGCACTCGAAGCCACTCGAGGATGTCTACGCGGAGCGAGAGACATCCGAGGGAGGACTGGTATCTTCGCAAGCCCGTGAGCGACTCGAGCGCTACGGGCCGAACGAGGTTGAGGCCGAAGCGGGAACGTCGCCGTTACGAATTCTCATCGAACAGTACTCGTCGGCGCTGATCTGGGTGCTGATCGTCGCCGCCCTCGTGATGGCAGGCGTCGGACACACGATCGACGCGGCCGTCATCGCGGGAATCGTGGTTTTCATCACGCTGTTCGGCTTCGTCCAGGACTATCGGGCCGAACAGAGTATCCAGGCGCTAAAGGAGATGTCGACGACGTACGCGCTGGTCAGACGCGACGGGGAGAAACGGGAGATTGACACCACCAACGTCGTCCCCGGAGATGTACTCTTCGTCGAGTCGGGCGACGCCGTCCCTGCCGACGCACGGCTCATCGAAGAGTCGAACCTCAGCGTCGACGAGGCGGCTCTGACTGGGGAGAGCGTCGGCGTCTCCAAGGAGGTCGGAACGGTCGAGGAGGATGTCGCGCTCGCCGAGCGTGAGAACATGCTGTTCAAGGATACCGTCGTCGAGCGCGGTTCCGGAATGGCGGTCGTCGTCGAGACCGGTCCGGAGTCCGAGATCGGCCAGATCGCGACGGCTCTCGGAGAAGCCGAAGATCGGGAGACGCCGTTCCAGGCCGAGATGGACCGCCTGGGGAAGATCATCGCCGGCGTCGTCATCTTCGCGGTCGCGGTGATCGCAATCGCCGAACTCGTCGTGGGGGAAACAGCGCCGCTGCAGGTGTTCCTGACGGCGGTCGGTATCGCCGTCTCCGCGGTTCCAGAGGGGTTGCCCGCAGTCGTTACGCTCTCACTCGCACTCGGCGCTCGCCGGATGGCCGATCAGAACGCCCTCGTACGGCGGCTACCGATCGTCGAGGCGCTCGGCTCGGTCGACGTCATCTGTACAGACAAGACGGGAACACTCACGGAGGAGGAAATGACCGTCCAGCGGATCAGCGCCAATCGCGAGGTCTACGAGGTGACCGGGACCGGCTACGATACCGACGGGGAGTTCCTGCAGGACGACGAGTCGGTTGGCGAGGAGCGGGTCGCCGACGTGCTGCGCTGTGGCATGCTGTGTAACAACGTCGACGTGGGAACCCGAGAACGCGACGAAGACGAGGCTGAAGCCACCGAATCGGGTGAGCAGGAACGGACCTACCTCGGTGATCCCACCGAAATCGCGCTGTTCGTCGCCGCCCAGAAGGCCGACTTCGACCACGAGGAGCTCACCGCAGCGTACCCCCGTCTCAGTGAGATCGAGTTCACATCCGCGCGCAAACGGATGACCACTGTCCACGAGACGCCCGACGGCGACCCCGTCGCCTACATGAAGGGCGCACCCGAGACCGTCCTCGAGCGTTGCGATCGAGAACTCGTCGACGGCGAACTCGTCGACCTTACGGACGAACGTCGCGAAGCGATCGAGGCGCAGAACGAAGACTTCGCGGAGGACGCACTGCGCGTGATGGGCTTTGCCTACCGCCCCGACGTGCCAGACGATCAGGTCGACGAACCGGGTGAGGACCTCGAGCGAAACATGGTCTTTCTGGGACTGCAGGGGATGCTCGATCCGCCTCGACCTGAAGTCACCGACGCGCTAGCAGCCAGTCTCGACGCCGGGATCAACGTGGTGATGATAACCGGCGACAACGCAGTGACGGCGCGAGCGGTCGGCGAGGATGTCGGTCTCCGCTCGACGACGGTGATCACGGGACCCGAACTCGAGGAGATGTCCGATGACGAACTCGCAGACGTTGTCGAGGATGTCGACATCTTCGCGCGAACGTCGCCGGACCACAAGACCCGAATCTTGCAGACGCTGCAGGCAATGGGACACACGGTTGCGATGACTGGCGACGGGGTCAACGACGCACCGGCCGTGAAAAACGCTGACGTCGGCGTCGCAATGGGGATCCGTGGGACCGATGTCACCGAACAGGCCTCCGATATCGTCCTGTTAGACGACAACTTTGCGACCATTCGGGATGCGGTCAAGGGCGGCCGGCGTATCTTCGACAACGTCCGAAAGTTCGTCAACTACCTGCTGTCGGGCAACGGCGGCGAGGTCACGATGGTCTTTACCGGCTCGATGTTGGGATTCGGGCTCGTCATTACGCCGATCCAGATCCTGTTCATCAACGTCGTTACCGACGGCATTCCGGCCCTCTCGATGGGCGTCGATCCGCCCGCAAAAGACATCATGGACAGAGATCCGAGACCGCCGGACGAGGGCGTCATCACGAATCGGATCGTCACGTCGATCGTCGGCATCGCCATCTTCATGACGGTTTGCCTGCTCCCGCTGTTCACCCTCAACTTTTTCGGCGAGCTGATCCCGGGCTACGACGTGATGGGGGCGCTCTTCGGGTGGAGCCCCGGCTACGAACCGGGCAGGGAACTCGCACAGACCATGGTGTTCACCGGATTCGTCGTCTTCGAGATCGTCCGTATTCAGGCGATCCGCTACCGGTACGGACTCGGCCTCTTCACGAATCGCTGGCTCGTGATCGCGGTGGCCGTCGCCGTCACGCTCCAGTTGCTCGTCCTCTACACGCCGACCGGACAGTTCCTGTTCGACGTCGAACCGCTCGCGTTCGTTCACTGGGTCCAGATCGGCGTCGCCGCGGTCGTCTTCGCACTGCTGATGGCCGTCTTCGTGAAGGTCCAGGATCGGTACTTCGAACGGTACTGACCGGTCGGGATACCCACCTGATAGTCAGCCGTCGCGAACCGATACACACGACGGAGGTCGAGAGCGACACCCGATTTCCCCGCCTCGAAGAACGTCGCTACGTCCTCGTCTATCTCGACACCGTACGTTTCGCTGGACATACGGCAGGTTCCACCGACTGGACAGTGAACATGTGTTGACACGAGGGCAAAGTCACGTCGACTGATCCGACGGCGTCCGAAACCGATCGACTCGGGCGAACGTCATTCGACGGCGAGTGTAGGTTCGGGTTTCATTCCCGCAGTCGGTGTAACGGGTTCCGCGGCCGCAGATCCCAGTGCGTCGCCGCGTCAGTATGTCCCCGATCCGTATCCTCTCCGACGTCCTCTCCTCCGTCGGCCTCCGCCTCGTCGAGGGGACCGAGACGTCGTTTCGTGGCCGACTGTTCGTCCTCGGCATCGTCGTCGGGATCGCCGGCGGGCTCGGCGCCGTCGCCTTCCAGTACCTGCTGATCGGGTTCACCGCGCTGTTTTTCTCCGGGGCGACGTCGCAGGCGGCGCTGCTCGAGCGAGCCGTCGACCTCCCGTGGTACTATCGCGTCCTCGCACCCGCCATCGGCGGCGCGTTCGTCGGGCTGATAGCCAGCTACAGCGGCGGTGGCCTGGTGAGGGGCGAGGGGGTACCGGAGGTGATCGAGGCGATCGACCGGAAGCGCGGACGGCTCCCCCTGCGCATCGTTCCGGCGAAGGCAGTCGCGTCGGCAGTCTGTATCGGGTCCGGCGGCGCGACCGGTCGCGAGGGACCGATCGTCCAGATCGGCGGCACGGTCGGTGCAGCCGTCGGCAACCGCATCGACCTGCCTGACCCCCAGACGTCGGTGTTACTAGCAGCGGGGGCCGGAGCGGGGCTGGGCGGGACGTTCAACGCCCCGATCGGCGGGATGATCTTCGCCTGGGAAGTCTTGCTCGGGCGCGTCACGAGGGAGAACGTCCCACCGATCGCGATCGCCGCTGTGGTCGGGACCGCGACGGCGAACGTCGTCGTTGGGCTCCCGGATCCGATCTTCTCGGTTCCGGGGATCGCCGTGGAGAGCCCCTGGGAGGGCGCCGCGTACGTCGGCCTCGGCGTCGTGTGCGCGGCCGTGGCGCTCGCCTTCGCCAACTCTCTCTACGCCGTCGAGCACGGGTTCGAGCGGCTCCCCGTTCCTACCGACCTGAAGCCGGCGCTGGGAGGACTCTGTCTCGGCGTTCTCGCGCTCTCGATTCCGCAGGTCTACGGCGTCGGCTACCCGGTGATCCAGGACGCGCTCGTCGGCGGGTTCGCCCTCGAGGCCGTCCTCGCGTTCGGAGTCGCGAAGATTGTCGCGACGAGCCTCACGCTCGGGAGCGGCGGTTCCGGCGGCATCTTCGCTCCCGCACTCTACGTCGGCGCGATGACCGGCACCGTCTACGGTACGTTACTGGACGAGGTGGTCCCCGTGCCCGTCGCCGATCCGACGACGTACGCTGCCGTCGGTATGGGTGCAGTCTTCGCCGGGGCGTCACAGGCGCCACTGACGGCGATCGTCGTCGTCTACGAGTTGACCGGCGACGTCTGGATCGTCCCGCCGCTCGCGATCGCTTGTCTCGTCAGCGCGGCACTGTCGCGACACGCGAGCGAGGGGAGCATCTACACGATCGGGTTGCTCGAGCGGGGCGTCGAGGTCGACTCGAGACGGCTGTTCTAGAGATCGGGTGGATACTCGCCACTCTTCCGATACTCGGAGACGACAGCCGCGAACGCGACCACGTGGAGGATGACCACCAGGACGATCATTGCGAGGTAAATCAGGTGGAGCGGGTCGTCCGAGGGAAAGCCCATCTCTTCGTACGGACGGAGATACGCTCGATCGTAGCCGTGGACGGCCACGAGCCAGAAGATGACGTACGTCCCGTGGCTCTGGTGCCACTTCCACGCTTTTGCACCGAGATAGTCGTAGGCCCAGTTGTTGGAGGTAAACGCCAGCACGATCGCGATGAGGACGGCAACCATGGCCCCGAACGCCCACGGACTCATGTCGACGAGATAGCCGACGACGTCCCAGTCCCGTGCCCAGAAGACGAACAGGACGTGGACGACCGACCAGATGGCGAACCAGATCCCCAGTTCCGACCGCCAGTTCACGGGGAAGTTCCCGGAGAACCGACGCCTGATCGACGGCCGGATGCGAACCAGTGGGCCGATAACCATCACGAAAAACAGGATGAAGAAGGGAATGGCGCCGACGACCCGCTGCTCCCCGTATCCGACGACCCACAGCAGGACTGCGACGACGATGCTTCCGATCGCTACGCCCAGATGATGGGTGAGCTCGTTGTTGGTGTCTGCCGTCATGGTATCGTCGTGTCACTCGATTGTGACCAGATGAACACCGATCGCTCAAATAAAGCTATTCCCGGTAGGACTCCTATACGACGCGATCACGAAGCTCGTCGAGATGCTTCGCCCCATAGACGAGTTCGATCGAATCGCTTGCTGGCGTGGCTACACAAGTCAACCGGAACCCCTTTTCTTCGACTTCCTCCTCCGAAAGACTTCGCTGGACGTCCATCTCGAGTTCCCCCTCGAGCAACACGGCAGTACAGTTCACACAGCCGCCGGCCCGACAGTGAAACGGCCAACTGTGGCCGGCCGCCTCGGCGGCGTCGAGGACGTACTCGTCGCGTCCCACCTCGAACGTGCCGTGAGCCTCGTCGTCGAGGTCGCCTTCCGCGGCCCGCTCGAGGAGGTCCTCGTCCTCGAGTGACCAGCCCCGTTCGTCGACGACCTGGTAATCGAGATACTCGACGGTCACGGCTTCGGCGCGCGTCGCGCTGATGCCGATCACCGGCACGCCGGTGAAACGGACGACGCGTTCGGTCGTACTTCCGAGGAGGTAGCGCCGCAGTCCAGTCTCGCCGTGCGTTCCCATCACGATGCAGTCGGCATCGGACGTTGCGGCAGTCGCGAGGATTTGCTGGTCGACTCGCCCGCTCGGAATCGATATGTCGACGACGTCCAGTTGCGTCCCGCGCAGGTACTCGAGCGCGTCGTCGACCGGTTCGAGACCGATCTCGTCGTCGTCACTAGCCGCAGTAGTATCCGCAACGTCGAACGTCTCCATCTCTTCGACGGCCTCCTCGTCGCTCACGTGGACGATGTGCAGCCGCGCGCCGGTTTCGGCCGCGAGATCGATGGCGTGCTCGAGGGCGGCCTCCGAGCTGTGGCTTCCGTCAGTCGGAACCAGGACGCGCTCGAACGCGCCTTCGAGTGCCGTCTCTTCGTGGACGGTCGCGACCGGGACTGACGACTCCCGTAGCGTCTGTTCGGCGACGCTGCCAAGCAGGAATCTGCCGACTCCGCTGCGGCCGGTCGTCCCCATCGCGATCAGGTCCGCGTCGCGTTCGTCGGCCGCTGCGAGGATCTCTTCGTGAACCGCATCCGCCTGCTCGCGGAGTTCGGTCGTCACGTCGAGGCCGCGATCCCGTGCGCGATCGGCCAGTTCCTCAACCGCTCGTTCACCCTCGTCTTCGTCACCGCTGGCGACGAGCCCTCCCTCGAGGACGGAGACGACGTGTATCGCCGCGTCGAATCGCTCTGCGAGTCCGATTGCGTACGTTCCGACATCTTCCGCTACCGGACTCCCGTCGGTCGGTACGAGAATTGTGTTGTACATCGGGGCCTCCTACCACGTTCGCCCACAAGTAGGTACAGTCCGCTCCCACGTCGGCCGGTGAGCGACGCGACCCGTCAATCAACGAGCGGACTCTTCAGGACCAGCCATACTATCATAGTCACCGACGCTGTAGCCACCCCCACGTATGACTGAACAGACGACAGCCGCGTCGTTCGAGCAGGTCGCGGACGTCCGGGCCAAATCCCCGACGCTGATCGAGGGGCTTCCGGGACATGGTCTCGTCGCGTCGATCGCCGTCGACCAGATCACAGAACAGCTCGGCCTCGAACACTACGGGAATGTCGCGTCGGACGAGTTCCCGCCCGTTGTGACCTTCGAGGACGGCCTCGTCCAGGACCTGGTTCGGGTGTACGCTGGGTCGGATCCGGCCGTGATGACTCTCGAGAGTGACCTCGCACTTCCCGAACCGGCGTTCGAACCGCTCTCGAAGTGCGTGCTCGAGGAACTGTCCGACGACTTCGGCCGGGCGATCTTTCTCGCGGGCGCGCCGGCCCAGTCTGAGGAGGAGATCGGCGAGGTCACTGGCGTTGCGACGACCGACGACATCAGGGATGATCTCCGTGATGCCGGTATTACGGTTCCGGACGAACACGGGCTGGTCGGCGGCATCACTGGCTCGCTCGTTCGCGAATGTTACCAGGCCGACGTTCCGGCTGCCCTGTTGATCGTTCGCGCCCACCCGTACCTCCCGGATCCGAAGGCCGCCAAGTCGGTGACCGAGACCGCACTCGAACCCCTCGTCGACTTCGACATCGACACAACGGCGCTCGACGAGCAGGCCGAAGAGATCCAACAACAGATGCAACAGATCGCCCAGCAGTACCAGCAGATGGCGGAGGACCAGGGCCAGCAGCAACAGCAGGTCCAGACGGGAATGTTCCAGTAATCGTTCTGTCTCTTTACTATCGCCCGACCAGGGTAGGACTAACCCGACCGTTCGACCGCCGCGAATATGACGCATCGACTACAACGACGGGTATGAACGAACGACGGTTCGTGTCCGAGTCCGCATCCGACTCGGACCAAGAGACTGAACCCGACACCGACCGACTGCTCATTTGCAATCCTGCAAGCGGGTCTGGAGACCACGCTCCCGACGTTCGAGCGCGGGGAGCGAAGCGAGGTTTCGAGGTTCGCGAGACGAGGGGCCCGGGTGACGCACGCAGATTTGCTCGCGAGGCGGCCCTCCACGGTAACGGCAACGGTGACAGTGGCGGTGACTGTGACGGTGACGGCAACGGCAACGGTAACAGCAGTATCTCAGTGATCGCTGTCGCAGGCGGCGACGGTACGGTCAACGAAGTCATCCATGGCCTCCGTGAGGCCGACGCGCTCGATCGCGTCGACGTCGCCATCGTCCCGACGGGAACCGCTAACGTCTTCGCCAGAACCCTCGGCATTCCGGACGCAGACGCGGGGTTCGATGCGATCGACGCCGGTACCAGTCGTCGGATCGACGTCGGAATCGCCGACGGCCAGCCCTTCATCAACACCTGTCTAGCCGGCCTCTCCGCAGAGGCCAACGCGACGACGCCCGACGAGTGGAAACGCCAGTTTGGATCGTTCGCGTACGTACTCACGACGCTTCGCTTGCTCCCCGAGTACGACGGGGTCCCCCTCGAGATACGGGTCACTGATGGCGAAACCGCCTGCGCTGGTGCTTCCGGTGGCGACACCGATGACGACGGGACGCCGTCGACGTGGCGGGGAAACGCGTTGCTCGTCCTCGTCGGGAACGCCTTCCGACTGCCGACGGTCAGCAGACGGCCCCGATCCCCCATGTCGGATGGCACTCTCGAGGTCGTCGTTCTCGAAACGGGAGGCGACGACGAGTCGCTCGAGGAGAACGACGTATCGGGCGCGCTCGATGCCGACCCTGGGACGATCCCGGGACCGGTCACCAGGTTCGAGGCGTCGTCGCTGTCGATTGCGACCCGGGCGGACGATGGCGCGCCGGTCAACTTCAGTCTCGACGGCGAACCCCTCTCGGCGACCGAACTCGAGTTGTCGATTTGCGAGCGGCGTCTCTCCGTGCTGGCCGAGCCCGCAGAATCTACTCGTAATCGGTGGGGGCGTCGCTGACGGGGTTTTGCAGGGGGATGACCACTCGGTTCTGACCCAGGGGAATCAGCACTTGCTTATTTGGTCTGTACCGTCGTAGGGGGGACAGCTTCGAGACACCAGTCTCGAGGAGTACGCATGACACAGACACAGACACAGACACAGACACAGACACAGGTATTCAGATCTCCAGCGGGATACGTACAGGGACGAAACGCCATCGCCGACCTCGGCGACCACGCCGAAGACCTCGGGAACAGCGCTGTCGTCCTCGGGGACGATCTGGTCCTCGACCTCGTCGGCGACCGAGTCCGGGACGGACTCGAGTCCGCGGGGTTCGACGTCACGCTCGAGGAGTTCAACGGCGAGTGCTCGGAGAGCGAAATCGAACGCGTCGCCGACGTCCACGAGGAGTTCGGCGCTGACGTTCTCGTCGGTGCTGGCGGCGGGAAAGCGATCGATACCGCGAGAGCCGCACGCGAGCACACCGGCGGTGCGCTCGTTTCGCTCCCGACGATCGCCTCGACTGACGCGCCGACGAGTTCGGTCGCGGTCATCTACACCGAAGCCGGCGAGTTCGTCGAGTTCCACGTCTACGAGCGCCATCCCGAGCTCGTACTCGTCGACACCGAGATCGTCGCCAAAGCGCCGACGCGGTTGTTTCGTGGTGGCATCGGCGACGCGCTTGCGACCTGGTTCGAGGCCGACGCGGCCCACCGCTCTGGTGCGACGACGATCTTCGGCGCGCGATCGACGCGAACGGCCCAGCAGATCGCCAGACTCGCCTACACGACGCTACGCGAACACGGCCGATCGGCGGTCGACGCCGTCGAACGCGATGCAGTCACGGACAGCACCGAAGCGGTCGTCGAGGCGAACACGCTTCTCAGCGGTCTCGGGTTCGAGAGCGGCGGACTGGCCGCCGCCCACGCGATCCACAACGGACTAACGCAACTCGAGGACACTCACGGCGCGACCCACGGGGAGAAGGTTACCGTCGGCACGCTCGCCCAACTCGTCCTCGAGGGGCGGGACGACGCGTTCGTCGAGGACGTGGCCGATTTCGCGGCGTCGGTCGGCCTGCCGACCACGCTCGCCGAGATCGGTCTCGAGGACCCTGAACCGGACGCTCTCGAGGTCGTGGCGGAGGCGGCCTGCGCGGAGGACGAGACGATCCACAACGAACCGTTCCCGGTGTCGCCGGCGGACGTCCGCGACGCGCTCATCGGTGCCGATGCGATCGGTCGGCGGCTCTCGGTGGACGCCACCGGCGACGAGTGACGGAACATGATTCGACGCTCGCGAGCCAGTCACCCCTCGTCCATTCGGACTTCGACGGAGCCGATCCACTCGAACTCCGACGCGTCGGCGGCCGTGTTAGGAGCTGTCTCGATGTTGACGGCCGCGTTAGGAGCAGTGTAAAAGTCGCCGACCGCGTTAGGAGTCTTCGAGCGTCCGAACGGTCAGTACCGGCACACTCGCGTTCGGCACCACCCGCTGGGAGACGCTGCCGACAACGAGCCGTTCGATGTTGGATTTGCTCTCGGTCCCCATTACGAGCAGATCGACATCGTTGTGCTCGGTGTACTCGAGAACGATGTCAGTCGGCGCACCCTGTTCGACGGCCTCGACAGTGTCGACGCCGCGTTCGTCGGCCCGCTCGGTGACACCAGCCGTCGTCTTCTCGCCGTGTTTCTCGAACGCCGAGCGGAGTGCTTCGTTTTCTGGGTCCCCGTCGGGTTCGACGGCGTACAGCACGTGCAGTGTTGCGTCGCAGGCGTCGGCCAGTGCGAGCGCGTGTTCAGTCGCTGCAGCCGATCCCGTCAAGCCGTCGGTGGCCAGACACACGTCGTCGACGTCACCATCGGCGAGGTGGACTGGTCCTTCCGCCCCCGCGCCGACCGTGAGCACTGGCCGCCGGGCGTCCCGGATCACCTCGAGTGCGACGCTGCCCAGCAGCGCCTGTCGTAGCCCCGTCCGACCGTGCGTGCCGACCACGATCAGGTCGGCGTCGACCTCGTCGGCGTGCTCGAGGACTGTGCTCGCCGGACGACCTGCCCGGACGACTGCGGCGGACTCCAGGCCTGCCTCGCTGGCCCGCGTCGCAACCTCCTTCGCGTACGCTTCTCGTCGTTTCCGCCGGTCGTCGCTTCCCCGGCCCTCTTCGACGACCGACAGGGCGTGGACGGACGCCGAGAGCGTTTCAGCGAGTGCGATTCCGGCGGTTGCTGCGTCCGTGGCGACGTCACTGCCGTCCGTTGCAATGAGGATATCGTTGTACTCGTTCATGTCGTGGCGTATGGTGACCACAGTCTTTGCTTTGTTGCAATCGGTACAGTCGTTGCAATCGGTTCAGTCGTCGCAGCCGTGGGTGGCGACACGACTCCACCACGCTCGCCCGGAGTCCCCTCGAACCGCCGTTATTTGATCGTTCGCGTCGGACGAGCCGTATGGACGGTGACTCCACGCTCGAGCCCCGGCAACGGGACCGCTACTCACGTCAACTCTTGATCGAGGGCATCGACCCGGCTGACCAGCGGACGTTGCTCTCGAGTTGCGTCCTCGTCGTCGGTGTGGGTGGACTGGGCTCCTCGATCATTCAGTACCTCGCGGCCGCCGGCGTCGGAACGATCGGTATCGTCGACGACGGGCGAGTCAAACGCTCAAATCTTCAGCGGCAGGTCGTCCACACCGTCGACGACATCGGCGACCCCAAGGTCGACAGCGCGGCGCGATTCGTCGACGCGCTCAACCCGGCGATCGACATCGAGACGCACGAGACGCGGATAGAACCCTCGAGCGCCGAAGCGTTGCTCGAGGGGCACGATGTCGTCGTCGACGCGCTGGACAACTTCGTCGGCCGATTTGTCGTCAACGATGCAGCCGTCCTCGCTGGCATCCCGTTCGTCCACGGGGCGGTCTACGGCTTCGAGGGGCAGACGACTGTCTTTCGGCCCGATGGGCCCTGTTACCGGTGTTTGCTTCCCGAACCGCCTGGCGAGGAGGGAATCCCCTCGGACGAGCCGATGGGGGTCTTCCCGACTGCCCCAGGTACGATCGGCTGCCTGCAGGCCACCGAAGTCCTCAAGCTGCTGCTCGGGATTGGCGAGCCGCTCGAGGGCCACCTGCTTCGCTACGACGGGACGGACGCAACCTTCCTCCGGACGCCACTCAAACGCGACCCGGACTGTCCGCTCTGCGGGCCGAACGGTCCCGAGATCGAGTCCCTCGAGACGGTCGCGTACGACGATCGATGTCGAATCGAGCGGTCAGCGAGTACCGAGTGATGGCTGTCGGACGCGGAACCGTGAGTGTGATCAGTGGCCCGTCCCCGCAACGAGTCACCCACTGTGATATCCTCGCCCGCCGTGAACGGCAGCATTCTCTCGCTGTTTACAGATAGTAGCCAGGGAGGATAGGGTAAGAGAGGGTAGGCTAAGAGACGGTAGGCTAAGAGACGGTAGGCTAAGAGACGGTAGGGTAGCTCACGAGACAGCGAGCGACTTACCATCTCTGGGCGTCTACCCTTCGCTATGGTACTCGGATACGTGAGCGGCACCTGGCAATGTCGCCTGTACGGACACAACTGGCACCACCCCTGGAACCACGAGGTCGTCGTCACGAGTGAGACATCGGTCTACCCGCTCCGATGTCTCCACTGTGCGGAAACACAGTTACTGGACAGCGATGGCAACAACTGGCACCCTGCCGACGAGGACGGCCCGTCGATTCACGAACAGGCACTCGAGTTCGATCCCAAAACGGACGCGTCGCGTCACCGTTGAGACGGAGACCGGCCGTCGAGCGTCTTTTGTATTCCACGGTGCCTGTCGTTTGCATCCCACGGTGTCTATAAAGAATAGCAGCGCGAGTACCACGGGCCACCGTGCCCGTGGGTGAAGCGCGTCACAACACGAACTTTTAATAAGTGTCAAATTATACCAGAATACAGTGCAGTCGTCCAAACTCACCCAAACCTTATCGTTCGGACTAGACATCCATACGGGGAGTGGGGACGACCTGCAAACCGGCTGTATTGAGGCCCGCCGCATCCGCAACGAAGCCAATCGACTCGACCGAGCTGGTTGGGATTGGGACGAGATCAAATCAACTGTTGTCGCCAACGCTGATCACGTCAACAACACCACCCAACTCATCGTTGACAAGGCACTCGGTGAAATCAAAACCTATCACGACAACAAAGATGACGGGTGGGGTCGACCTTACCCATACATCGACGAGTCGTACCCGATGGTGATGAACCACAGCGAAGGCTATCGCCTGTTCCCCGAAGACGACGGGACGGTTCGGTTCCGTATCACCGCCACAAGAGGCACGCACGTCAAAGGTGAACTTCGTGGCAACCCCGACCACTTCGACAGACTCCAAATCGCATTCAACGACGAAGAGTGGCGGGTTGGAACCGCTGAAGTCGTTCACAAACACGGTGAGTGGCGACTCCACGTAACAGTCACCCACGAGACTCATCGCGTCGCCAGCAAGAACGACGCGGACACAATTGTTGGTGTGGATGTGAACGAGGACTGTATTGCCCTTGCTGCAATGAGTCGGAACGGTGGGGTGAAACAGTCGGTTGTGTTTGAGTATCCGTCGGTGAAAGAACAGCGACACGAGTTTTTCACCAAGCGCAAGCGGATGCAGAAAGCCAACCAGACCGCGTTTGCATCCTCCGTGCAGACGGAGGAACGAGACTACGTTCACGATTGCCTGCACAAAGTATCGCGGCAAGTAGTTGACTGGGTCTCGCAATTCGAGGACCCGGTAATCGTCTTTGAAGACCTCAAAGACATGCGAGACTCCATCGATTATGGAACGCGAATGAATCGACGGCTGCACTCACTCCCGTTTGCTGCACTCCAAAACATGGTGTCGTACAAGGCTGCGTGGGAAGGGATTCCCAGCGATGTGGTTGACCCGGAGTACACGAGCCAGCGATGTCCGAGAACAGAGTGCCAGCACACAGAACGAGCGAACCGCCACAAGAAGCGGTTCAAGTGCAAACGGTGTGAGTTCCAAGACCATGCGGATAGGAAAGCGGCGGTATGCGTTGTGCAGGAATGGTTTGACGAGCAGTCTGGAAATGTGCCGTCTCTCGAAACCCTTCCACGCGTGTGGACGGTGAGACGGGCGGCATCGGGGGCTGGTGGAGGCCCCGGCTCTCACGGAGCAATTTTCGCTTCGGGTGTTCACCAACACGGAACGTCGGCGCAACCAGAGATGGAAGCGCGAGAGGAATTAAAGACCGTTGCATCAGCAGTGCAGGACTAAACACGGATGCCCCGCGCCACCGTGCGCGGGGTACTTCACTCCAGTAGTGCACACTGCAGATGAGTGGGAATGCCCACCGCCTATTTGGTATCGTCCACCGTACTCTCACGCACAACCGATACCACGGACGTACTGCCCGACGACCAATCCATTTCCACTCATCATGAATATCGAAACCATCGTTTCGAAAGACTACATCGAGTTCGCCCCGGATACTACCGTCTCGAAGCTCGTCGGAACGTTCGCGGATTCAGACGTCAGCGGCGTCGTCGTTCGCGGCGACGAAAGCGAGTTCGAAGGTGTCATCACCCGTAGACAACTGGCCACGTCGCACCGCCAGCCGAACGAAAAGCTCGGCTCGCTGGTCTGGCATGTTCCCCGGCTGACTCCCGACGAGGACGTCCGAAAGGTCGCACAGTTGATGAACGACAGCGGCTCCCAGCTGCTGCCGGTCTTCGAGGACGACGAATTTCGCGGTGTCGTCACGGTCGACGGTATCCTCGAGGCGGTACAACCGTACCTCGACGCGGCAACGGTCAGTGAAGCAGCCTCGACCGACCTGCGCACGCTGTCACCAAACGCCCGGCTTGGCGAGGCATTGAACACGTTCCGGGAGAACCACATCACGCACCTGCCGGTTGTCGACAACGGGTCGGCAGTCGGCATCCTGAGCCTCTACGACGTCACCGATCTGACGGTCCGTGCCGAGGTCCGAAGCCAGGGTGGGGACGCCGGTGGCGTGGATCCGTTCGGCGGCGAAATCTCCTCGAGTACGGCCCGCGCTCGTCGCGGCGGCTTCGGCGCACGGGAGGGCGAACGCGAGCGTATGCTCGACTTCCCCGTCCAGGACGTGATGGCGACGCCGGTTCGAACCGTGTCGCCGTCCGAAACGCTCGAGACTGTCGTCGAGGAGATGTTCGAGGTCAACGCCTCGTCGCTCGTCGTGACCGACGACGGCTCGCCCCACGGCATCGTGACGAAGACCGACGTCCTCGATTCACTCACCTGGGAAGCCGGCGGCAACCGCGGGGTTCAACTGTACGGTGCCAGCCTGATCGACGACCTCTCCTACGACGATATCGTTGCGATGATCGAGAAGTTCGACGACCGGGACCATGGGATGAACGTCCTCGACGCGAAGGTTCACTTGCAGGAACACGACGAAACGCGCCGTGGCCGCTCACTGCTGCTCGCCCGCGTTCGCCTCTACACCGACAGTGGACTGTTTATCGCGTCCGGAGAGGGCTACGGTGCCAAACACGCGCTAAACGAGGCACGGGAGATCCTAGAGCGCCAGATCCGTGACGAGAAGACCTACGGCCAGAGCAAGAAACCGCCGGGTGAGGAGTTCTGGGAGAAGCGCTTTGGCTGGCTCCTCGAGGAGTGAGTTGAAGCCTGCCGGAGGAACCAGGGCTGCCGGCACCGACACAAACAGTGTAGGGCGGCCGGCTCTCACCTGACGACCGTCACAGGAACCGTCGCCC
The DNA here is from genome assembly GCF_000025625.1 of Natrialba magadii ATCC 43099. Taxonomy (NCBI): domain Archaea; kingdom Methanobacteriati; phylum Methanobacteriota; class Halobacteria; order Halobacteriales; family Natrialbaceae; genus Natrialba; species Natrialba magadii. The sequence goes on along the minus strand of NC_013923.1, from coordinate 191,215 downwards.
GCTCGACGATTGACTTTGCAACGCTGCCGATCAGCAGGTCCGTTCGCTCGGAGCGGCCCCGGTGGCCGACGAACAGCGCGTCGAACTCCTCCGCGTAGTCCGTGATCGCCTCCACCGGGTTGCCGTACAGCAGTTCCATTTCGACGTCCGCTCCGTGTTCGTCGGCGACACGTTCGGCGTTCTCGAGGACGTCCAGTCCGCGCGCTTCGGCGTCGTCGAGGCGCTCGATCACCAGCCGGTTGTCGGCGTCCCCGAGGCCGCTGATCGGTTCGGTGCCACCCTCCTCGAAGACGGATGGATCGACGGAGTGAACGGCTGTGATCGAGCCGCCCATCGCGTCTGCGACGTCGATTGCGTGGACGAGCGCGTTCTTCGAGGCGTCGGAGCCGTCGATAGCGACGAGGCAGTGCATGGCAGTACTGTCGACTCGCACGGAGTTAAACGATGGCCCCGGGACTGTGCCACACGGCGGTTTCGGTCGTCGTGAGCCAGCTATCCGACGTCAGTAGCGGGCACCCTCAGCCGGACAGTCTCAATCAGTACGTCTCAGTAGGGCAATCTCAACCGGACAGTCTTGATCAGTACGTCTCAGTCGATCAATCGATCAGTCGAGGACGGTAACGTCGAACGTATCGTCCCAGCGGTACCGTCGGCCACCCCAGACGAACGTCGGACGGACGATCCCAGCAATTCCGAACAGGGGCGCGAGAACGAGCGACGGGACGGCGAACAGCCACGTCCGGCGATCGACGCCAAACGCGCGGTAACGGTTGCGTGCGAGGTACGTGACGCCGAACGCAACGAGCAGCGGCGCGACAATCCCGGCCGCCGCGACAGCCAGGAAAAGCCCGAGGATCGCGAGCGTTTTCCGCGGTGTGAACCGGTAGAAAATCGTCACGAACCGTGTGATCCGCTCGTAGGTGACTCGCGGTCCACCCGGGACACGTACTGGATTGACGAGTTCGTGCGAGGCAACGACCTCGTCGGTGTACTCGGCGAGCAGGGCGTCGTCCGAAACCGTCTGGCGAAGATCGTCGATGTACCCTTCACAGTCAATCTCGCGCCGATCGAACGTAACGCCGCCACCCCAGGTGACCCAATCCGTCTGATCGACCACGAGCGAGGCGAGGACGATGCAAAGCGGTTCCAGCAGTTTGAACGGGTACTCCTCGCTGTAGAAGACCGGAATCGCCGTCACCGTCCCGTGTTCCTCTCCGAGTCGTTTGATCGTTGCCAGCCAGTCGTCGTCTCGTTCGACGTCATCGTCGGTCAACACGATTCGGTCCTGTGAGGCGTGCTCGAGCGCGAGTGCGATGGCGTTTGCCTTCCCAGAACAGCCCTCCGGCTCGCCGGCGACGAGCAACTCGGCACCCACAGGCAAGTCAGCGCTCGCCACCGGATCGTCCGCGCTATCACAGACGACCAGCAGTTCGTCATCGGACTCGAGTTGCCGCCCCAGTTGGTCACACGATCGCGTCCACTCGAACGTCGGAAGGATGACAGTCGCCATCGGTACGTCTACACCAGTCTCCCTGCTAATTCTTGGGGTCGTCTCAGGATCCACAGGAGTTGCGTAGGAGGAGTGGGGAATCGGTAGCCAGTCGCTCGCCACGACCGCGACCGCGAGCGACGTGCCAGTCTACTCGAGTGCGTAACGACGGTTCAGTCGGACGCGCAGAGAAAACCGGTCGATCGATAGTCCGGTCGATCGATAGTCCGGTCGATCAGTAGTCGCTGCTGTCGGTCCGAGGGAACTATCCGTACGCCCGTTGACCGTCTCCGCGATGCGGTACCTCGAGATCACTGTCCCCAGGGACCGTCGACGGGCCGTTCTCGCCGTCCTCGACGACGAGGGAATCGAGTACGTCATCGCCGACGAAGCGACCGCTAGCACGATCGAGGACGCAGCAGTCGTGCGGTTCCCGCTCCCCACGCGAGCGGTTGAACCGGTGCTCGATCGACTGGCCGATGCTGGACTCGACGATGCCCGCGTGGTGGTGATCGACGCACAGACGGTCGTCTCCCAGGAGTTCGACGAACTCCGTGATCAGTACAGTCGTGGTGGAACGCGAGGTGAGCGGACGTCGAGACAGGTATTGCGGACCAAAGCCGATGCGTTTACGCCAGCGATCTCGATCTACCTCGTCATGTTGCTCATCAGCGCGGTCGTCGCCACGGCCGGTTTGCTGTCCGATTCACCCGCAGTCGTCGTCGGTTCGATGGTCATCGCACCGCTGCTTGGCCCCGCACTGGCCGCGAGCGTCGGCATCGTAACCGACGACGCAGAGCTTCGGTCGAGGGGATTCCGGTATCAGACGATCGGCGTCGCCGTCGTCATCGTCGCCTCGATCGCCATCGCGACGCTCGCCCGACTCGGCGGGTTCGAGCCGAGCGGCGTCGACATCGTCGTCGTCGCAGAACTCGAAGAACGGGTCTCTCCAAACGTGCTGTCGCTCGCGGTAGCGCTCGGAGCTGGTGTCGCGGGCATTCTGAGTCTTACACGCGGGTTTTCGGAGGCAATCGTCGGTGTGATGATCGCGGCGGCGTTGATTCCGCCTGCGGCTGCCGTTGGAATCACGACCGCCTGGGGAATGTACGGTGCAGCGCTTGGGGCGTTCGTGCTCGTCGTCGTCAACCTCCTCTCGATCAACCTCGCCGCGCTGGTCACACTCTGGGTCGCTGGATACCGCCCCCAGACACCGGGTCCAGGACTGTTCGAAGTATCGCCCACCCGAAAACGAACGGCTACCTACGCGGTCCTCTTTGGACTCGCACTCGCCATTCTCACCGCTCCGCTAGTTGGGATCACCCTACTCGAGTTCCAGACGACGCAACTCACCTCGACGGCCGACGAGGCGGTGACGGAGGTACTCGAAGACCCCCAGTACGATGAACTCGAAGCAGAGTCGGTCGAGGTCGTTCTCGACGACGAGTATCCCATCCGGTCGGTCGATCGGGTCGTCGTCACAGTTCGCGGGCTGGATCCTGGTCCGCAACCAGACCTCGCTGACCGGCTCTACGAGCGCGTTGCAGCGGAGACCCAGGAGTCGGTCGTCCTCAAACTGCAGTACACCGTCGGTGAGGAACGGGGCGAGCCCGACGAAGACGTATTCTTTCGTACGGTCCGTTCGGGGTAGTGGCTGGTGACTTTCTTCCGTACGGCCCGTTCGGGGTAGTGGCTGGTGACTCGCGTTATACTGTCGTTACGACGGCATTCCGTTGTCGACAGAATCCGTGTCGCCGATGGGTGACATCGCGAGGTACAGTGCACCGAAGATGATGACGACGTTGACCGCAGACACAAATCCGGCCGTCCCCGGACGTCCGAACCCGTACACGACAGTCGGGATCAGCGCAAGCAAGCCGACGGCAACGGCGTGACGTGGTGATACGTCCTCGAGCATGCATCATGTATTCACGCCGGAACGTAATCAATCTATCCGCAGGCATTCTCACTGCTGACTCCGTTCCGATCCGTTCACTGGTCAGCGTTGGTACTCGACGGAGTGAACGCCCAGGCGATCACGATGAGTGTCGCGACGATGCTGACGACTGCTGCTTCGAGGATACTCGTCTCGATGTCGAAGAACGCGAGTACCGTTCGTAGTTCGATGACGATTACGAAGATCAACGCGATCAGGATCAAAAGTTTGGCAGGGGAGGTTCGCATCGGGGGATCTAGGACTTACCGTCGAGTACGGTCTCGAGGTACATGGATGCGTCGGCGACTGGCGGAAGAGACGTAAGGGTTTCCACGATGACGGGGAAGGGTCCGATGTCAGGACCGAACAACCCGCCGCGGCTCACGATATTGGCGAGCGGGAAGGCGTAGGCGATAACGATGAGGACCAGTGCAATCGCGATCCATACCCGAAGGTCGTCGAGAATACGAGGTGAGTCCTCGGGACCGGACAGTGCCGGCGGAATCGTCCCGTCGACGACGGGGATGCTGTCGTTGTTGAACGCAGTCAGGAGGATAATCGTCAGAAAGAGCAGTGCAGAGATGAACAGTAACATGCCGCCGATGGCAAGCTGGGCGCGGAGTTCGGGAATCGAGCCGACGGCAATCTCGTAGTCGAACGAGTATTGCGGTTCCGCGGTTCGCCGGGGGATTCCAATCAGCCCACCCCGGTACATCGAGTTCGTCATGAAGACGATTCCGACGAACCAGAGGACGACCTGTACCAGTGCTAGCTGGCGTCCAACCAGACGGTTGCCGGTCAGTTGTGGAATCAACCAGTACGATCCGGCCATGAACGTTAACGCGACGGCAGTCCCGACCTGCGTGTGGATGTGGCCGGGCACCCACAGCGAGTTGTGGACGAGATAGTTGATGTTCATGCCGGCGTTGACGATTCCGGTAAATCCGCCGAATGCAAAGACGAGACCGGCGAGGGCCATTCCCGTGAACGCAGGGTCACGCCAGGGGAGCGCTCGGAGCCAGTTGAACGTGCCCTCACCGCCGCGCTGGCGCGCCCCATGTTCCATACTTGCGACGACGGTAAAGGCTGTCAACAGGCTCGGCAACAGGAGGAACATGGTATTTGTCATTACTATGTATTTGAATCCTTCAGAGATTCCCGGATCAAGGTACTGGTGGTGAATACCGACCGGCGTTGAGAGCAACACGAAGAGGATGAAGACGACGCGTGCCAGTGGGTCGCTGAACAGCCGGCCGCCCGAGAGCTTTGGCAGGACGATGTACCACAGCATATATGCGGGCAACAGCCAGAAGTAGACGACTGGGTGGCCGAAGTACCAGAACAACGTCCGGGTTAGCGTGGGGTTGAGACTATCGATCAGGCCGAGCGACCACGGCAGGATAAACGCGAGGATCGCGACTGCCACCCCGATCGAGGAGATGTACCACATGATCATGGTCGTTAACACCATGAACGTTGGAAGCGGGATCCGTTCGCCCGGGTTTTCCTTCTTCCATGCCCACCAGGTTCGGAACCAGTCGGCGCCGGCGAGCCACGTTCCAACGACGAACAGGACGAGCCCAATGTAAAAGATCGGGTTCGCCTGTAACGGTGCGTAGAACGTAAAGAGAACGTCGGCGCTCAGTTCGGAGCCGAGAACAGATGGTGGATCGTCCAGAAACCCTGCCAGTATCGCGATCCCAGCCAACAACGTCCCAATCGACATCAACCCGTACCACGTCCAGGTGAGACGCATGTCGACAGGGCCTCGATTCAGGCTGTCCGTCACCGCCCACTGGTAAAGCCCTACGAGAAAGAAGATTGTGAAGGAGATGACCAGAAAGACGCCGTGTCCGGTTAGAATGGTATAGTACGTCGTCGACTCGACGAGTCGTAGAATATCGGTCCGGTGCAACGCCTGCAAGGCACCGAACAGCGCACCGATTCCTAGAGCAATATACGCGGTCGTAAACGCTGCACGGACGACCCGTGCCTGATCGGGATATCTGTCGACGAAGAGATCACTCACGACTCGTCACCCCCGTCATCCGCTTCTTCAACCGTCACGGAACCGCTCTCGGTTTCGTCGTCAACCGTGACCGACCAGTCGTGTTCTCCCTCGCCGAGCTCTTCGGCGTCGACGTCGATCGTCACCGTTTCGGTCTCATCACCCGCGACCGTGACGTCCTCTTCGAACGTTTCATCACCGATCTCTGCCGCAAGCGTGGTGTCGAGATCCTCGAGCAATCCGTTCTCGACCGTTACCGCGAGTTCGAACTCGTCGTCGGGCTCGACGGTATCCGGTGCGTCCACTTCGAGTTCGGTCAGCGCAAACTCGTCTTCAGGGTGGACGATTAGCTCTCCTTCCATGTCGTGATGTCCAGAGCCACAGTACTCGTTGCAGACGACGCCGTATTCCCCGGGTTCGTCGAATTCAACGGTCATCGTCGACACCTCGCCAGGGATGACCATCGTGTTCGTGTTCGTTCCGACGACAGTGAAGCTATGGATGACATCCCGTGATGTGACATAAAAAGTCACCTCATTGTTGGCCGGTATTTCGATCGGATCCGGTTGAAATATGAACGTCATAGCGACGACGTGTGCCTCGAACTCGTCTTCACCTACCTGTTCGACGCCAGGCTCTGCAAAGCGCTCGTCGTCGTTGATATCGTCCGGTGAGAGCGCGTCTTCTTCGTCGCCGATCATGGTAATCCCGAGCCCGACGGTCCCATACGTAATCGTGACGATGAAGCCGACGATCAACACCATTGAGCCGATTAACCACAGTCGTTCGTAGGTGTGTATTTTCATGGGTGCCAACTCACAGGACGATCATCGGCGTCGGAGCGTTACCGACGAACTCGACGAAGTAGGTAAATGCCCACATCAAAATAAGGATGATAAAGTACAGGACAATCAACGCGAGTGTCCCATACGGATCGAATTCGTCGTGGCTTATTTTCCGAGCAGGTGCGTCGTCCATGACAAAATCGCTACCATGGCTGCTAATAAACCCGTGTCGCAGTTTTCGGTTGGAAACAGGAACTTGTGCCCGCGTAACGGTATCACAAACGAACAACTTCACACTCTGGTTGATGACTACCGAATTACCAACCTGTTCCACCACAGACCGGCCCCAAGAGCGTGTAAGGAACGTGCTACTCGGTCCGAATCTCTATCGACCCCTCCATTTCTCTCTCGTGGGTCTCACAGAGGTACACCGCCATCTCCTCACTGGCTGTGATGTCGGCCGTAATTTCTTCGTCCTCTTCCTCGACAAACGAAGTTGAAACCAGGGGTTCGTCCTCATCGTCCCAGATAGCAAAGTTGTGGACGTCACCGTCGGTGTTCGTCCAAACGAACTCGTACTCACGATCCTCGTACAGAGCGATGTCCGGATTCTCTACGCCGTCGATCGATGCTGGACGGCGGCCGATCCACCCGTCGTCAGCGTGCGCTTCGAGTTCGATCGTCTCAACGTCCTCCCACTCATCCTCCCACCCGGTATCTGGAGGATCAGCGTCGTCTGCGTCCGCGTCGTCGCGATCAGGTTCCGGATCTGCCTCACCGTCACCCATTCCCTCGGTACAACCCGCGACGAGGGTGGTTCCGACACCACTCGCGAGCGCGCAGAGCAGCGTTCGCCGGGAGCGTCGGTCGGTTGGTGGCATACCACACCATTCGCCATCCAGACCGGTAAACTCGCGGCAGGCACTTTCTTGGCACGCCGTCAAGGAGTCCCTATTCGGGGAACGAGGGCCGTTTCAGAGCAATCACGGTGATCGGATGTACGCTTCACCTATAGTAACAACTGCAACTCGTTACACACTGATCGCACAGCCCACTCACGGGTCACGTTGTTCCCCGTTCGCTGTGTCGCGGTTCTCACTCACTTCGTTCGCTCGCGGGTCACGTTGTTCCCCGCTCGCGGTCCGCGGTTCTCACTCACTTCGTTCGCTCGCGGGTCACGTTGTTCCCCGCTCGCGGTCCGCGGTTCTCACTCACTTCGTTCGTTCCGAACCGCGCTCGCTCCGAACCGCGCTGCCGTCGTGCGATCAGGTGTGCAGTGACTTGCAGTGGCTACTATACCGGCTCAACGAAGCACGTACCGGGAATCACTCGAACAAGCGCCGATACAGAGACAAAATGGTGCTCCAGAACTGTCCCGATGACCTGTTCCGAACTCCACCGCTCCCAACGGGTACTACTCGAGTTGCACGAAGAGCGAGGAGCCAGCACACTGTGCTAATCGGGGGAGTACTCGATTCGGGCGGCTACTCGACTGGTGATTTGCAGTTTGTTGTCCCCGTTTCTCGGGATGCCAGTGTTGTGTTTGTGGGTACACCGTCGCTGTCCACAGCGGGTTGTATTGCAGATTGAAATTGTGGACGCCGTTCACTACCCGGTCGAAAGTGATTACTGTAAATACAATTGCATCTTTGGCAGCGCGTGCAGACTGTTTCAGCACTGTTGTCTTCCGTTGAGACCAGCTCCCAAACTGGTACGGGAGTATTTACGTTCTTTACATGGGTACTGTTGTAATGTATTGTGGGCGAAATACCGTGTTATCTCCGGTAGTACCAGGTGACTCGGCCAAAAAATGATAGGTGGACGACAAACCTGGTAGCTATCTTTGTTCGGGTTCGATTCACAACTCTGTTTGCCCCTCGAAGTTATTGAACAGGCCGTCGGAACAGACGATATGACGTTTGTCGTTCCCTTCGACGGATCGGAACTGGCAGAAGCAGCCCTCGTCAGGGCGACTGAATACGGCGCCGTTCTCGACGAGGACATCGTTGTCGTGACCGTCATTCCAGAACGGAACCGGTACGCACGCGAGAAAGGCTGGATCGGTGAGAACGAGACGGTTGCCGTCGACGCCATCGCCGAGCAACTACGTGACCAGGTCGAAACTCTTGCGCCAGCAGCGTCGTTCGAATACGAACGTATCCGGGAGTTTCCGCCTGAATCCCGGCTTGCCGGACACATCGAGCGGCTCATTCTCGAACACGAGCCAAGTGTCGTCTTTCTCGGCAGTGACAACGTCGGCCGTGTGGTGACCCCCTTGACGAGTGTTGGTGCTCACGTTGCCGCGGACCACTCCTACGACGTGTTCGTCGTTCGGCAGCCCGCGCCCCCGAACGTCGATGCCGTCGAGGCACACGAAGCGTTCTACGACGAGGACGGAGCATGATGATCGCTCCAGTGATCCACTTTCGAGCGACGTTGTCCGTCCACGTTCGTTCTCGGCCACCGGATTGACTGGATAGGGGCGGTGAGCGATTACTGACTCAGCAAGACCGGCCGGTCGGTCTGGCGCAGCACTCGGACGGTCGTTCCGCCGAGCAACTGCGCTGCTGGTGTGGCGCGTCCGCGAGTCCCCATCGCGATCAAATCTGCGTCGACGGTGCTTGCGCGTGACGTGATTTCCTCCCCTGGAACACCGCGTGTGACAGCAGTCGTGACCGAGAGATCACGCTCACTGGCAGCAGTCCGGAGTCGTTCGACGAGGTCGTGTCCGCCTTGCCTGACGAGTTCGTCCATCGGCTGAGACGGGTCTGCGAGTGCGGGATTCGTCTCGTCGATCACGTGGAGGATATCGACTGCACTTTCGACGTTCGCCGCGAGTTCGAGTGCGTGATCGGCTGTCCGAGACGCACTCTCGCTGCCGTCTGTCGCGGCCAGAACGCAACGCGGTCCATCGTCGGGGAGAGACGCGTCCGTCGGCACGGCGAGCACCGGTGTCTCAGACGTGCTGAGCACACGCTGGGTCGTACTCCCCGGGCCCGCTTCCGCTGTCAAACCGCGAGTTCCCAGGACGATTAGATCGGCTTTACTCTCGGCGAGCGCAACGATTTCCTGATACGGAACACCCTCGCGAACATCCCGGTCGATAGTAAGATCGGCAGCAGCACCGGACTCGACGACCGATGAGAGTGTCTCTCGACCGCGGCGTCTGGTCGCCGACCGGACCGTGCTATCTTCATCTGCGAGCTCGTATTCGACCGGCTCGACGACGAGCATCGCCCTGATCGTCGCGCCGGTTGCCCGTGCGATCGACACGGAACAGTCGAACGCGTTGATCGAAGCGGGACTGCCGTCGATGGGAACGAGAATCGTACCGTACATAGGAACGAGTACGACTGTAACTGATAAGAATCCACACACCAGATCTCGGTAAGCGGGACACACCTGCCCGTAGTAAAATTGACACACTTGCCCGTGGTACGTTGCACACAGGCCCGACCGCCGACCGCGGTGAACTGAATGCCATAACGGAACCGGATGCCATAACGGAACCCGGAGTGGCGGCCAGAGCGGAAAAACCAGTCAGCTATTAGTAGCGTCTCGAGCAACAAGTAATTATGAGTCGCCATCGGACCACATGCGCCGGTGTTCGCCGCCGATGAGATTCTACTATCGATATCTCCAGGTTCTCGTTCGGTTCCTCCCCATCGCGATTGCACTCCTCAGGGACCGCCGACGGTTCCTGCTGTTCGGTCCCTCGCGATCCGTCCCGGAATCCGTCCACCGCACGCGGGCCGACCGACTGACACAGACGATGCTCGACCTCGGTCCGGCCTTTATCAAAGTCGGACAGGTTCTCTCGACGCGCCCCGACATCGTCCCACCGACCTACGTCGAGTCCCTCTCGAGTCTGCAGGACGAAGTTCCCGAAGAAACCGGCGGTGATCCGTTCACTGTCGTCGAAGCAGAACTGGGTGACACCCTCGATCTGGAGACGGTAACGCCGCTTGCCGGCGGGTCGCTCGCGTACGTCTATACCGCTGCGTACGAAGGAGAGGAGATCGCACTGAAGGTTCGACGGCCGGACCTCGCGGCGATGATCGAACGAGACCTCCGCGTCATCCGCCGACTGATCCCACTCATCGCGCTCTTCGCGGACGAACGCCAGCGGTATTCACTCGAGAACGTTGCGAACGACTTCGAGGAGATCATCCGCGACGAACTGGATTTCGAGCGCGAGGCAGCGGTGATGGACGAGATCGGCACGAACCTCGCCGACGACAACCGCGTCGTCGTCCCAGAGACGTATCCGTCACTCTGTTCAGAGCGCATCGTCGCGATGGAGTACGTCGAGGGGACGAAGATTACGGATTCGAACGCACTCGAGGGCGCGGGCGTCGACGAAACCGAGATGGCGACGCTGATCACACGCACGTACCTGCGGATGGGGCTCGTCGACGGGGTCTTTCACGCCGACCCACACCCTGGAAACCTCGCGGTCACGGACGCGGGACGGCTCGTGATCTACGATTACGGGATGAGCCAGCGTCTGACCGAACAAGAACAGGCCGATATTACTGCCCTCTACCGAACCCTCGTCAGGCGAGACGTCGACGGGCTGGTCGACGCTCTCATCGCGCTCGAGGTTCTCGACGCAACAGTCGACCGCGTGGCCGTCCGACGCGTCCTCGAGCTGGTGATCGAAACGCTCGAAGGACGGTCGGAAATCACCTGGCGTGCGATCATCACCGAACTGTTCACCATGCTCCACGACTTTCCGTTCCGGATCCCACCGAACGTGATGTTGCTCGTCAGGGTCGGCAGCGTTGGCGAAGGCATCTGTCGGAGCCTCGACCCGGAGTTCGACTTTCTGGCAACAACCCGATCCTTCCTCATCGATCACGGCTTCATCGAGAGCGAACTCGAGGCACTGTTCACGGACATCCGGGACGACGTCCGTCGGTCAGCACCAGTCGTGGCGGGACTGCCAGCCCGGGTCGATACCGTGTTCGGCCAACTCGAGCGCGGCGAACTCGTCGTCAGGACCGACCCCGTCGAGTCGACCACTCTCGATCCGGGGCTCGGTTATGCCATCCTCTCGAGTGCGTTCGTCCTCACAGCGGCGTTGCTGTCGTTCCAGAACGTGCTGTACGCAGCCCTTGCATTGGTGGTTGCCGTCGTGTTCTTTCTGTTCTACGTGCGGGCCTAGTGGCGCGGACGAACTCGTGTACTTCCGTCACCACCGGCCTCAGACGTAGCCCTCAATATCAACAGTGATCGTCTCTGGCACTCCGTCTTCTAAATCGGTTATTCTGATAAGCAATGAGTGAGTTATGAGGTCATCACCACCCATCCGTGGAGCGTCGATAGAGATTTCGATATTGAGTCCATTTTCGAGGCGAGAGATCGCATCTAACACGAGATCTGGATCCGACTGCATGCCGTTCTGTACAATCACAATATATGAATCGTCGAACGTCGTGTTATCGATGAACTCCGTCACAGAACCGATGTCGGCAAGTTCGCTATCCGCAGTTTCTGGGTCTTCGATTATAGTGTGATACTCCTCTTTCCAGGCGAGGGGCTCTCCGTCTCGTGAAGCGTTCGCTGCCAAAACATCGCGTTCAACATGTACTGTTTCGACAGCCATACCTGAGGGGAGTGTTGGAGAGTTGTACCAGTTCCATCCGAGATACCCGCCCCCCAGTCCAAATCCACCACCGATAAGAGCGAGGTATTTTCGACGATTCAAACTCATAGTGAAATGGTTGTGTGCTACCGATTGTGTGCCAGTCCTATAACTGTCCGCCAAAATACAATCCCCACTTCACTCTCACCCGGTCAGTGTGTCCATGGCGTGGACAGTCGTGTCAACGGATCAGGTGTCCAAAAAGGAGGGGTTCAACAGAGTCGTTGCAGTTGTAGCCATCGCTTGGCCGCCTGCTCCAGTGGTACCTCCAAACGGTGGTAGGAGGGGACTCAAACTGACCTGGAAGTCTCAAGAGTCACACTCGAGTGCGTCGATTCCCGCGAGGGACGCACCGGTCAGAGCGCGGACGTACGCACCGCCAGCGATCGAAACGCGCGTGAAATCGTCCTCGTCGAGATCGTACAGTTCGATCGAGTGGGCTGTATCACCGCCACCGACAACCGACACACAGTCGGTGTCGGCGATCGCTGAAAGTATCCCGACGGTACCGTTGGCGAACCGCTCGTCCTCGAAGACACCGACGGCACCTTTGACGTAGACTGCCTCGGAGTCCGCGATGCGGTCGGTGTAGCGATCGATCGTCTCCGAACCAATGTCGAGATACGATGTCTGCTTCTCGATCCCCTCGACCGCGGTTTCCGCTCGATCGCCGTCGTCTTTGTACGCAAGATCGGTCGGGAGCACCACCGTGGTGTCGTGCGTCTCGAGTGCGTCCGTGATCGTCTCGCTGTGGGCTTCCCACTGATGGTCGAACAGTTCCGTCCCGTCGACATCGTATCCGAGGTCGTGTCCGTCGGCACGCAAGAACAGTTCGCCGATGATACCGCCCAGACAGAAGTGATCGACGACATCCGCGAGTTGTTCCACGACGGGAATGGTGTCTTCGGCCTTCGTTCCGCCGAGAATCATCGTCACGGGGCCGTCGAACGCTCGTTCCCGGATCGCGGTGTTTGCTCGGTACTCCTGTTCCATCACGCGCCCTGCGTAGGCATCCATAACGAGTGGAAAGCCAACGATCGACGCGTGTGATCGATGTGCCGTCGCGTAGGCATCGCTGACGTACGCGTCGAATTCCGTCGAAAGCGTTCGTACCAGTTCCGTCTCGGCCTTGGTCTCTGGCGCTTCTTCGGGTAGTTCTCCCTCACACATTCGCACGTTTTCGAGGAGGAGCACGTCACCGCGTTCGAGGCCATCGATCGCAGACAGCGCTTCCTCGCCGCACGTATCGGCGACGAATTCGACGGGCCGATCGAGATGGTCGGAGAGGATTGCAGCATGCTGGTCGAGGGAAACGAACGTGTCCCGTCCCGGCCGTCCCTGGTGTGCAAGTAAGGCGATCGCGTGGTCGTCTGCGAGCAGTTCCTGAACGGTCTCTGCGTGGCGGGCGAATCGGCGGTCGTCCTGTACGACGCCGTCCTCGACGGGAGCGTTGACGTCGATGCGGACCAGAAGCCGTTGCCCAGGTTCGAGGTCGTCGAGCGTCTGAAAGGAGGTCATGAGTGTTCGTATTGACGTCGTATCGAGTTGCGATCAGTTCACGTCAGTGAGTGATAGTCCCCGTAGTGTCGATCGTATCCGTCTCTGTCGCGACGTAGCGTGCGAGATCCAGCATCTGTGTCGAGAATCCGTACTCGTTGTCGTACCAGGCAAGCACCTTGACGATGTCGTTGGCGACGACCATCGCGGACTCGAGGTCGACGTACGAGGCAAACGGGAGCCCGACGATATCTCTGGAGACGATTTCGTCGTCAGTGTAGCCCAACACACCCGCGAGACCGTTATCTGCTGCGCCACGGATGGCCTCGAGGAGATCGTCTCGAGTAATGTCGGCCTCGACATTGACAGTGATATCGGTGATCGACCCGTTAGGAACCGGAACACGCATCGCCATGCCGTCGAGTTTGCCCTCGAGCCCTGGAAGTATCTCGATCGTGGAGTTCGCCGCTCCGGTCGTCGTCGGGACGATGTTCTCGGCGGCTGCGCGCCCACGGCGTCGTTTATCCATTGGACCGTCGACCAGCCCCTGGCTCCCGGTGTAGGCGTGGACGGTCATGAGGACTCCTGAGACAATGCCGAATTCCTCGTCGAGCACCTGTAAGACCGGCGCGACGGAGTTCGTGGTACACGAGGCGTTCGACAGGACATCCTCCCCGTTGTACGCCTCGTGATTGACACCGTAGACGAACATCGGAACGTCCTTCTCGCCTTTCGGTGGAGCCGAGATGATCACCTTGTCCGCACCTGCATCCAGATGCTGGGCGGCCTCATCGTGCGTCCGGAACAGTCCGGTCGCCTCGAACGCGACATCGATATCGAGTTCGTCCCAGGGGAGTTCTGTCGGGTCACGCTCGGAAAGTAACTGCACTTCGTGGCCGTTGGCGTAGAGGCGGCTTCCCTCACGGGAGACGCCAGGCAGCCGTCCATGGACTGAATCGTACCGCAACAGATACTCCATATCGTCGTCGTCCATCACGTCGTTTACGGCGACGACGTCGATTGCATCCTCGGTCAGCGACGCACGCAGAATGCTTCGTCCGACTCGTCCGAACCCATTGAGTCCGATCCGAAGCGTCTCGTTCGATGTGGTATCACTACCTGTGTTCGCTCTCATAATCGACCGGGCCACCGCGAGCGGTATATTTGTTTGCCCGGACGATGACGCTGTCCAGAGAAGTGAACGAGAAACAGCGGCGTGAACTCGTGGACTCTCTGTGACGTTCAATCTTCTTACCAATAGCAAAGGAAAACGGCAACGCTGGCCCGTATCGAACGACAGGGAACGTACTGCGCATCACGCGTCCACCCGTCAGTCGTCCCCGGGTGGGCGATCTGGACGGAGCGCTGCCATATCTTCGGCTGCGTGGTCCCGATACTGATAGCCTACTCGACTTGTGCTGGGTGTTTTCAGAGCAGTTGTGTCGTATTCATCCAGTAGAACCGGTCTTTGAGTCGGTTTCTCGTGAAACTATAGTAGCCACTGCAAGTCACTGCACACCTGATCGCACGACGAGCGCGCGGTTCGGAGCGAGCGCGGTTCGGAGCGAGCGCGGTTCGGAACGAACGAAGTGAGTGAGAACCGCGGACCGCGAGCGGGGAACAACGTGACCCGCGAGCGAACGTAGTGAGTGAGAACCGCGACACAGCGAACGGGGAACAACGTGACCCGTGAGTGGGCTGTACGATCAGTGTGTAACTAGTTGCAGCTGTTACTATAGTGGGCTCCGGAACCACGCCTAGAAGGCAGGCATTTGACCAAATAATCGGTTGGGCAGTAGATTATCTCGCTACAATATCTATGTATGAAACAAGCGGTTGAGCAGGATGAAGTGGACAGTACAGGAA
Organism: Natrialba magadii ATCC 43099; assembly: GCF_000025625.1. Classification (NCBI taxonomy): domain Archaea; kingdom Methanobacteriati; phylum Methanobacteriota; class Halobacteria; order Halobacteriales; family Natrialbaceae; genus Natrialba; species Natrialba magadii. The sequence continues at coordinate 175,990 of NC_013923.1, read as the reverse complement.
CAGATGAGAATCAGCCGCAAATAAGGAACGCAGAACAGTGCCGCCGCTCAGGAGTCAACCAACACGGGACGACTCAGGATTAGTCGGGTGGGTCGAGACCGTAGTATTTCTTCGCCACAGTCAAGAACTGGTTCGCGTCCACACGCGGCGCATACGTCGTGTTCTCACCCTCGGTGGCGAGTTTCACCAGCAAGTCCACGAGCCGCCAGACGTTGTACAGCACGCACGCAAACACGAAATTGAAGAACCGATACGTGTGGCGTTTACTCGTCGTGCGGACGCGAAACGTCTTGATTTGCTTGTAACCATTCTCAATGCCCCAGCGGTGGCGATACCGGCGAACCATCCGCTCAACCATGTGAATGCGCTCTATCTCGCTGTCGTCGTCATTCAGCGTCACGCTGGGGTGGTTCGTCTCGAACAACGCATACGTCTGCGCATCCTCGTCGCTTCCGACAGTCGGCTCATTTGCCTCCTGCTCACGGAGGTCGTCAATGACCGGACCGAAACCGCGTCTGTCGTCGTCATCGTTTAGGTCGATACCGAGTTCAGCGAGGTCTTCACGCATCTCTTCGCGGACATCCGAACTCCCCTTTACGGGTTCGCTGCTCTCTTCCATATCCTCCGCATCAGGGTCGTCCGTGCTGGAGGGGAGGAACATCCGCTTGCGAGTCGGACCATCTGGGACTGTTTCCTCTTCGATGTGAACGGTCTTTCCGGCACGGCGAAGCCGTGTACACGTCGCTCTTTCAGATTGGCGTTTGCGTGCGCCATTCAGGTAGTAGACCCCGTGTTTATCACACGCGTCCTTCACGCCATCATTATCGAACTCTCTGTCCATCATCACGAGTTCGATGTCGTCTACGAGGTCAAGCGCATTCTCCAGCAAGCTGTCCACGATGTCGGCTCGCTTCATCCCGCGTTTGACGGGTATTGCGTCCAGTACGAGCGGAATGTCGTAGCCCACAATCTGGATGGTCGCCCACTGATAGTACACTTCGCCGTCCTTGTAGCCGAGAATCCAGTCCTCCGTGATGTTGTCGTCCTCGTCGCGCTCGATTTCACCAGTCCACGGATTCCCCTTGGTAATGTCGATGGCGGCCCAAAGTTTGCCGACGAGTTCGGAATTGTGCCGAGCGCGGGCGATGAGCATCCGGGTTGTCTCGTGGAGCATCGAGCGTGTCTCCTCGACGGTGAGCTTCCCTATCTGGTAGCGATGATTGGATGCGCTCGGTGTGTGGTCACGCTGGGAGTCGATGAAGAAGGAGTGTTGACCGCTCTGTGCGTACATATTCTCGCGCATCCCCATGTAGGCGTGCTGTTCCCAGAACGCGTTCTCGTGGATTACGCTATTGTCGGCTCGCTTCAGGTAGAATGTGTCCGTGACGAACGGTTTGGCCTGTTGCCAGACCTCCTTGGTCTTCTCTGCGACGAGTCGCTGTTCGCTCCGCTTCGAGGAGATGTCCCGTTCCTCGGGTCGGAACACTGGGTCAGGAGCAGGAATGCCTTGTTCGCGGGCGAAGGCGAGGGCTTCCTCGGTGGCTGTACGCACGAACTCACGCTGTACGTCGGTGAACTCTTTGTTCCACATCTCCCAGAGCCGGGACTGGCTCGGCGCTCCGCTGGTGTCGCGGTTGTGAGCAACAGAGAAGCCAAAATCACGGCAAATGTTGGGGAACGAGTGAAGGAAGCGGTGGAGGAGTCTCTCGCGGCAATCCCATGCGAGCCTGAGCATATGTGCCTTCACCCACGCGTAAAATGACGTGGTGTTCCGGTGCCACTTCGCGCGGGCATCGCCATACGTTTCGTCTTGGAAGAAGGTGTTTCGTAAGACCTCGATGAAATCGGGCTTCTCGTTGTAGTGAGTGAAGAAGTGGATACTCCCGTTGTATGTCTCGTCGTTGACGGTGAACGTGAAATTCCTGTCGTGGTCAAAGGGAGATTCTGTGTGGGAACAAACCGCCATGTACGACTGGACGAGAAATGCTCTATATAAGAGTATGTGATTTTCTACAGAATTGATGAACTGGACTGCCGGATTCTTGATTGGCAGGTAAGATTCTTATTCTTACGAAATTGAGAACAGTGTGGGGAGTGAAAATCGCGTTCAGTACAGGTGAGCCAGTACCCCAGCGACTCTATTTTCTCTCTCTGGAAACTACAACAATTCTGTAGAGTATGGTTGTTACACTCTCTTGAGAAGACGGATAATAGGTTGAATGACATATAATACCGCATCGGCGATAACCAAATCTTCTTCGTGGCGGCGGTCATAAATGTACAGACTAAGGATGAGTGCTATCGGGAAAACCACTAACAGTATAACGCTGGTGAATGGTTCTGCGCTTCTCAGTATTTCTGAATCAGCCCAGTAACGACCAAGGCCTGCCAGTAGCGTTACTGCACCGGCAATTGCTATTGCATAGGAGAGTCGGCAGGCCTCCAATATCACTGTCTTGCGTGGATACCCGTAGATTCGGTCTGTCTCGTTGGTCATCATTTGTAATAACGTGTGGCTTACATAATAGTTCTTTGCTCCGTTAGGAAATAGCAGAATAGCATCTACAATTGAGGAGAGTTATGGTGGCAAATTCGACATACCTTCAAAATACTCTTCTCCATATTGGTAATAGTTAAATAAAGTAATATAGTCAGTTCGGATGAGATAGTTACCACAGCAACTCCTCCTTCTCTATGGAGTCTGATAACAATTCTGTAGAGTATGCTTGTTACGGTCCCGCACCCCGGAGATAACGAATCAATGCAGCGATGGGGTGAATCACCTTCAATACCGCATCGGCGATAATCAAGTCTCGTTCGTGGCGGCGGTCATAAATGTACAGGCTAAGGCCAAGTGCTATCGGGAAAGCCACAAACAGTATAACGCCGATGACTGGTTCTGCGTCCCCCAATATTCCGGTATCAATCCAGTAAAGACTGAATCCCATTAGGGTTGTTATTATTCCAGTAATCATTATCGCATAGGAAATTCGAAATGCCTCAAGTAATACAACCTTGCGTTGATACCCCAAGATTTGGTCTGAATCGCTGGCCATCGTTTATTGTAAAGAGTGATTGGATAATAGTATACGGGTTCTGTCTCAGACTCTTCCTCAGTTAGGAAATTGCAGAATATCATCCATAACTGAGGAGAACCATAGTAAACAGCTCGTACATGTAGTTGCCGAATCGACCAATTCAGATTCAGATGCACTGAGAAATCCAACCGATTATCCGTGACGTGCCTGCCTTCAGCACGCCAGAATAATATTGCAATATGTGGTTTATCGAAAACCGCTCTACGGAACAGTCGAATCGAAGCTATTGCTGAACGCAGGTGACCCAGCTACCGACTACTCGAGCGAAGATCGATCTACGGACACCACCTGGAGATGGAGCCTGAGTCCAACCGCCAACACACGATCACGGACACGGTAGCCATCACTCGGCCCCAAACACCGCTGCGAGCCGTTCACGCATGAAATCACGACGATATTCCCGCCGTTCAGCCTCAGACAGATAGTTCTTCAACACGACAGACGCATCAGCACTGCCCTGATCGGCCGCGATTGTGTCCAGGTTCTCGAGTAAGTCGCTCATCGCCTCGTTGTACGTCGTATACCAGAAGCGCCGGCCCATTTTTGACGTCGGACGTTCGCCCCGAACGCGCACGTCAGCCTGGTCTGCAAGGCGCTGAAACCGTGCCTGAACGGTCTCGCCGGTAACATGATCACGGTTCGCGTTCGGCGACGGGAACAGATATCCCGACCAGTTGCGATTGCCTGCACCCAACTCGTCGACCCGATTAGACAGTTCCGGCACGCCATAGATCAACGCGACCGTTCCCGGCCCGTTCTTTCGCTCCTCGAACACGATGTGTGGCTCGTCGGACTCGAGTTCAAGCTGGGAGACGTGCAGGCTCGCAACCTCGTTTCGGCGCAGTCCCCACGCACAGAGTGCCAGAACGAGCAGTTCGTCGGACGGAGCGTCCGCAGCGGCGTAGATTGTCCGGACCTGTTCGGGTGAGAGGGCCGCGTTGTCTGGATCGGCTCGAGACCAGTTGTACTCCTCATCGATCGATTCGACGGGGTTGAACGAGGCTTTCGCCCGTCGTTCGAGGTGCTCGTAGAACTGAGAGACGTCGCTGTGATAGCGTAGCTTCGAGGCGTCAGTCCCGAGGTCGGCGTTCAGTTCGTCGAACACCGCGAGTGCGCGGCGGATTTCCTCGCTCTCCGCATCCGAGTCAGCGACGCGTTCGACGAGATTCGCTTTCCCGTGGAGCTCACGGTACAACCGGGTGTAGGTCGCCAGTCGAGACTGTTTCGTCCGTACCGTCGTCTCGGCGAGTTGGCGGCGACGCTCGAGCGTTCGCAGGTAGGACTCGAGTTCGGTGATCGTGGATTCGTCCTCGATCCCCCATTGAAACGACGCACCGGTGTCTCTGTCCTCGTAGCCGACGGTCGCCAGAAATTCCGAGAGCGTCAGTTCGTGGTGTTCGCGAAGTGCGTAGGCGATTCCCGAGAAGCCGGCGTCGGTGACGTCCTGGTAGGTTGGCCGCGTTGTGAGATCGACGCCGTTTCGTCGAAGTTCGGGCTCGATGTCGGTCCGCCAGCACTCCTGCAGTTCGTCGAGTGACTGTTTCGACCAGTTGTAGTGTTCGCTACTCATGTGATGTCACGATTTCCGTGGTTTTCAGTGAGACAGCCCGGTTTCGGAGGGGATGGGTGATTTGAAACCGACCATTTTCGTACGGTTCAGTATATGTGACAGTCGTATAAAACTACTGCTTAGTCGGTTGTCGCAGAGTGGACAACCAAGATAAGTAATTCAGTGACTGGTGGCTCGGTGAGAGGCCTAAATGGCATAATGCTATACAGAATTTGGACCACTACCGAAGGCACGCCGACAGGCCGGTCACCGACTAACTGCAGCTGCGTCGACGGTACCTTTACACCCAACTTCGGTGATAGAGTGGCTATGAAAGCAGTACAGTACCAGAAAAGCGGAGACCCAGATGTTCTCACTCTCGTCGAAACCGAGCGACCCGACCCAGCACGGGAAGAGGTACTCGTAGAGATACGGGCTGCGAGCGTCAACCCAGTCGACGCGAAAATTCGCCAGAGCGGACCCGGTCGGTTACCGAAAACGACCGGTTCGGATCTCGCCGGCGTCGTCGCTGCAGTTGGCGACGGCGTTTCTGACTACGACGTTGGTGACCGGGTTTTCGCGACCGGGTTGCACACCGGTCGATTTTCGGGGGGCTCCTTCGCCGAGTTTGCGACAGTACCAACCGATCTGCTCGCGCCGCTTCCAGACGACGTGAGCTTCAAGGAGGGTGCTGCTGTCGCACTTGTCGGCGTTACTGCATGGCGGGCACTCCTCCACCACGCGGGTCTCGAACCTGTCGAAACAGCGTTCATCCACGGTGGGAACGGCGGTGTCGGGCACGTTGCAGTTGGACTTGCCGACACGCTGGGTTCGACACCCGTTACAACAGCACGGCCATCCCATCACGAGATGGTCAGTGAACTGGGCGCGGAGACAGTCCTCGATTACACTCGAGATGACCTGACCGAAGCAGTTCGCGAGGCCAGCACCGGTGCGGATGTTATTCTCGATCATCTCCCAGAAACGTACTCAGAACTGGATGTCGAGGTTGCAGCGTTCAACGGTGACGTGGTGTTCATTGCAGGCGAGACGACATCGCTGCCGAACGCTGCTATGGCCCGCTCGAAAGAACTCGACGTGCATCTGATGAGTATGTCGAACTTGGCAACTCACGCAGAACTGCCGAATATCGGTCCGATCCTCGACCGACTGGGGCGGCTACTGGCAGCGGACCGCCTCGATGTACGTATCGACCGCACCCATTCGCTCGCGGAGGCTGCCGAGGCACACCGTGCTGTGATCGAAGAGAGCATCGCCGGCAAAATTGTCGTTGTCCCATAGATGATATACATTTGATTGTTCTATACTGTGCATCAGTATGAAGGTGAGAAGATATCCGCTAGCTACGGTGAGTAGCTAAATTGGGATACCTCGAAAACGCAATCACAAATGTTAGATTTCTCCGATCGTCTCTTCCATCATCGAAATACAGTTCCATTCCTCAATTGGCCATTCAACGGAGGCAATCTCCGTTCCATACTGGTCGACAGCAGTGACATCTCGGATAATCGTCCAACTGAGACGGTCAGCACCGGCGTACGCCCCCTCAATTGGCACACGTCGGTGGGTGTTGATATCTAACTCGTCACCATAGTAGGTTGCTGTGACACGCTCCATGTGGGTCGTCGTGTCGAGTTCCTCACGCCAGTACTCGGCAATATACTGCACCTGTACCCAGACCTCGGCGAGGTCATCGCGGTTGGTATCGACAATTATGCGTGTACAGTCCCACTTGGTGAACTCAACACCGTTCTCGACGACCGTCCGTGGCCGGTCGTAGTCCTGTGCTGTTGTCACTGTCGCGATGCCTGATCCAATAGCAGTTGCACTAATGCTGGACAGGATTGATCGCCGTGGCAGTTGCTTATCGTTCCCCATGAGAATACATCCAAGATAGAGGGGAAAATAGCTAACACGCCCGGTATCAGAATCTCAGTTTAGTTGTAATTCACGTTCTGGTAGCCGCAGTGAGTTGCGGAAAAGAAACTACTACAACGGGATGTGCCCTCGAGAGGCACAAAAGAATCCATGCCACACCAGACCGAACAATACACCTGCTGACAGTGCCATCGAAAGCGTACACGCTTCCGTCCCCAGCCCGGTGACACGACTGTTAGGGGGTAACTCGAGTGTCGCTTGTGTGTATTTACTCATCGAGCGATAATGTGTAGCTGTATGAGCGAAACAGACGCAACTGTTGCCGTCGTTGGCGGCGGTCCCGCTGGATTGAGTGCAGCCCTCTTTACACAGAAGAACGGTCTCGACACCGTCCTCTTCGACACGGACGAGACGTGGATGCACAAGGCACACTTGTTCAACTACCTGGGAATCGGCTCACAGGACGGCTCGGCGTATATGGAGACCGCTCGCGAGCAGGTCGACAGCTTCGGTGTCGACCGGAATCAGGGCGAGGCGGTCACCAGCGTCACCGAGACGGACGACGGCTTCGACGTCGAAACGGAAGCAGACGATGGCACGTACGCGGTCGAGTACGTGATCCTCGCGACGGGAGCCAACCGCGATCTCGCGGACGAGCTCGGTTGCGAGTTTGAGGACGATGTCGTCGACGTCGGCGTGACGATGGAGACGAGCGTCGAGAACGTCTACGCGACGGGTGCGATGGTTCGCGTCGACGAGTGGCAGGCCGTCATCTCCGCGGGCGATGGTGCCGCAGCCGCACTGAATATCCTCTCGAAGACGAAGGGCGAGAACTACCACGACTTCGACGTGCCCGCGGACGCGGCGAACGTATTCGAGTCTGTCGTCGCCGAGTAACGCGATACGCGACACCCTGGGACAAATTGCGGCACCGACTCGGCCTCGGCTTCGGCTTTGGTTCCCGTTTTTTCGTACGGCCATCTCGGTGAGCCACTGCCATGCTCGGATCCAGATACGTTAACTCACCCCAGCGCGACGACGTACGCATGCGCGCTGCAGTACTCGAGTCCTACGGCGACCCACTGTCGATCGAGGAGGTCGATCCACCAACACCCGACCCGCACGGTATCGTCGTCGACGTCGAGGCCTGTGGCCTCTGCCGGAGCGACTGGCACGCCTGGCAGGGTCACGGCGAGTGGGCCGACGACCAGGTACCGATTGGCCAGATTCTCGGCCACGAACCCGCAGGTCGCGTTGCACAGGTCGGCGAGCGCGTCGACGAACTCGCCGTCGGCGACCGCGTAGCCGTGCCGTTCAACCTCGGCGACGGTACCTGCTACTACTGTCGAAACGGCCACGGGAACGTCTGCGAGGACGGCTACGCGCTCGGCTTCGAACCGAGCGTCCCCGGCGCGTTCGCCGAGCAGATTCACGTTCCCCACGCGGACTTCAACGCCGTTACGCTTCCCGAGGGTGTCTCCGCGGAAGCCGTCGCCGCGCTGGGCTGTCGGTACGTCACGGCCTTTCACGCGCTGGCCCACCGAGCCGACATCGCAGCCGGCGACTGGGTCGCCGTCCACGGCTGCGGCGGCCTCGGACTCGCCGCCGTCCAGATCGCTGCCGCACTGGGCGCGCGCGTACTCGCCGTCGATATTCGGCCGGCACCACTCGAGTTGGCGAGCGATCTCGGTGCGGAGGTGACGATCGACGGATCCGAGTTCGAGGATGGACCGGAAGACAGCGAGAGCGACGGCGACGAGAGCGTCCCGACCGCAATCAAGTCTCGAACCGACGGCGGTGCACACGTTTCGGTCGACGCGCTCGGCCGTGCCGAAACGTGCCGGAATAGCGTCGATTGCCTGCGGATTCGCGGCACACACGTTCAGGTCGGGCTCACCACTGCGGCCGAACGGGGCGAGATTGCACTGCCGATCGACGAACTCGCTCGCTGGGACGTGACCGTCGTCGGCTCCCGCGGCATGCCACCCTCTCGCTACGACGAACTCCTGCGACTCATCGACGCGGGCACGCTCGACCCCGAGCAACTCGTCACGAATCGGGTGGCACTCGAGGACGTCTCCGATCGGCTCGCGGCGATGAGCGGATACGAGACGGAGGGGATCGAAGTCATCACTGAGTTTTGAGCGGGCGTTGGTTGAATCGGTTGCGCTCGACTACAACTGCTGTGTGAGTTCTGTCCCCCGCTCCAGCAATCGGTCACGTTCGCGGTCGGTGAACTCGTACTGCTCAGGTTTGGCGACGCCGATGGTCCCCTCGAGTGTCCCCTCCGGGCCGAGGAGCGGCGCAGCGAGCGATCCCTCCATGCCCGTCTTGCGAGCACCGGCCTCAGCGACGCCGGAATCGTCCGTCTGGAGGTTACAGACGTCGACCGGTTCCATCCGCTCGGCTGCGATTCCGGCCATCCCTTTTCCGATCGGGATCGAACCGATGCGCTCGAGGACGGGGCCGGGAATACCGACCGCGGCGACGAGTTCTAGCGTGTCGCCCTCGAGTCGGTGCAGCGTTCCGGATGTGCAGTCGAACTCGTCGATGATCGTCTGAAGTTCCGTCCGCATCTCATCGCCTGTCTCGAGTTCCGCAGACGGCTGCTGGTGGCTGTCGTCCATCGTACTCACCACCCATCCCGACGGAGCGGCGCTTAAAGCTGTGGACGGTTGCAGCCGGAGTGGCCGGTAAACCAGACCATACAGTAGGAGGACGCTACTCACAGTCGAATGCGACAGCCAACGGACTGCGGACTGATCCACAGTGTGGGTCGACCAGTCGCGAGAATGGCTTCGATTGAGCGGCCGACGTGGAGCAGCCAAGGCGTATTCAGTTTCTGTATACAGCAAACATGGATACTGTGGACAAGTTATTAATAGCTGTTTCACCTGGGATGCGGTATGGCAGCAGGACCACCGATCGACGAGATTCACTTCGACGATGCGCCAGACGTCGGCTCCGTCCCCGGTCCGGCGACGAAATCGCTTCTCGAGACACAACGTGAAATCGACAGCAGCGCAGTCGCGTATCCGAACGACATCCCCATCGCGTTCGAAGACGGAAAGGGTGCGACCGTCCGCGACGCCGACGGTAACACCTACATCGACATGTTCGCCGGCATCGGCGTGTTGAACGTCGGCCACTCGAACCCCTACGTCCTCGAGGCCGTCCACGAACAGGCCGACAAGTTCGTCCACACCGTCGACTTCCCGACCGACGCCCGACTCGAGTTGATCGAGAAACTCGACGAGATCGCCCCGAGTGGATTGCAGGGGAACAACCGGGTCGTCTTCGGCGGTCCAACGGGCAGCGACGCCATCGAGGCGTCGATCAAGCTCTCGAAGTACAACGCCGACGGTGACGGGCTCATCGCCTTCCGCGGCTCCTATCACGGCGCGACGACGGGTGCGATGAGCGTCACCTCGAACACGAAGCTGAAGAAACACTACGCGCCGCTGCTCTCGGATGTCGTCCACGCACCGTATCCGCACCCGTTTCGGCAGGAGAAGACGCCCGAGGAAGCGGTCGATCACGCACTTGAGGAGGTCCAGGCAATCGTCGAGGATCCCTACGGTGGCCTCGCGAATCCGGCCGGGATCATCGTCGAGCCGATTCAGGGCGAGGGCGGCATCGTCACACCGCCGAAGGGGTTCCTGCAGGGACTCCGAGACATCGCAGACGACAACGACGTGACGCTGGTCTTCGACGAGATTCAGAGCGGCCTCGGCCGCACCGGCCAGTGGTGGGCGAGCGACTGGGAGGACGTGACGCCGGATGCAATGACCTCCGCGAAGGCGCTTGGCGGCGTCGGCTTCCCACTTTCGGCGACGATGTACAAGGAAGAACTGGACACCTGGGGCTCGGGCGACCACGCCGGCACCTACCGCGGCCACGTCGTCGGCATGCGCGCCGGCACCCGCGCCATCGAGTACATTCAGGAACACAACCTGCTCGCTCACGCGCGCGATCTCGGTGAATACATTCAGGACCGCCTCCACGAAGCCGCGGACGAGACGGACCAGCTCGCAGACATTCGCGGCAAGGGACTGTTCATCGGCGCAGAATTCGTCGACGAGAACGGCGCACCTGACAGCGACGTTGTGGACGCGATCCAGCAGTACTGCTTCGAACACGGCGTCCTCGTCTGGACGGCCGGCCGCCACGGCAACGTGCTTCGCCTGCTCCCGCCGCTCGTCCTCACACACGACCTCGCCGAGACGGCTCTCGACGTGATCGTCGATGCGATCGAACACGTGACTGCAGACGTGGCACAGACTGCCTGAATCAGCGGCCAACACCCGCCTCATACACGACCAATGAGCAACCCAACACCCATCGAAACCGACGGCGCACCAGCCACCGACAACCCCTACTCGCAGGGCGTCCGGGCCGGCGACACCCTCTACGTCTCCGGCTACGGCCCCGTCGACCCCGAAACCGGAGCCGTCGTCGACGGCGATATCCAGGCCCAGACCAGACGGGTACTCGAGAACATCGCCGCAGTCGTCGACGAAGCCGGCGGCGACGGTCTCGACGACGTGGTGAAGGTGACGGTCTATCTAACCGACCTCGAAGACTACGAGCGGGTCAACGAGGCCTACGGAGAGCAGTTCGGCGAGGAGCCACCGGCGCGCGTCTGCGTTGAGGTCTCGCGTCTTCCGGAGGACGTGCGTGTCGAACTGGACGCGACCGCCTATCTTGGCCACCACGACGACTGAGTCGATTACGGACTACTCGAGTCGTCGAGTGTTTTCTGTTGGTCAACGGAGAAACAGGTGGGTGCTCACTCTGCATTCGTCACAGATTCGCTCAGTTGGAACGCCTGCCGAATGTGGTAATCTTTCTCCTCTGGGTCGTCACACTGGAGCGCGTTCTCGAGGTGATTCGACCATGGTTCTGGCAGTGGTTGTGATGAGTTGTCGACCACTGGCCCGAACGTTCGGCCGGTTAGTTCGGTCGGTTGCAAGCGATAGAGCTGGAACGAGAGTGCAGGGACCGGCGTATCAGGGCTAATGTTCACTGTTGGGATCATCGCGTTCTCCGCGATAACGGACATGGCGTGTGTGGATTCGTCCGCTGAGACGGGTGCGAGTGCTCCACGAGCGATGACACTCTGTGCTGGCTCGTCGTCGTAGACAGTGAACGTCGCAGTTTCAGTTTGTTCGGCAAACGACTGCTTCGAACTGTGTGCGGCAGAAACGAACTGGAAGTACAGATCCTCACCGTCGTACCCGAACGATTGTGGAATCGCATAGGCGTCTGAGCCGTCAGCGACCGACAACACACCGGTTCCGTGTTCACGGAGGAATGCATCTATCTCCTCGTCAGTCAACGCTTCTGTGGCCATATCCCATGAAGAAGGCTAGAACGATGAGAAAGTGAGAGGGCATCACCACTCGATGAGAATACTACTAGAAAGTGATGAAAAGACAACAGAGGGAGGTGGTGTTTGACTAGGCGTAGGCTTCGAACTCCTTCCCGAAGAGCAGGAAGTACGCGACGCCGATCAGGCCGATAACCGAAGCGATGGTGAACGACACTCCCGGCGTGACGTACTGCCAGAGGAAGCCACCGAGTGCACCACTCGGGATGACGATTGCACCGCGGACGAGGTAGTACGAACCAGTAACACGGCCGCCCGCACCCTGCTCAGCGGGGCCGACGATCAACGCCTTGTGGGCCGGCAGGCCCGCAAACCGGAGTCCAGAGAAGGCAAAGAGTGCGATCAGGACCCAGGCGTTCTCCGGCGCGAAGATGAGCATAATCGGGAAAATCGCGTAGACGAAGAAACCGAGTGTCACGACCGGCTTCAGGCCGGTCGACTCGGCGACCTTGGCTACCGGAGCCATTGTGAGCAGGGCGACGAACATCTCGATACTGAGGAGGACGCCGAAGAATGCGGCTGGTGAGAGATCAATTGCGCCAATCACGGGGAGCGTGAGCGAGAGGCCGATTCCCATCTCGAGTGTAATCACGAGAATGAAGAACGCGTACACCATGCCGTTGGCGAACCGGACCAGTGCGTCCGAGACGAGCAGCGGACGCAGTTCGTCCGGCAACGCCCGCAGGTCGTCGACGACCTGACCGACACCCTGGAACTCCTTGCCGACCGTGTCCTGGTCGGTCTCGTAGAGGAAGTGCTGGCTAATCGTGCCAAGCAGCGCGAAGACGATCCCGATGACGAGCACCCACAGGAAGCCAGGCATGAGTTCGTCGACCACGAGCACAGCGACGATCAGTGGCGCGATCAGGAACGCCGTCCGCCGGAACGTCTCCGTGCTCGCGAAGCCACGCGCCAGTTGGCCGGGTTCCGTCGCCTGCTTCACGATGGCGTAGTGGCCGCCGATTCCGAACGATTTCCAGCACTGGGCCAACAGGAGGCCGACGAAGACCCAGACCCACGGCTCGATGGTGATCACACCGAGGTCGACCCACGGACCGACGGCGACGGCACCGAGTTCAATGGTGGGAACGTACGCGGCAGCGAGCCAGATCGCAAAGCCAAACGTCGAGAGAAAGCCGAACACCGTCAGGGCGTATCGCGAGCCGACGCGATCGGAGACGACCCCGCCATAGTAGGGATACACCGCACCGATGACGTTGCCGAGAGTTGCGAACAGGCCGACGACGAAGCCGCCTGCACCCAGATAGACGAGGTAGTCCGGAATAAACCGATTCGTCATCTGGAACCCCAGACTGAACGCGAACATCGCCAGCGAAAGCACCAGCACGTCTCGACGAAGCGAGAAAAACTGACGAAAGGCGTCGAGGGGGCCGGCGACCTCGGCTTGCTGTCGGGCCATACGTGAGCGTGAACTGACGGATACTAAGAGATTGGTGTTCGCAGTCACACTGGCCGCTCTGCAGAGCGGAGACCAGTGTTCGTATTCAAGAAGCGGCGATGTCAGCCATCAGAATTGGCCCGTCGTTAGTCTTCTTCCCAGTAGTACAGGTCTTCTTTCGGTGCGCTGCAGTTCGGACACTCCTCCGGTAGATCCTCCTCGAGTTGTCCCATCTCACCGCAGTCTCCGCAGCGCCACATGCTGTAACTCGCCTCGGACGAGTCGTGTGGCTCACCGATCGGAATTTCAGTCTCTTCCATCTTGTCGACGCCACTCTTGGTCTGCAGTTGGTCGTTGTCAGGACACATTACAGCCGCAGCTACAATCCTGGTATGGTAAAACATAGCGGATAGGATCAGACGCATCCGTCACTGTATTTTGAAGGACCCACCAGCCGACAGGTGCCGACACCACACAGTCGAATCGAGGTGGATCAGGCAAATCGAACGTGGATTATGTAGAAGCCGTACGCGATTTTCGACCACAATTAAGTACGCACTGTTCGTAGACGCGACCACGATGGCTTCTGATGTGCACACCCGCGTCGTCGATCTCCGACGAGCGTTCCATCGCCACCCAGAACCCGGGTGGCGCGAGTTCAAGACGACCGCACGCGTCGTCTCCGAACTCGAGTCCCTCGGCGTCGACGAAATCGTAGTCGGCCGGGACGCGCTCGCCACCGAGGAGCGAATGGCGGTTCCGTCCGAGGATGAACTCGAGCCGTGGCTCGAGCGAGCGCGGGATGCGGGTGTGCGCGAAGACGTACTCGAGAAGACCGCCGGTGGCTACACCGGTGCAATCGCGGTCCTCGAACAGGGCGAGGGGCCGACGGTCGGGTTGCGCGTCGATCTCGACGCGATTTCGATGACGGAGTCGGCGGCTGACGACCACCGACCGACAGCGGAGGAGTTTCGCTCAGAGCACGAGGGGTACATGCACGCCTGCGGGCACGACGCACACATCGCGATCGCACTCGGCACGATTCAGGCGGTCAAAGCCAGCGACTTCAGCGGGACGTTCAAGGTGTTCTTCCAGCCCGCAGAGGAGATTTCGGGCGGCGGAAAGGCGATGGCTGAGAGTGGCTATCTCGACGACGTCGAGTACCTGTTCGCACCGCACATCGGGCTGGATCACCCGACCGGCGAAATCGTCGCCGGCATCGAGAAGCCGCTGGCGATGGCCCACCTGACGGCCACCTTCGAGGGGGCGAGCGCCCACGCCGGAAAAGCGCCGAACGAAGGCGGGAACACGATGCAGGCCGCCGCAACGGCGATCCAGAACGCCTACGCGATCCCCCGACACAGCGAGGGGATGACCAGGGTGAACATCGGCTACATCGAGGGCGGAACGGCGAGTAACGTCATCGCGGAGGAACTCACGATCGAAGCCGAGGTTCGCGGCGAGACCACGGGCCTGATGGAGTACATGCGAACGGAACTCGAGCGCGTGCTCTACGCGGCGGCGGAGATGCACGACTGCGATGTCACGCCGCGTGTTATCAGCGAATCCCCGCGGGCGGACAGCGACCCGGCGCTGCGCGACCTCGTCAGCGCCGTCGCGCGCCAGACACAGGGCGTCGACCAGGTGATCGGAACGACCGAGTTCGGCGTCAGCGAGGACGTCACCTACCTGATGGAACGCGTCCAGAACGACGGCGGACTTGCGTCCTACCTGCTCGTCGGCTCGGACCATCCGACGAACCACCACACACCGACGTTCGACATCGACGAAACGAGTCTCGAAATCGGCGTGACTGTGCTCGCCGAAGCGATTCGGGAGTGTGCACGCCAGCAGCCCTGACCCCACCTGTCTTCTGGCAGTCATGTTGGCCGGATCAGAAGGATTAATTCGCGGGCTCTCCGTGTATCCCCTATGAGCCAGGACGACGTGCCGGAGTCCTTACAGACGGCGGCGGATTCGGATCGGCCCCGCGGTATCCTCACCCCCTCCGACCGCGATTTCCTTCTCGGTCGAAAGACGGACTACACCGACCACTCGAAAAAACAGAAGCGAAACCGGATTCGGCGGCGCGTTCGGAACGCCATCCTCGATTTCAGTATTCTCTTCGAGTACATGGAAGAACGGGACCGGGAAACGGTGTTCGACCCCGACAACGAGGACCGCGATGCCTACACGCAGGGCATTACGGACATGCTCGCGTTCCTCCACCTCGGAACGATGGGCTATCACACCCCGTTCAAGGACATGCTTTCAGAAGGCGTCGGCAAGGCCGAACAGCGCCTCGCCGGCTCGAACTACCGCATGGTTAACGTCGAGTTCAACGTCGACCCGGTCGGCCAGATCGACGTCGACGAAGTCATCGAAAAACTCGACAACGAGGAGTTCGCCGAACTCACCGACGAGGAACTGCGCGCGTTCGTCCGCCTGCTGACCATGTCCGACGAGTTCTCTTCCGACGAGACCCGCGAGAACATCAAAGACCGACTCGACGAGTACTCGAGTAAGGTCGAGGAGAGTGCGCAGGCACGCGAGCACAAACTCGAGGAGTTGACGAACTGAGCTGCTCGCTGTCGGGTCACACCGGCACGTTCGATGGCGAGTCGGTGGTGTATCGGGAAACGGGTACAACAACAGCAGACCAGCAGAGTAGCAGACACGGTTTCTGATTCACTCTCGCGCAATCCGACCAGCGATGGTGACCGAGTACTGGAGTAAAACCCCCAGCACCGCTGGGAGTGGTGTCATTCTGAAAGCGGGTTTGGAGGGTATAGATTGAGCGTGTTGATGGTGAATGAATGTCATATGTTGGGAAAAGCGCGCCAAAAGTAATCGTTCAGTATATTCTTCACGGTGTGGTCACTCCAGCGGTCGGCGTTCTGCATAAACGCAATCTGTGTATGAGGGTTACGAAAAAGAAATATTTATGCATGATACCAGCAATCACACTGGTATGACATCGCTCAACATGGCGCACGATACCGGGGGTTGGTTACAAACAGCGGCGGCGTATCGCTCGAATGGAGGTGGTTGCGATGAGCGGAAGTGAGGGGAGCGCCGTTGAGCGGTTCGTAAACGAACTTGACACGGTCGTCTTCGCGTTCGGCGCGCTGTTGACGGTGAGCGTGATCGTGGCGTTCTTCGTCAACCGAAGTGCCGTCGAGACGACGATCGACACCGTTCACGGCGAGATGCTCAGCTACATGAGCTGGGCGTTGCTGGTGATCGTGTTCCTGATCGTCATCTTCCTCCTGTTCCTGATCGTGGAACCGTGGGGGAAGATCAAACTCGGCGACGAAGATCCGGAGTACAGCTTCCTGTCGTTTTTCGCAATGCTGTACTCGGCTGGCTTCGCTGCGGGTGTCGTGTTCTGGGGACCGACCGAGGGACTGTTCTACTACGCCGATCCGAATCCGCTGTTCGGCGTCGAAGGTGGGACGAGCGAGGCGATTCCACTCGCCGTCCAGCAGACGCTGTTCCACTGGGCGCTGCCACAGCTCGCAGTGTTTACCATCATGGGCATCGCGATCGGGTACTTCGCGTACAACTACGATAACGTGCCACTCCGTGTCTCCTCCGCACTCACCCCAATCCTGGGGAAGGAGAACCTCGACGGGCCGCTGGCAAAGATCATCGACATCCTTGCCGTCTTCGCAACGATCGGCGGGGTCGCAACCTCGCTCGGCTTCATCGGGAGCCAGTTCGTCACCGGACTGGACTACCAGTGGGGACTCAACTTTGGCGATATGGGTATCCTTCTCGTTGTGACGACGATGACGATCCTGTTTACGGTCTCGATGGTGCTCGGGATCGACAAGGGCATTCGCCGGCTATCAAACTTCAACATGGGCCTGTTCGTCCTGCTCATGGTCGCGACGTTCATCGTCGGGCCGACGATGTTCTTGCTGTTGCTCGGCTCACAGGCCATCGGCGGAATGATCTCGGACTTCACCGCGATGAGCCTCTACACGGGCGCTGCCGAAGGCGGCACTGGCTGGGTCGAAGCCTGGACTGTCTTCTACTGGGCGTGGGCGCTCTCGTGGTCGCCGTTCGCCGGCCTGTTCATCGCCCGTATTTCCAAGGGCCGAACCGTGCGCGAGGTTGCCTTTACCGGCATCGTCGCGACCTCTGCAGCGACGATTCCGTGGTTCACGTTCATCGGCGGGACCGCGGTGTGGGCAGAGCACAACGGTATCGCAGACTTCAGCGAAGTGGTAGCGCCTGAAGGTGCCGGACCAGAGGTTTCTGGCTTCATCCTGTTCGAAGCGCTCACCTTCTCGGTCGACCTCGGGGTCGCCGAGTTCGCCGTTCCAATTGGCTCCGTGTTGATCCTCGGATTCATGGTCCTCGTGACGACGTTCTTCATCACGTCGGCTGACTCCTCGACGCTCGCCGTCTCGATGATGACGACGGGCGGCAAGGAGTCTCCATCGACCATCAACCGCATCTTCTGGGGCGTCGTCCTCGGGATGACCGCTGCAATCTTGATGATCCTCGGCGGCGAGGGCGGTGCCGGTGCACTCGAGCAGGCAGTCGTCATCACCGGCGCGCCGTTCGCGGTCGTCTGTTTCCTCGCGATGCTCTCGTTGATCAAGAACTTCAGCGCTACCAGAGGACGGGTGTTGCTCCAGGACAAAACGGTACTGATCGGGTCGTCCGGAGATCCGTCCAGTGACGATCCGACACCGGCCGCCGAACCTGGCGACGACTAGCGCCTTCTCCCCCGCTCGCTATTGAAAACACCACCCTCTCGTGAAACCGACACCGGCCGCGGAACGATACCCCGCTCACCCGGAGTGTCCCGCGGTCTATAACAAGTTTTAATTTATGCCATACACACAATCTGTGTATGGACAGAGATAGTGCGGAACCGACCGTGGACGCATATCCCGGCCCGAACGCTCAAAAGTGGGTCGAGTTCCACGGAACGAACGCGGCACCCAGCGAATACTCCCACGAGTTCGTCTGGGATATCACCCGCGAGGCCGATGGTCCCTTCGTCACCGACGTCGACGGCAACGTCTTGCTCGATTTTACCTGTCACATCGGCGCGGCCCCACTCGGCTACAACAACGAGAAACTCACCGACAAACTCCGCGAGTTCGACCTCGTCGAACCGATGAAGATCGCCGGCCAGGACATGTACTTCGGTGCCGGTCCGACACCCGAGGAGTCAGCTGTCCCCGGCTCGAGTCACCTCATGGACAAGCTGACTGACCTCTCGAGGCAGTACGACATGGACACGGTCTTCCTCTCGAACTCCGGGGCAGAGGCGATGGAAAACGCGATGAAGATTACCCACGACTACCGCGCACCCGCGAAGTATGGCGTCGCGTTCGAGGGAAGCTTTCACGGACGGACGTTCGGAACGCTCTCGATTACGAAGTCGAAGGAGGTCTACACCCGTCACTATCCACAGGTCAGCGGGATCGAAACGGTCCCGTTCTGCGCCGACCGCGGCTGTGAGGCCGACAGTTGCGACTGTGGCTTCTTCGCGGGCGAGACCTCACAACTTCGTCGCATGCTGGCACCCGAAGGCGGCCGGATCAACCCCGACGAAATCGCGTTTCTGACCCTCGAACCGATCCAGGGCGTCGGCGGCTACCGCTTCCCCAGTGATGCGTTCATGCAAGAGGTTGCAGCCGTGACCGACGAGTACGATATCCCGCTCGTCGTCGACGAAATCCAGGCCGGTATCGGCCGTACTGGCGAAATCTGGGCGTCGGACCACTACCCGATCGAACCCGACGTGATCGCCAGCGCGAAGGCGCTTCGGGTAGGGGCGACCATCTCCCGCTCGGACATCTTCCCCAGTGAGAAAAACCGCGTCGGCTCCACCTTCGGCGGCGGCGACCTCCTCGGTTCGATGATGGGCACGTTCACCCTCGAAGCCATCGAAGAACACGGCCTCCTCGAGAACGCTACCCGCCGCGGCGAACAGGCCAAAGAACTGCTTCGCGACGATGCGCCCGACTACGTCGACGACGTCCGCGGCAAGGGCCTGATGCTCGCCGTCGAGTTCGACACCGCCGAACGCCGAAACGCCGTCGTGAAAGCAGCACTCGAGCGCGGCCTGCTCACCCTCGGCTGTGGGAAGAAAACGATCCGACTGCTCCCGCCGCTAGACTCGAGTACCCGCGAGATCGAACTCGGGATTGGACTGTTCTGTGAGGCGATCGACGCGGTCGGTCCGAGTGCGAAAGCGGCGTAGTACTCGAGTGCGAGCAGCGCTACGTGCGGGTGCCACGTGGTTACTGAAGCGTCTGAGCAGTGACGTGCGCTGGCTGAGATCTCCCGGCGCGACCATCGTTACATGGGAGCGGGAACGATTTCAAAAGTGGCGAGGAGTATCCAGCTCCCCCAGAACACCGCCCAGAGGAGGACGGCGATTGCAACCCATTTGGGGACGTTCCCCGACAGGGCAGGAGTTTCAGATGGGTAGTACGGTGAAAGCGGGTTGTTCGGCTTCCTGTCACCCATACCCGATAGTATACTCCGAAGACAATTAAAGCCCATACAGTAACGGGTTGAGAAGAAGGCGAAGATCAGCTGATCGACTGGTTCATTGGCTCCGGTGTGGGACAAGCAGAGCAGCCTGCTGTCTCGACCGCTGCATTCAGCATGCCACTCATCGCCACTCTGGATACGCGTCGTCGGAGAGGTTGTCAAGCGGGAACTTCGGCCGCTTCAGGCGCTCGAAGGTGAATTTCGACGGGTCAATTGCGGACAGTCCCGGACTATCGACCGGGAGGACAGCGCTGGCCATCGGTTCGTAGTCAGCCCGATAATGGTTCAAGCTTTTAACAACTAACACAGCTAGCCGTTCCGGCTGAATCGTCATATGTCGCCAAATTTCGGCGTCGTATGGCTGCATTCTGGTTTCGGTGAGTAACACGCTCACACCGTCATCTGCACCGCATTCGAGGCGGACAGCGCGTCCGAGGTGGGCCTCTGCTCCCGTCTCCATCGGCCCCGTGTTGACGAACTCACCGTCTGTGATTGCCTTGACATAGCCGTCGACATCGGTGATCGGGGGGCCGTGTAACTCGTCGGTTTTTCCGCCGAGCGTTAGTGAGACTCGCTCCCCGACGCCAGCTTCAACACACTGTGCGACGGCGCTGGGGTCGTGCATGATCGCAAACCCAGCGTTCTCGACTTCTTGGGCGAGCAGTTCCCGGAGTATTGTCGTCCCATCTCCCGCCCCGCCGCCTCCTGGATTGTCACCGAGATCAGCCATGACAACGGGGCCATCATCACGATCACGCGTTCGGACGAGTTGCTTTGCCTCCTCGACTGCTTCGGCCGGACCGGGATACTCAGCGATGAAATCACGTCGTTTTTGCCAGATCGTCTCAGCCAACTCGCGAGCAACAGCACGAGCGACGGCAGACGTGTCCGCGACAACAGGAATGGAGAACCCCGCCGACGGAATATCGGCGTGATAAAACCCCGGAAGCAGGTTGACCTTCACCACGTGCTCCCGTTCCTCGAGGGCACGCGCTTTTTCCATCACCGCTGCCATGGGTCCATCACGAGTATTCTGCTTCGGGTAATACGCCAGCATGGGCGGGCGTTCGACGTGCATCTTCGGGGTGAAATCATCACGAATAGCGCGCACGAGTAATTCCATCCCAACTCGCCCTGTGTCACCCATATCGACATGCGGATACGACTCAAAGGCGACCAGTGCGTCCGCCGCTGCAACCATCTCATCGCTCACATTACCGTGCAGATCAAGTGTGACGACTATTGGGACGTCTTCGCCGACCTGATTACGTACGTTGGCGATCAAATTCCCTTCTCCATCCGTCATTCCGTCCGGCACCATTGCGCCATGAAGTGCGAGGAAAACGCCGTCGAGATCGGATCCACACTGTTCAATTGCCGTTACAATCCGATCCGTATAGAAGTCGTACGCGTCCGCTGTAACGAGGCCACCAGGCATCGCTGCCGCGGCAACTGGAGTGTGGACTTCAATCTGGGAATCCGACGCAGCAGCGAGTGCCCCACCGACTTCAGTGTTGGTCCCGTGGAGTTTCTCACTCACTTCCTCGTCGAAATACTCTCGCCGTTCTTGGAACGCTGCTCGGCCAGTGCGAGACTTCACGAACGTATTCGTCTCGTGGGAAAATTCGCCAACGAGTACAGATTCTCCGGCCATAGAACATGCAGTTCAGGAACCTGGTTAAAAATATCCCTCACGGAAAAAGACTGGTTGCCGGTTCTCTTTCAACACCCACCTGGGCAGTTCCCTATAGTCTTCGAGACCGTTGAACCCGATACGCGAGACGTGAGACGATGTACGACACCATCCTCATTCCGACCGACGGCAGCAAGGGAACCGAGCGAGCGATCGCTAACGGACTCGATATCGCACAGCAGTACGATGCGACCGTACATGCTCTGTACGTGATCGACACCGCCGAACTGCTGGAAGTCGGTTACGTCGGGAACAGGTCCGACTTCGAAGCGACGATCGAACCGCTCGAAGACGAAGCAAAACAGGCCGTCGGCGACATCCGCGAACGTGCACAGCAACACGACGTGGACGTGATTACACTCGTCCGTGAAGGCGTTCCGTACGAGACGATCATGGAGTACGTCGACGAATCTGGCGCCGATTTGATCGTGATGGGCACCCACGGACATCGCGGACTCCCACGATATCTCCTCGGAAGCGTGACCGAGCGGGTCGTTCGGATGGCCGACGTCCCGGTGTTGACTGTGCGGATGCACGATTGCGATAGTAACAACTGAAACTATGTACACACCAATCGCGTCGCCTCCGTGCGAGTGGGTGTGTACTGACGTTCAGTGGCTACTATCGTGACTGTCTCGTCGTCAAGAACGCGCCCCGAACCCAGTAGCACGACTTACTCGAGATCATTCGTAAGTGGTCGCCCCTCGTCGTCACCCCTTGTCGTCACTCCTTGTCGTCACTCCTCGTCGTCACTCCTCGTCGTCAGTCCGAGCGTCATCCGTTGGCTCCGCATCGTGCTGGGTCGGCGTTGTGGGTTGTGGACCACCACCGGTTTGTGCTTCTTGAGCATCGCCCCACCCCCCAGCGTCGACGACTTCGAAGAGTTTGCGCCAGTTCTCGTCGTTCTTGCTCTCCGGGAGCTGATCGCGTAACTGCCGAAAGTCCGACGGTGGGACGATCGTTTCCATCAGATCGACGATGATCCGAGCGTGATAGGCTGCCTCCGGTGGGTCGACCCCCTCGCCTTCGATGTCACTCACGCGCTGGACGAACTCCGTCCAGTCGAAGCGCTGGCCGTGCTCGTGGACCGCGCCCGTCATATACCACTTGATTTCCAGGGGGAGCGAGGCCGCGAAGTCTTCGGCGTTCCCCTTCGGAATTCGCTCACCGAGCGTCATGAGAGTCGCCCGGATTGCTCGCATCGTTCGGCCGGTATCCGGGAGTTCGAGGCGGTGCTGGACCTCTCCAGTGAATTCGTCGAATTTCATGCCACACACACGTCCGACGAGTAACGACGTGAATCCCCATGGCACCTGCAAGTACGCGAGAGAGTCTCCGTCGAGGTGATGTTCGATCCGAGATCAGAATAGTGGATCACATGATTCATCTAACAGTACCCGGGAGAGATTATCCGAAATATCGGCGAACGCCACTGCAGATCGCTAGCTGGATTCGACTTCGATGTGACTCCCCGTCCGGTTGAGTGATAGCTTGCAAACAGGATTATCACTGGTTCGATCGTACGCCAACAGGATGCCCATCGAAATCCAGACCCACGATCGAGTGGACATCGTCGACGTTACAGCAGAAGTCGAAGAAACGATCTCCGACGATGTGGTGCACGGTATTTGCTCCGTGTACGTTCCACACACGACCGCCGGCGTGATCGTCAACGAACGCGAAGGGCGATTACTAGCAGACATCGAAACGGCACTCGAGCGCCTCGTTCCTCGCGACGAGGAGTACGAGCACAACGTGGTCGACGATAACGCAGATGCTCACTTGCGCGCGACACTTCTCGGCGAGAGCGTCACGATACCGATCAGTGATGGAGAACTCGCGCTCGGAACGTGGCAATCGATCCTGTTCGTCGATTGTGACGGGCCACGGGCGCGTCGGTTCCGGGTTTCCGTCATCGCGGATGACTCATCGCGGTGAATCGTCCGTCGGATCAAGTTGCGTTCAACGACGTTCGAAGACGAAGTGAACGGCGTTCGAGGGTCGATCGGGCGCTGTCACGCTCGGATGAGTGGTGAGGTATCGAGTCAGTGATCCATCACGAACAGTAGTGGTAGTATAGTAGTAGTAGTAGTAGTAGTGGTTCCTGGTCCGATTGGGAACGCCGCAAGCTTCCGCACGGCACCGCTGCAGGGCAGAGTGGGATGTCAGTTACCGTCGTTTTTAGTAAGATCACTGCCTACGACAGGCCACTGTGTCGGCGCTGCTTAGACGACTTCGAGACGTGAGGCGACCGCGAGCAGTTGGATCGGTCACCGTCGGTCATGGGGTCAACGAGTTCTTCTCGATCGTCATCCCACCGATTATCCCACTGTTGGTCGCGGACTTCGGAATTACCTACGGACAGGCGGGCGTTCTCGTCACGATCTTCTTCGTGATGTACGCACTGTTTCAGCTGCCGGCAGGGATGCTCGCCGACGTCATCGGCAAGGAACGGCTCCTGATCGCGGGGCTGTTCGGCATGGCTGGCGGTGTGCTAGTAGCGAGCATGGCGACGAGCTACGAAACCCTCCTCGTCGCACAGGCGATTGCCGGCATCAGCGGAAGCGCGTTCCACCCGACCGGCATGGCACTCGTCAGCGACTACGAAACCAAACAGACCGAAGGGAAAGCGATGGGTGTCTTCGGCTTCGGTGGCGCACTTGGGACGATGTCCGCGCCCGTCATCGTCGGCGGCGTCGCCGCAGTCGCCGACTGGCGCCTCGCCCTCGCGACCGGCGTCGCGATCGGTGTCTTAGTCACGTGTCTCGTCGTCTACCTCTTCGTTACAGCCGAGGAGCCTGACGTAGACGAGGTCGACGGGACCGACGACGAATCGGCGTCGACGGCACGGACTGACGGCGGCCGGAGTGAGTCGACGCAATCAGTTCGAGCGGCAATCTGGAACGCGATCGACCTACCAATCACACCCAGCATCGTCGTGCTCTTTTTTGTCACGGTCGTGCTTTCGATGCAACATCGGGCGATCCAGACCTACACAACGTCCTACGTCGCCGCAGAGACTGGCGCATCGGTCGCCGCGGGCAACGTGACGTTCTTCGCACTACTGGTCGGCGGCAGCCTGGCGTCGCTGTACGCCGGCGACCTCGCCGACCGCTTCGACCGAATTACGCTCGGTATCGCCGCGTCGCTGGCCACTGCCGCGCTCGTGGCTGCCACGCTCGCGACGACCCTGCTCGAAGGACTCCCGATCGAACTTCTCACCGCGATTCTGGCAGTCTGGTTCGCCGTTATCGGCGCGGGGATGTACGCCAGCTATCCCGTCAAAAACGCGATGGTCTCCCAGCAAGCCGAGGCGACCTCGAGTGGGAGCCTCTTTGGCGTCATCCAGACGGGATCGGCGATCGGCAGCGCAAGTGGCCCGACGGTGTTCGGCGTTCTATCGACACGCTGGGGCGTCGTCGCGGCCTTCCCGGCCATCGCGGCAGTGAGCGTCGCCCTCGCGCTGTCGTTCGGACTGCTGTGGTTCGTCACTGACTGAGCGCCATCTCGGTAGGCCAAGGATAGAGCGAGACCAATCTACGATATCCTGTTAACGGGGTGCAACCACGAAGGCTATGTCGGCAGTTGGGTCGTGTTCGATGGTAACTCCACTTGCAGCGAAGCCCTGCGTGCCTACTGGCCATGGTTGTGTCAGACGAGACTCCGAATCAACTGAGAGATGAACGAGACTAGGGTGCCCATCAGCGATCTCGTATCGCTGACTGATAGTTTCCGCACTCAACTCGATGGATTCCTCAAAAATAATCTCGTAATCGGATTCAGTCGTTGAAAATGGTGATTCGTCTATTTCGATATGAAATGAGCGAGGTGTGCTGGACGGATTGCGAAGATAGAAAACGTATTCTGATGGCGGATTCTGATCCTCGGATTCGGAATCAGTAGCTAGTATATCCAGACAACCAGACAGGGAACCAATACCTGCTGCACTCAGCGTAGAGAGATATACTCGTCTATGCATACAGTAATCTAAATCCGGCACACATGAAAATTCTGTTATTTGTGTCGGCATACTCACCACTCCCGAACGCAAAATGGAGAGATCCTCAAAAGTTAGGCTAACGAGTTAGGCCAACCAAAGAGTCCAATATAGTGGGGGAACGACCCGTGATTGAGAGCGGACTCGAGTACGTCCAGTTCGATACTGCCGAGCACCGAAACGCGGTTGTGAAAGGAGCACTCGACCGCGGCCTGTTCACGCTCGGCTGTGGGAAGGAGTCAATTCGGCTGCACCCTCCGTTGGAGTCAAGTAACCGCGAAGTCAAGTTCAAGAGCTAAATTGGACTGTTTTGTGAGGTACTCGATGCGTTCGATCCGGGTAAGAAGACTGAGTGAACGCACCGCTCGGTTTGCAGTCGATGGAGAATTAACGTTCTAGTTAGGCCAATTGGATAGGTCACCGAATTCGACTGATTGGGTGAGACACTGTTGGTAGTATGGTTCGTCTGAAACCACCTTGAGGTCGGCGTAGTCCTCCTCGGTTAGCTCGCTTCAACCCTACAAAGGTTCGTCTGAAACCAGGGTCCCTGGTGTCGTAACGCCAATCCGTCTGCGACTTCAACCCTACAAAGGTTCGTCTGAAACTCCCGCCACCGTGTCCACCTGATACTGTGTCTCAGACTTCAACCCTACAAAGGTTCGTCTGAAACTTAGGTCGCCGTCGGCTTCGTCAACAGCTTGGTTCCTTCAACCCTACAAAGGTTCGTCTGAAACGTCGCGTTTTGCAACACAGGGAACGGTATATCACCTTCAACCCTACAAAGGTTCGTCTGAAACACCGAGTCCTCTTTCAGGGAGTGCGAGCAGTCCCACCTTCAACCCTACAAAGGTTCGTCTGAAACACCGAGTCCTCTTTCAGGGAGTGCGAGCAGTCCCACCTTCAACCCTACAAAGGTTCGTCTGAAACGCGAAGACGAGAAACCAGCGAGTAAACGTATCCTATCCTTCAACCCTACAAAGGTTCGTCTGAAACGAGCCGGACGCTCCAGGCGCGCGACCTCGACATTGACCTTCAACCCTACAAAGGTTCGTCTGAAACGAGACACCCGGAGCACGCCGGTCTCCGTCGTGAGCCTTCAACCCTACAAAGGTTCGTCTGAAACCAGGAGGGCACAGCATGACTGACGCCACCGACCAACCTTCAACCCTACAAAGGTTCGTCTGAAACCGTTCCCGACGGTCGGACAACGCTTGCGACGCCCCCTTCAACCCTACAAAGGTTCGTCTGAAACGCCTCGCGACGAAGTTCTACCGTCGCTACTACAAGCCTTCAACCCTACAAAGGTTCGTCTGAAACCCATGCCGGAAATACGGCTATGAGTCACTCATTCGACCGTTCACACAAAGTAATTTCCATCGACCCCTAATACACGTGTTCCCCCCAGGGGTCGATGGAAAACCACACCACGAATGGAGTCCGTGGGCGAGTTCTCACATCGTACAGACAGACTGAGACGATAAGAGGAACGAAACCAGGAGGATCAAAGAGCAACCCACAACAAAAAGTCAAGTCAGACAGTCTAATTGAGGCGACGCCGGTGGACAAGTTCCAATAGTCAACCGTCAAACGACCGTTCGAACGCGCAAAGTGAAAACAAAATCACACCTGAACGGGAGAGAGACCAATCACTCTTCCGGCAACGAAGAAAGTACATCGACGCTGTCGAGTTCCGCAATCGCATCAAGCACGCCCACGAGATGGTCCGGCCCGCTGCCCTCGAGTCCGACCGTCACGGGAACGCGGTTCGGGTGGTCCACCGCGTCCGTTCCGAGCCCCGACCCACGGCGGGCGCGCTCGAGTACGTCCAGTTCTGCACCCTCGGCTTCGACGGTTTCGACCACGTCGCTGACCGCGGTCGGCCAGCCGTCGACGGCTAGTCTCGCTTCGGCGTAGCGCCCTAATTCGTGCAGGCCGGTGCGAGTCAGTTCGGCATGGTCGGTGAGGTTGACGTTCCCGCCAGAAATTACGACGGCGACGTGCTTATCTGCCACGTCGACTGCATCCGAGAGCGCAGCCGCGAGCGGGGCAGCACCGGCCCCCTCGACGACGGTCTTTGCGCGCTCGGCCAGTAACGTGACGGCAGTCACAATGTCGCGGTCGCTGACACTCACTACGTCGTCGACCACCTCACGAACGTTCGCCGCTGTCGTCTCGAGGAGCCTGGTATCTGCGATCCCTTCCGCGACGGTGTCAACGTCCGGCAGTTCGTGGATCTCTCCCGGGTCGGACTCGAGTGTCGGCTTCGCGTGGGCGGCCCCCTCGGGCTGGACGCCGATCACGCGCGTCGTCGGATCGTGGGCCTTCAACACCGTGCCGATCCCCGAGATCAGCCCGCCGCCGCCGATCGCCACGAGGACGGTGTCGAGGTCGGGGTACTGCTCGCGGAGTTCGAGGCCGATCGTTCCCTGGCCGGCGATGATATCCTCGTCGTCGAAGGGGTGGACGAACGTCTCACCGGTTTCGGCGGCCCGCTCGAGTGCGAACTCGTACGATCGTTCGTAGATGTCGCCCTCGACGACGACCTCGGCGCCGTAGCCGCGGGTGGCCTCGATTTTCGCTGCAGGGGTGACATCGGGAACGACGATCGTCGTGTCGGTGTCGAGCACCTGCCCTGCCAGCGCGACGCCCTGGGCGTGATTACCCGCACTCGAGGAGATGACGCCAGCCTCCCGCTCGTCGGCCGAGAGCTGGGCCATCTTGTTGTACGCGCCACGGATCTTGAACGAACCCGTTCGCTGGACGTTCTCGAGTTTGAGCCCGACGGACGCCGCGCCGCTCAGATCGGCGAACGTGCGCGACGTGTCGAGCGGTGTTCGGTGGACAACGTCGTCGATGCGCTCGCGCGCTGCCTCGATGTCGGCACGGGTAACGAGGCCGGTGTCGTCGTTCTTGGTGTCGTCAGTCATGCACCTCGCCCCGCGTCGACAGAATCCGTGTCCGTGTTTGCCGCTGAGGCGACGGAATCCGTGTTCGCGTGTGCGACCGGGTGCTGGCGCTCGAGTTCGAGAATCGTCTCGGAAAGGACGTCGACACCGTGGGTAAGGCTTGCCTCGTCCACGTCGAATTTCGGGGTGTGATGGCTGTCTGGGTGGTCGGTACCGACAATGAGATAGGTTGCGAGCCCACCGTCACGCTGGACGCGGTTCATGAGGAAGGTTGCGTCCTCGCTCGCACCGAAGTCGGCGGCCGGCAGAACGCGCTCGGTTCCGGGAACGCCCTCTGCAACCTCGCTGACGAGCGCCTGGAGTTCCGGGTCGCTGTCCGATCGCGGTGACTCGCTGACGACCTCGACGTCGGCCTGACAGTCGTGCATCGTCGCGGCCGAGTTGATGGTTCGGGCCAGTCGATCCTTCATGTACTCCATCAGTTCGGTCGTCTCGCCGCGCGCCTCGGCCTCCATGTGGGCGCGTTCGGCAATGACATTACTCGCCGTCCCTGCCTCCGCGCGACCGATGTTTACTCGCGTCATCCCGTCGCTATGTCGGGGGATTCCGTAGGTGTTCTCGATCGCCGTTCCCATCGCGTGCATGGCGTTCGCTCCCTCCTCCGGGGCCTTGCCCGCGTGAGCAGAACGGCCGTGAATCGTCGCGTCGACGTGGCACATCGCCAGCGGCTTTTCGATGCCGGCGACGACCTCGCCGGTTGGATGGTCGAGACCGACGTGGACGGCGAGGAGATAGTCCAGATCCGCTGCGAACGCGCTTTTCGCCATCGGACAGCCCCCGCCGCTGGTCTCCTCTGCGGGCTGGAAGAAGACGACCAGTCGTCCCGCAAAGTCGCTTTCCTTGATCGCCTCGAGAACGGCCAGCCCCCACGTCATGTGCACGTCGTGCCCGCAAGCGTGCATCGTCCCCTCCACCTCCGAGCGAAAGCCTTCGGCGGCCGGATCGTGCCCTGTATCGGTCGATTCCTCGATAAACAGCGCGTCGATGTCCACCCGGAGCCCAACTGCTGGGCCGTCGCCGCACTCGAGTACGGCGACGGCACCGGTGTTGCCGCCAGTCATTCGGTCGAGCAACGCCGGGTCCGCTCCAAGTTCACGTGCGCGGGAGATCCAGGGTTCGAGGTCGGCGTCGGGGACAGCCATCCGGTCCGCGGGGTCGTAGGCGTCGGGGCCGACAGCCAGTTCGTCGACGCCGATCGCTCGGAGTTCCTCGACGACGCGTGCGGTCGTGTAGAACTCGCGCCAGGCCGGTTCCGGATGGCGGTGGAGGGTCCGTCGAAGCGTCACGAGTCGGTCTCGTATCGGCTCGTTCATGCCAGAGACTGACTCACTCCATCGACTTAACTATACACAATCTATGTTAACGACGAATACACAAAAGGAATAAGAGAGACGATGCCAACCCTAGGGTAAGACGCAAGGCGGGAGACGAAAGATACCCGTTTCACACACCCACAGGAATTTCACATGAGCACGAACCCAGATATCGTCGTTCTCCGAGAGGGAACGGAAGGCCTGTCGATGGAATCGTACGCCGAAACGCTGCGTGAGCGACTGCCCGACTACACCGTTGCGCTCGCGCGGACGCCACAAGAAGAGCGCGAACTCGTCCCCAAGGCACAGATTGTGACCGGTATTACGATCGAAGAGGACCTCCTCGAACGGGCGGAGCAGCTCGAACTCTTCGCCTGTACGTTCGCGGGAACGGATCACGTACCGATGGACGCGCTGGCCGAGCACGGCGTCGCCGTGACGAACGCGGGTGGCATCCACGCGCCCGGCATCGCAGAGCAGTCGATCGCCAACATGCTCG
Organism: Natrialba magadii ATCC 43099; assembly: GCF_000025625.1. Lineage (NCBI taxonomy): Archaea > Methanobacteriati > Methanobacteriota > Halobacteria > Halobacteriales > Natrialbaceae > Natrialba > Natrialba magadii. The sequence goes on along the minus strand of NC_013923.1, from coordinate 145,663 downwards.
TCTTCGCACGGAACCTCCACGAAGGCTGGCGGCGAAAACAACACAACGAGTGGCGACACTTCCAGTCCCACGAGTTCACCGACAGCACCGTCACGATCGTCGGCCTTGGCTCGATCGGCCAGGAAGTTGTTACGCGACTCGAGGGCTTCGGCGTCGAAACGATCGGCATCCGCTACACGCCGTCGAAGGGCGGTCCAACCGACGAGATCCTCGGTTTCGACGAGGAGGATATCCACGATGCGTTCGCCCGCAGCGACTACGTCGTACTCGCCTGTCCACTGAACGACCTGACCCGCGGTCTCGTCGGTGCGGACGAACTCGCGACGCTGCCGCCGAACGCGGTCGTCGTCAACGCCGCCCGCGGCGGGATCATCGACACCGATGCACTCGTCGGCGCACTGCAGTCGAACGCGATCCGCGGCGCTGCCCTCGACGTTACCGAGCCCGAGCCGCTACCGAACGATCACGAGCTCTGGGACCTCGAGAACTGCCTCATCACGCCCCACACGGGCGGTCACACGCCAAAACACTGGGACAGGTTGGCCGATATCGTCGCGCACAACGTGCACGCACTCGAGGAGAACGGTGGGCTCCAGAACGTCGTCCTTCACCCGGAGTCGAGCTAACTGGCGATGGCGACCGACGATACGCAGTCGACGACCGACCACAGCCCGCAGACGTCGACGCCGAACGAGCGACGGCTCGGGAGAGACCACGAGAGAGGGGACCAAACTCAGAGCCAGACAGCAGCGTCTGATCCCGCAGCCGACGACCGCGCCGCATACGAGTACGTCGGCGGAGATGTCGATCAACCCGAACTCGTCGCCGCGCTACAGACTCGTATCGATGGGGAGGTCCGGTTCGACGAGTACACGCGACAGCTGTACGCGACCGATGCCAGCGCCTACGAGATGGTCCCGGTCGGTGTCGTCCTCCCGCGGACGACGGCAGACGTGGCGAACGTCGTCTCCTACTGTGCCGAGCACGGGATTCCCGTGCTCCCTCGCGGCGGCGGGACCAGCCTCGCGGGACAGGCGGTCAACGAGGCCGTCGTTCTCGATTTCACGGCACACATGGGCGAGGTGCTCTCGGTCTCGCCGGACGAGCAGCGAGCGACCGTTCAGGCGGGGACCGTCCTCACAGACCTCAACGACGAGCTGGAATCCCACGGCCTGAAGTTCGCGCCGGATCCCGCGGCTGGCAATCGAAGCACGATTGGCGGCGCGGTCGGCAACAACTCCACCGGTGCGCACTCGCTGCAGTACGGCAAGACGGACGCCTACGTCGAGGCCTGCGAGGTCGTCCTCGCTGACGGCACCGTCGAGCGCTTCGGGGAGGTGACGGTCGCCGAACTCCGCGAGCAAGCAGCGCCGGATGGAACCCTGCTCGGACAGATCCACGAGGCGCTGCGGCGAGTCATCGACGAGGAAGCCGACGCGATTCAGGACGTCTTCCCGCAACTGAAGCGCAACGTCTCGGGGTACAACCTCGACCGGTTGGTCGCGGAAGCCTACGGGAGGCCGGACGCGTTCGACGAGTCTACCGGCGGCGGACTCGAGATCGACGCCGACGCCGAACCCGATCCGGACGCAGTCGTCAACCTCGCGCGCGTGTTCGCCGGCAGCGAGGGAACGCTCGGCATCGTGACGGAAGCCGCCGTCTCGCTCGAGCCCGTTCCCGAGACGACCGCCGTGGCGCTGTTGACCTACCACGATCTGCTCGACGCGATGGCCGATGTCGACACGATCGTCAAACACCACGATCCGGCCGCGATCGAAGCCATCGACGACGTGCTGATCGGCCTCGCCGAGCAAACAGAGGAGTTCGAACCGGTCGCCGAGCGACTTCCCGCCGGAACGGAGACGGCGCTACTCGTCGAGTTCTACGCCGAAAGCGACGACGACGGCCGCGAGCAGGTCGCCGACCTGATCGCTGATCGCCTGCCGGACGAGACGGTACCGGATCCTGCTGGCGATGATGGCGAGACAGCATCTCCGGCACCTGTCCGCGCATTCGACGTCCTCGAGGCCCACGACCCCGAGGGGATCGCCGAACTCTGGAAACTCCGCAAGAGCGCCGCTCCAATCCTCCTCTCGCGAACCTCCGATGCGAAGCACATCTCGTTCATCGAGGACACCGCCGTCCCGACCGAGAACCTCGCCGACTACGTGGCCGACTTTCAGAGGGTACTCGAGTCCCACGACACGTTTGCGAGTTTCTACGCGCACGCGGGCCCGGGCTGTATGCACATGCGCCCGCTGGTCGATACGAAATCCGAGGCCGGACTCGCGGAGTTCGAGGCGATTTCGGACGCTGTCACCGACCTCGTCGTCGAGTACGGCGGCAGCGTCTCCGGCGAGCACGGCGACGGACGGGCGCGAACGCAGTGGAACCACAAACTCTACGGCGACGAGGTCTGGGAGCTCTTCCGAGAACTCAAGACCGCGTTCGACCCGGACTGGCTTCTGAACCCCGGGAACGTCTGTGGCGACCACAGCATGACCGAGCACCTGCGCTTCGATCCGGAGTACGACTTCGAGGCCGGCTTCGACCCCGCGCTTGAGTGGGACAACGAGAACGGCTTCCAGGGCATGGTCGAACTCTGTCACGGCTGTGCCGGCTGTCGCGGCGACCAGGAGACGACCGGTGGCGTGATGTGTCCGACCTACCGCGCTGCCGAGGAAGAGAGCCTCACGACCCGCGGACGGGCGAACATGCTCCGGGCCGCGATGAGCGGCGACCTCGAGACAGACGCCACTGACGACGAGTTCCTGGCCGAGGTGATGGACCTCTGTATCGGCTGCAAGGGCTGTGCCCGGGACTGTCCGAGCGAGGTCGATATGGCGAAGCTCAAAGCCGAAGTCGAGCACGCGGCCCACCAGCGCCACGGCGCGAGTCTGCGCGACCGACTGTTCGCGAACGTCGACCGGCTCAACGCCGTCGGCTCGCTGTTCGCGCCGCTCTCGAACTGGGCGACCGCCCTGCCCGGTTCCGGCTACCTCACGGAGAAAACAGTTGGCATCGCCCGCGAACGCGACCTGCCTGCGTTCGCGAGCCAGAGCTTCGAGGACTGGTTCGCAAAACGTGGCCCGCGCATTCCCCGCGACGAAGCGGCCCGCAAGGTCCTGCTCGTTCCCGACACGTCCACCAACTACAACCACCCGCGAGCCGGGAAGGCAGCCGTGCAGGTCCTCGAGACCGCCGGCGTCCACGTCCAGGTACCCGACGACGTCACCGCAACCGGGCGACCCGCCCATTCGAAGGGCTTCCTCGACGTCTCTCGCGAGCGGGCCCGAACCAACGTCGACGCGCTCGCACCCGCAATCGAGGACGGCTGGGAGGTCGTCCTCGTCGAACCCTCCGATGCCGTCATGCTCCAGTCGGACTATCTGGACCTCCTCTCGGGCCCTGACGTGGAACTGGTCGCATCGAATACGTACGGGGTACTCGAGTACCTCGACCGATTCGACCTCGCAAACGACTTGCCGACGGGTGGGATTGGCGAACCGGGCGAGACGCTGACCTACCACGGCCACTGTCACCAGAAGGCAACGAAGAAGGACGGTCACGCAGCGGCGGTACTCGAGACGGTTGGTTACGAGGTCGACGCGCTCGATTCGGGTTGTTGTGGGATGGCGGGTTCGTTCGGCTACGAGGCCGAGCACTACTCGCTCAGCCGACGGATCGGCGAGATTCTGGTCGACCAGGTGACCGCCAGCGACGGCGAGCGCGTCGTCGCGCCGGGAGCGTCGTGTCAGTCTCAGCTTGCGAGTTACGACGGCTGTGACGAGCCAGTGCATCCGATCGAGACGGTCTCAGATGCGCTCGTCGGGAGCACACGGTAGCGGTGTCTTGAGGTGGAGGCTTGTTTTCGAGCGGAGAGCGGGTAGTAAGGGCGGTATCTGGTGAGCTGGACAGCGGCGCAAATTCATAACTGATCGTGAATATTCGAATACATAGGTAGGAGAGTACGCAGGTGCAGGATACACAGGTGCAGAGTACACAGTGGGAAATATATGAATATAGAATACACAGTATACAATCTGAGGGTACATAATACACTTATAAGCCTCGAACTCGATGTGCGAGGTAGGGGAAAATACCGTGCCCATCAGTATCGACGAGTTCGACCACCACGAATCGCCGGATCGACGCGAAACGAATGCGCAGCGAGTTCTTCGATTTCTCATTGAAAACCGTAACAAGGCGTTCAGGGCGACTGAAATCGCTGAAGAGACCGGTGTCAATGCAAACTCGGTTCAGCCAGTTCTCAATCGACTCCGATCACGGGAACTCGTTCGGCACAAGGAGCCCTACTGGGCGATCGGCGATATAGAGCGTATACAGGAGGCAGCCGTCTTTCACTCGACGGCGGAATTTCTCGACGAGGAATTGGGCTCCGAAAGTCGGGAAGCATGGCTTGCGGCCGCGGAGGAATCTGCGAACGACGGTAGCGGAAGGGCAAGCGAGGGTACAAACGCAGACACAAGCGCAAGCGCAACCGAAACCGAGGGCACCGACACGAGTGCAGACGAGGACGACAAGTGACTGAATCAGAGCCCGCGTTCGACGACCTCGAGCGAGGGCACATCGTTCTCGCACCGGATCCGTTCAAATCGGACACGGACATCACAAGACCATGGGTCGTCGTCAACAACGAGCATCATCCGTTCGACGCACAACAGTACGTCGTCATGGGATTGACGACACAGACATGGTACGACGCACGAGTGCCACTGAACGACGACGATTACAGCCACCGACAGGCACCACGTGACAGTTCGATCGTTCCGCACGCAGTTGCCTCGCTGCAGCCACAGCTGATTACGGACTATGTGTGTCGCGTCCGAGGCAAGCCACTCGATCTCGCCGTCGAAATGCTGCTCGCATATCTCCGATAATCGCGCAAAAACAACGATTTCGAGAACGTTACGGCCAGAGACCGCGCTTCGACTTCGCCTCTGCAATTCGGGAAAGTGCAACGACGTAGGCCGCGTCGCGCCAGCTCAGATCCTTCGCCTCGACCTCCGAGCGAACGTCCTCCCAGGCGTCGAGCATCTTCTTCTCGAGTTCCTCGTTCACCTCTTCGAGACTCCACTTGCGGCGGTTGATGTCCTGAAGCCACTCGAAGTAGGAGACGGTGACACCGCCTGCGTTCGCGAGGAAGTCGGGGATAACCGGAATCTCACGCTCTTCGAGGATCGAATCCGCGGCGAACGTCGTCGGACCGTTCGCGCCCTCGACGATGATGTCAGCCTCGATGTCACCAGCGTTGTCGGCGGTGATGACGTTACCAACTGCAGCAGGGATGAGAACGTCCACATCGAGTTCGAAGATTTCCTCGTTGCTGAGCGTCTCCGGCGCATCCTGCTCGAGGACCGCTTCGGGCTCTTCCTCGTGGGACGGAATCGACTCGACGTCGAGTCCATCGGGGTCGTAGATCGCCCCGTTGACGTCGCTGACCGCGACGACGTTCGCCCCCCACTCATCGAGGAGGCGGGCGGCGTTCGCGCCGACGCTACCGAAGCCCTGCACGGCAATGGTCGTCTCTTCGAAGTCATGGCCGTAGTAGTCGACGGCCTCGCGGGTAATGATCGCCGTCGATCGACCGGGTGCCTCCTCGCGGCCCTGAGAGCCGCCGATAACCGGCGGTTTGCCGGTGACGACGCCCGGAATCGTCTCGCCCTGTTGCATCGAGTAGGCGTCCATGAACCAGGCCATCGTCTGGGCGTCCGTCCCCATGTCCGGAGCTGGAACGTCCGTCGTCGGCCCAATTACGTAGCGCAGTTCCTCCGCGAAGCGGCGGGTGAGCCGTTCGGTCTCCGCCTCGCTGAGTTCCTTTGGGTTGACGGAGATACCGCCTTTCCCGCCGCCGAACGGGAGGTCCATGACGGCGCACTTCCAGGTCATCCACATCGAGAGGCCGACACACTCGTCGGCGTTCACTTCCGGATGATAGCGCAGGCCACCCTTGTACGGCCCGCGAACGTCGTCGTGCTGGGCGCGGTAGCCCGTAAAGACCTCGACGCTTCCGTCGTCGCGCTCGAGTGGCACCGAAACCTGCTCGACACGAGTGGGGTGTTTCAGTCGTTCGATGACGCCGTCGTCGACGTCGACGTGTGCTGCGGCGCGCTCGAGTTGCCGGCGCGCTGTGACGAGGGCCGAGTCGAGGTCCTCTCCCGAGGCCGACTCCGAATCTGCGTCCTGGTTGGATGGTGTCGTGGTCATCGGTAGTTACGCAGTGAACAGTTTTCGCGGGAAGTCCGCAAGTGTTTCGACTCCGTTGCTCGTCACCCGGAACGTCTCGCTGGTCTCCATCCCGATGTCTTCCGTCCAGATACCCGGGATCATGTGGAACGTCATGTTCTCCTCGAGTACCGTCTCGTCGCCGGGGCGGATACTCGCAGTGTGTTCGCCCCAGTCCGGCGGGTAACCAAGCCCCACCGAGTAGCCGATTCGGTCCTCTTTCTCGATGTCGTACTTCGCAATCGTCTCGCGCCAGGCTTTCTCGACGTCCTCACAGGTAACGCCCGGTTCGGCGACGTCGAGGGCAGCCTGAATGCCTTCGTTGACGATCTCCGCAGTGCGTTCGAGTTCGGCCGGCGGCTCGCCAACGAACGTCGTCCGTGCAAGTGGCGAATGGTAGCGATGGCGACAGCCCGAGAGTTCGATGATGACCGGGTCGCCCTCCTCGAACGGCCGGTCAGTCCAGGTCAGATGTGGTGTGCCCGTGTGATCACCAGACGGCATCAACGGGACGATAGAGGGATAGTCGCCGCCGAACTCGTCGGTGCCCGAAATCAGCGCGTCGTAAATCGCCGCTGCGGCCTCGTACTCCGGCACCCCCGCCTCGATCGCGTCGAGGCCAGCCTGCATCGCGGTTTCAGAAATCTGGGCCGCCTCGCGCATGTACTCGAGTTCCTGGTCGGATTTTTTGACTCGGACCCAGCCGACGAGGAGAGTCGTGTCCTCGAAGTCGGCGTCGGGGAGGTTCTGCTGGAGGCGCGTGTAGGATTTCGCGGTGAAGTAGGCGGCGTCCATCTCGAGACCGATGCGGCCCTCGGCAACGTCGAGTTCCTCGAGGACGCCTGCGACGTAGTCCATCGGGTGGAGGTCGTACGGTGAGTGGACGTGGTCGTCGCTGTAGGCGCGGATGCTCTCTTCGGAAAGGGACGTCGTCGCTCGTGCACCGTCGGCGTCCATCCCCCGGCCGACCCAGACGGGTTCGTCGCGGTCGGTCGTGACGACGACGGCCTGGTGGACGTAGAACGACCAGCCGTCGTAGCCGGTGAGATAGTTCATGTTGGCCGGATCCGTGACGACGATGGCGTCGAGGTTTTCCTCGCGCAATCGCGTTTTCGTCCGGTCGAGTCGGCGTTCGTATTCGGCGTCGTCGAAGATATCTCGGGACATGATACCAAACCCTACGCGAAGGGACGACCGCCCGGACGTAAAAACTTTCGTGTATGGCGAATACGGATACTGTTTATACTATCTCCCTCAGAGTCGGCCTGCTGTGTCCGTTCTGAAACGGAGGGGTGTAGCAAACTGTGAAAGTGGAACAGCCCAGACGCATTTCGCGGGTGCCTGGCGAGCAGTAAACACAGAAATGCACACAATATAGTAGCCACTGAAAGGCAGTGCACACCCAATCGCACGGCGGCTGCGCGATTGGTGTGTACACAGTTTCAGTTGTTACTATAGTTCCGAATGGGGAGACCACTACGAGAAGACTGGTTTGTCCATCATCCGGCTGAGAACTCGTCGAAATCAACCGCTTGAGAGATTTCCCACCCGCTTCGGGACCGACGTCAGAGCGAGCGCGCCGAATTGATCACGACGAGTGCGCTACTGGCAGCCATCGCCAGCGCAGCAAAGAGTGGATTCAACAGCCCTGTCAAAGCGAGCGGAATAGCAATCGCGTTGTAGACGAACGCCCAGCCGAGATTCTGTCGGATCCGGCTGTGTGTCCCCGCAGCCAGATCGAACGTGTCGGGAACGGCCGCAAGGTCGTTGCTGACGATCACCGCATCCGCCGCGTCAGTCGCAATTTTCGTCGCGCTCCCCATCGCAATGCCGATGTCTGCAGCGGCGAGCGCCGGTGCATCGTTGCTCCCGTCGCCGACCATCGCAACCGTTCCTCTCGATTGGAGACGACGAATCGTCTCGGCTTTAGCCGCCGGCGGCACGCCGGCAAACACCTCGTCGACCCCAGTAACCTCGCGGAATCGGTCAGCCGCGCCGCCGTCGTCTCCGGTCAGGACGATGACCTCACGACCGTCCGCGAGCAAGTTGACTGCTTCCCGCCACTCCTCACGCGGCGCGTCACCGACGACGAGCACTCCCTGGACGCAACCATCCCAGCCGACTGCGACCGGAACGTCCCCTGCTGTCCGGGCCTCTTCGACGACCTCCTCGAGGGTCGAGGGAAGTTCGTGGCCGCGATCTCGAAGGTAGTCGGGGTGGCCGACAGTGACCCGCTCGCCGTCGACGAGACCGCTCACTCCCCGTTGATTGCGCTCGAACTCCGCAACCGCCGCTCTCGCGTGGTCGTCCGAGTCCCCTGCTGGCGCGTCCGAAACGATGGCCTCCGCGATAGGATGCTCGGAGAGCGCTTCGACCGCAGCCGCCCGGCGATGGAGTGCACTCGAGTCGACCCCGGCTATCGTCTGAATAGATGCGACCGTCATCGAGCCGGTCGTGAGCGTCCCCGTCTTGTCGAGGACGACGACGTCGACGTCAGGAGCGTCCTCGAAAATCGTCTCTGCAGCGACGACGATGCCGCGCTTTGCGGCGGATTGGACGCCCGACGCGATTGCAAGCGGGGTCGCAAGCCCCAGCGCACAGGGACAGGAGACGATAACGACGGTCAAGCCGACGAGCAGTGCCTCCGAGATCGAGGATCCAGTGGCGAGCAACACGCCAGTCGCACCGGTCGCCAGAATGAGTACGAGCGGGACGAAAATTGTCGCTAACTTGTCGGCGAGGCGCTGCACGCCGGGCCGGGCGCTCTGGATGGACCACAGCAGCGAGACGAGTCGATCGAGCGTACTCGTCGCGTCGGCACCGACCTCGAGGACGACCGGCGCGTCGGTAACGACTGTTCCGCCCTGTAACTCATCACCCGGTTCCTTCTGGACGGGGAGTGACTCACCCGTGACCAGCGATTCGTCGACGGCGGCCGTCCCCTCTTGCAACTGACCGTCGAGAGGGACACGTTCTCCGGGACGGACCAGAAGGTGGTCGCCTGGCTCGACGGACTCGAGTGCAACCGTTTCGCCGTCCACCCGACGAGCCTCGTCGACCTGCTGTTCGGTGAGATCAGAGAGGAGGCCCGCGGCGCGGCGTTTGATCCGCTCCTCGTAGTACGTGCCGGCGGTGACAGCGAGGATGACGGCGACGGTAACGTCGAAGTAGAGGTCCGTTCGGCCGAGCGTCATGGCGAGGGTGCTGTAGCTGTAGGAGCCGACCGCAGCGGTCGTGACGAGCAGGTCCATGTTCGGATGACCTGCTCTGAGGCTCACGAGCGCCCCTCGCAGGATCGGATACCCAGTATAGAAGAGGACGAACGTGGTCATCAGCCAGATGTTGACCGCGAGGTAGTAGCCGTCGTAGCTGCCGAAGTCGACGACCGGGTCGTAGCCGAAGTAGGTGGGGTAGAGAAAGACGGCGTACCACACCATCACCATCATCCCAAAGAGTCCGCCACCGATCAGGAACTTCACGAGCGCCTGGTTGGCTGCATCCGACTCGTCGTCGGCCGTGCCGCGTTCGCGTGCGGCGTAGCCGTACCCGGAAATCAACTCGGGGAGCTCGCCCGACTCGACCGTCTCCGGATCGTACGCGAGCCGAACCGTCTCGGTTGCGTAACTGGCTTCAGCCGCGAGGATGCCGTCGTTCGATTCGGCAACCGACTCGAGGAATACCTCGCACGTCGAGCAGTGCATTCCTTCGACGGTCAGGAACGCATCGTTGGCCTCGGCTGCTGACGCTGACTCCGCGTCGGTCTGTGCTTCGTCGCCCTGTTCGCCAGAGTCGGCACTGTCAGCAATCCGCTCCCGAATGGCTGCTGGGTCGATCTGTGACTCGTCCGCATCGGTTTCGACCGTCGAGAGTGTCCGTGAAACCTCGAGACAGCCCTGACAGCAGAATTGCCCCGGGGCATCGGATGCAGTAATCGGGGGAGACGGAAGCGGCAGTGAGCAGAGGGTACAGCCACTTGGCTGCTCGTCGGGAACGTCCTCGTCGCCGGCGTGGGAGACTCGAGTAGACGAAGAGTCACCGGCTGCCTGCACGGAATCCGGGGAGGGCGAGTCGTGGTCAGGGAACTGATCGGTCATAGCAGCGTAGAGTAGGTCATTGTCACACCGTGCACCGGAAAGTAACTGCGGGTACTGAAGGCAACCGACCGGGCAGGGACACGGGAGTGCGAATCAGTCATTGGAACGATTGGGACGTGACGGTGAGAGTGTGTACGCGAGAGTGTGTGCGTGAGAGCGTGTACGCGAGATCCAGCTGGGTATTCTGGTACTCGGGCAACGATGATAACGTCCATCCCGCGAATGGACCCGTTAGTTACGAAGCCGTTGATTACGGTGTGGTGCCGTTCGAGTCGTGATCGCGGTCATGGCCGTGTTCGTGGGCGCTCTCCACGGGACTGAACGCGATATAGAGGCATGCAAGGATAAGTACGACATTTACAGCCGAAACGATGCCAGCCATGACAGAGTCGCTGATACCGTACCACGCCAGCGGGAGGAGAGCGATCAATCCGACCGGTAACGCTACTCGCGGGGACGCGTCCTCAAATTCCATGCAAAGAGGTGAGGAGTGGAGACTCTTAAGAAGTACACCCCATTCCAACAAACCGGTAATCCGCTTCTAACGCTAAGTAATGACTGTTCTAACCCGGTCGTATGAGCCAGACGGCCGAAAAGAAAGCGAGCAATGAAACACCGGAGCACGCCCGGGAGATCGGACACGATGAGTTCGATCCGATCGGGACGCTCACGCTGATCGGGGTCTATTTCCTGATCCTGGTGTTCTTGTGGTTCTTCATGTATTTCGTCGAGTTCCTCGGAAACGACCCCACAGTCGTCGGTGGGACCCTGGTACTCCTGGCAACTGGAGAGCGATTGCTATGAATATACACACCTACGAAAAACTGTGGCTGGTTGCAGCGATGGTGTTGATCGTCGCCTTCATCGCGACGATCACGTACGGCTCAGTCGGGCTGGGAATCACGATGGTCGGCGACCAGCAGGATACGGTCGAACCGACCGAGCTCGACGGCGACCGGTTCGACGACCCACGCGTTGCACAGGTCGGCGAGAACGAGTACGAAGCCTACGTGACGGCTCAGATATTTAGTTTCCAGCCTGATCCGGTTGTCGTCCCCGAAAACAGTGAAGTGACGTTCTACGTCACGAGTCGGGACGTTATTCATAGCTTCAGCCTCGTCGGAACCAACGTCAATACGATGGTTATCCCCGGTGAGGTATCCGAGATGGCCGTCGAATTCGACGAGCCACAGGAATACGGTGTCGTCTGTAACGAGTACTGTGGCCCAGGCCACCACGACATGGAGGGGATGGTCCAGGTCGTTCCTGAAGACGAATTTGACCTAACGGAACTCGAGGCCGATGCACCCGACGAAGTCGAAACCGGTGACGATATCGATGTTACTGCGACCGTCGAGAACCGGCAACTCGATCCGATCGAGACGACAGTCGCGCTCGAAATCGGGAACGAGACGTTCAGTGAAGACGTGACGATCGACGGCGAAGAGACGTACGAGACGACGTTCACCGTCGACTCGGCACAGCTAGGCGAGGGCGACCACGATTGGACGGTGACGGTCGATGATTACACTGACAGCTGGAGTGTGACCGTGGTCGATGAACTCGAAGACGACGATGCAGACGAAGAAACCAACGAAAACACAGATGCAGACGATGACGGCGACGAGGACGAGAGCGATACCGAAGACGAAAGCGACACAGACGAGAACGAGAGCGATGCCAGCGGAGGTGACGACGAATGACGAACACCTACATTGAATCGTTCCCCGCAGAAGCGAAGGTCGTTCGCGCGGCGTTCTACAGTTCGTTCCTCGCGCTCGCAATCGGCGGCCTGTTCGGGATCATTCAGACGCTTCACCGAACCGGCTATTACCGATTCATCGACTCGGCGGACTACTACACCGTGCTCACCGCACACGGTGTCTTTCTCGTCATTACGTTCACGATCTTCTTCCTCGTCGCGATCTTTACCTGGGCGATAACGACGAGTCTGGACCGGCCTGTCGAGGATATCCGCTTTACCTGGTTCTGGTACGGACTGATGGTACTCGGAACGATCCTCGCTGCCGTTCCGATCCTCGCCGGGTTCACGGACTCGGAGATGAGTGCGTCGGTGCTCTTTACGTTCTACGCACCGCTGCAGGGCCATCCGCTGTTTTACGTCGGACTGGTACTGTTCGTGGTTGGCACCTGGCTCGCAGGAGCCGACTGGTTCCGTTCGTGGCTGGCCTGGAAACAGGAGAACCCGGACGAGCGGATCCCGTTGCCGACGTTTATGGTGTTGACCACGATGCTGATGTGGTACATCGCCACGCTCGGCGTTGCCGCCGCAATCTTGCTGTTCTTGCTGCCGTGGTCGCTCGGCATCATCGAGTCGGTGAACCCGCTTCTCACCAGAACGCTGTTCTGGTTCTTCGGCCACCCGATTGTCTACTTCTGGCTCATGCCAGCCTACATGATGTGGTACATCATGTTGCCGAAGATTTCCGGCGGAAAGCTGTTCAGCGACCCGCTCGCACGCGTCGTCTTCGTTCTGTTCTTGATCCTCTCGGTACCAACCGGGATCCACCACCAGTATCTCGATCCCGGCATCGCTGAGGGATTCAAGTTCATCGCGATGACAAACACGATGTTCTTACTGCTGCCCAGTTTACTCACCGCCTTTACTGTCGTTGCCAGTATGGAACACGGCGCTCGCCAGCGCGGAGGCAGCGGCTATCTCGGCTGGCTGAAAGCGCTCCCGTGGCGTGATCCGGTGTTCGCGGGTATGGCACTCGCCGGACTGATGTTCGCCGCAGCCGGCTTCTCCGGAATGATCAACGCCGGAATGAACATCAACTACCTCGTGCACAACACCTTCTGGGTCGTCGGCCACTTCCACCTCACCGTCGGGACCGGCGTCGCACTGACGTTCATGGCCGTCACCTACTGGTTCCTTCCACAGGTGACCGGCAAGGCACTCTGGAACCGCTCGGTTGCACTGGGTCAGGTCGTCCTCTGGTTCGTTGGAATGACGTTCATGTCGAACGCCATGCACCGCGCTGGTCTCCTCGGCATCCCGCGACGAACAGCAGAACCCCAGTACGAAGGCTTCGAGTTCGAAGCCGCCGTCGGCAGCGTCGGCGAACTCGACGCCCAGATCGCACTCGGTGGTCTCCTGCTGACGCTCTCGCTCGTGCTGTTCTTCGCCAACATCATCGGAACAGTGCTCAACAACCGCAGCGACGACCTCCCAGCGAACGGGTACGCTGACACGCTCTCGGGCCCCTCGGACGCCCCACTGGTCCTCGACAACCTGAAGCTCTGGACGGCCATCGCCATCGTGCTCGTGATCTTCGCTTACACCTTCCCACTGCTGTCGATCATCGAACGCGGCGGCCTGTTCGGCCCCGAACTCAACGAGCTTCCGGTGAGCATCGGACTCGGACTCGAGTACCTGTGGACCACCGTCGTGACGACGGTGACGTCTGGCGTCGACACCGCCATCGCAATCATCACGGGGGTGCGTTAAGAGTGCGGATCTCGAAGGGCGCGTTGCTCATCGTCATCGCGTTCACCGCACCACTCATCGTCGAGCTTCGGACAGTGCTTGCGTGGGTCAACGTCGAACTCACCGTACTCGAGTCCGTTGTCCTCAGCATCGGGCTGATTGTGTTGATTCTCGTCTGGGCACTGTGGCCCCAGGAGGGGACGCCCCAGGCGACGGAGTAGCGTTCCGAACGGAACAACACTCCGCAGATTCCGTCGTTATTTTGGATAGAGTTCGCGAGTGAAATAGAGTAAGAGTCTCAATCCCATTCTAGAGAACTATTGTAGGACTACGTTCACCACCACCAAAAACTCTTTATTGGGAAATGGTATTTGGCAACGTATGTCACAAGATCGGCGCGAGAACGTCGAATCGCTCGTCGCAGACCTCGTTGCAATTGAAACAGAGAATCCGCCGGGGAACGAACAGGCGTGTGCAGAATACATCGTTGACTGGTTCGCCGACCGGGGTATCGAAGCCGAACTCGTCGAAGAGCCGTACGCGGATCGGCCACAGGTCGGCGTAAAAGTCGGTGACGGCGATCCAGCACTCGTTCTCAACGGACACATCGATGTCGTCCCGGCGGGCGACACCGACCACTGGTCGACAGACCCCTACGTGCCGACCGTCGTCGACGACTCGTTGTACGGCCGGGGAAGCGTCGATATGAAGACCGGTGTTGCGATCGGTATGCTCGCAACAGCACAGCTGGCAGACGAAATCGAGGCCGGTGAACTCGATGGCTCAGTCGTGTTCCATGCGGCAATTGGCGAGGAAACCGCCGAGCCAGGAACCAAGACGCTGCTCGATCGTGGCTACGACGGCGACTACGGCGTTGTCCTCGAACCAACAGCGATGCAAACGGGGACGAGCGAGAAGGGACTCGCATGGTACGAAATCCGCGTGAACGGAGACCCCTCACACGCGAGTCGTCCCGACCAGGGCACGAACGCGATTCGCAACGCACAGCCGGTACTCGACGCCCTCAACGAATACGATGCAACCGTGCGTGAACGAGAAGACGACCTCGTCGGACAGGCGTATTCGACGGTGACAATGATCGAGGCAGGAACGAAAGAGAACGTCGTTCCCGAAGAAGCGGTGATCACGATCGATCGGCGCTTCTTGCCGGACGAGACCATCGAAGAGATCGACGCCGAAATCGAGGACGTACTCGAGACGGTATCCGAAGCGCACGATATCGAGACGACGTGGGAACGGACCCGGACGTACGAATCAGCCGCGATCGAGACAGACAGCCACCTGGCATCGGTGTTTAGAAAGCATTCGAAGGCGGTTGCTGACGTGCCGACGGATGACTGGGGAGTGAGCGCTTCGACCGACGTTCGGAACTTCATCAACGACCACGGAATAGAGGCGATCACCTGGGGACCGGGTGATCTCACGCAGGCACACACGTACGACGAACACGTGTCGCTCCCTGCTGCTGTCGACGGGCTGGAGGCATTGCTTGCTGGCGCTCGCGAACTTCTGGACGAAGAGTAGCGAAACGAGAGTAGCCACTGACAGTCAGTACACACCTGTTCGCAAGGTAAGCGGTGAGCAGTGAGCGGATGTGAGAAAAAGACACCGAGCGGCGAACGGCCGTACGTTCGCCTGCTCACGCTTGCTCACCCCTACTCGACAACCTTGTCGACCATCTCCTCAGACATATTCTCGATGAGTTGGCCACCAGTCTCGAGTTCTTGAATCACGAACCGCGAAGACGTCTCGTTGACGCCCTCGATCTCGACAATATCGTCGATCAGCACGTGCATCTGGTCGTGGTTTTGCACCCGCGAAATGACGATGAAGTCGACGTCGCCCATCATGTAGTACACGTGATTCACGCCGTCGATTTCGGTGAGCGACTCGCCGACATCTTCGGCGTAGCCACTCTCGTGGGAAACGGTTACCTCCGTAAACAGGAGCATATTGAGATCGAGCGCGTGTGGATCCACGTCCGCGGAGATTGTGGTGATCACGTCGCTCTGTTTCAGATTCGTCACGCGGTAGTGAATTGCGGATTTCGAGAGCCCGAGCTCGTCGGAAAGCTCCTCGAGATTCTTGTCATCGGATTTCTCGAGGCGCTTCAAAATCTCGATATCCGTTTCGTCGAGGTCAACGTCCATTTTTCTATCCTTTGGTGAGGTTGTAGTTAAAGGTCATTACTTTCGACGAGTGGTGCGACCGGACGGGACTACCCAGTCACGCCCCGTGGCACACGGCCTCAGCGATCCATCGCCGCGTCCGACACCTCGAGTGCCTCATCGAGAACCGAAACCGCCTCGTCGATATCGTCCTCGGTGATCGTCAATGGCGGCGCAATGATCAGCGTGTTGATCATGTTCGCGACGTAGACGCCACCGTCGGATGCGGCGGCCGCAACCTCGTCGACGACGGTGGACCCCTTCGAAATCTTGTCCTCACGGGTGCCGAACGGCACGCGCTCGTCTGGATCGCGGGTCAGTTCGATGCCACGGAAAAGTCCGACACCGCGAGTGTCGCCGACACTCGGGTGCGCTTCGGCGAGCTCCTCGAGTCGGTCGCCGAGATAGGAGCCGACCTCGCTCGCGTGTTCGATGAGGTTCTCCTCCTGGTAGGTCTCGACTGCAGCGAGTCCGGCCGCACAGGCCACCGGATGGCCGGCGTACGTGTGGCCGTGACAGAACAGTTCGTCCTCGAAGTGGTCCGCGATCTCGGGTGTGACGATCGTCGCTCCAAGCGGTGCGTACGCGCCGGAGAGCCCCTTGGCCATCGTCATGATGTCCGGCTGGACGTCGAAGACGTCACAGCCGAACCACTCGCCGGTGCGACCGAAGCCGGCCATCACTTCGTCACAGATGAGCAGCGCGTCGTGCTCGTGGGCAATCTCCTTGAGCCGCGGCAGGTACTCCTCTGGCGGAACGAGAATCCCGTTCGAGCCGACGATCGGTTCGACGAGAATCGCTGCGACAGTGTCGCCCTCGAGCATCAGCATCTCGTCGATGTACTCGAGACTCTCCATCGGATCGAGCGTCGAGCCGTAAGCGTAGGGGTCGGGTGCCTTGATCGTCCCGGGGATGCCGGGTTCGCCGGCGAGTCGCCGTGGATCGCCCGTGACGCTAATCGAGCCGGCCGTCGCGCCGTGGTAGGAGCGATAGCGCGAGATGATCTTCTGTTTACCCGTGTACATCCGCGCGATTTTGATCGCGGCTTCGACGGCTTCGGTGCCGCTGGTCGAGAAGAACGTCTTCGAGAGGTCACCTGGCGTTACCTCGGCGAGTTTCTCGCCGAGTTTCGCGCGCGCTTCGGTTGCGAAACCGGGCGCGAAGTACGCACCCTCGTGGGCCTGCTCCGCGATGGCATCGGCGACGCCGTCTGCGGAATGGCCGAGGTTCGAGCACATGAGCTGACCCGAAAAGTCGATCCACTCGTTACCGTGTGCATCCTGGAAGCGGACGCCCTCGCCGCCGACGACTTCCGTCGGATCGACCTCGCTCTGGTAGGACCACGTGCCGAAGACGTACTCCTTGTCGAGACGTTCGACATCGGTGCGTTCGTCGCCTGCAGTCATTGTCGTATCGTCGTCCGTCATTCTTTCGCAAGGGTACGAAAGCATCAGGCATTAATCTTTCCCGCCAGAGAAGAATTCGCCTTATAATTCCTGATTAGAACACATATTGGAGAACTCTATTCGATTAGCATACCACTATTTGGAAATATTTCCCTATTCTCCGAAGCATTTATTTCGGCCCTTGCGGTATGTCCTCCATGGTCGAACTCGACTCGTTAGGAAAGGCAGATACGGTTCGAAACTACGTCGGCGGCGACTGGGTAACACCAGAGAGCGACGACGAACTGGTAACGACGAACCCGACAACCGGTGAGGAGCTGGGACGGGTTCCGTTCAGTTCGACGAACGACGTTGACGACGCCGTCAGAACGGCGAACGAAGCGTTCGAAGACTGGTCCGGTCGTCCCGTCGAGGAGCGAATCCAGCCGCTGTTCGAACTGAAGTCCCTCCTCGAGGAGAACCTCGACGAACTCGCAGAGATCCTCGTGCAGGATCACGGGAAAACGCGAGCAGAAGCGCGCGGTGAACTCCGTCGCGGCATCGAGAACGTCGAAGTCGCCTGTGGCATTCCGTCGATGATGCAGAGCGGCACGCTGCTGAACGCCGCGCCCGAAATCGACGAGAGTGCAGTCAGGAAGCCACTCGGCACGTTCGCCGCGATTACGCCGTTTAACTTCCCCGGCATGATCCCGCTGTGGTTCCTCCCCTACGCGGTCGCGACCGGAAACAGTTTCATTCTCAAGCCGAGCGAGCAGGACCCGCTGGTCACCCAGAAACTCTTCGAGCTCATCGACGAGGCCGGCTTCCCGGATGGCGTCGTCCAGCTCGTCAACGGTGGCAAGGACACCGTCAACGACCTGATCGACCACGACGGGATCGAAGGCATTTCGTTCGTCGGTTCCACCCCGATCGCAAAGCTCGTCTACGAACGCGCGGCCGCGAACGGCAAGCGCGTCCAGGCCCAGGGTGGCGCGAAGAACCATATCGTCGTGACCGAAACGGCGGACCTCGAGTTCGCCGCCGAGAAGACGGTCTCCTCGGCCTGCGCCTGTGCCGGCGAGCGCTGTCTCGCGAACGATGTCGTCCTCGTCGAAGAGTCGGTGTACGACGAGTTCGCCGACCTCGTCGTCGCGGAAGCCGAAGCCCAGACGGTTGGCTACGGACTCGACGACGGAACGGATATCGGCTCGCTCATCAGCGAAGAACACGAGACGACCGTTCGCAACTACATCCAGACCGGTATCGAGGAGGGTGCGACGATGCTGCGTGACGGTCGAGACGTCGACGTCGACGGTTACGAGGAGGGGAACTTCGTCGGCCCGACCGTCTTCGGTGACGTGACCGAGGACATGGTCATCTCCCAGGAGGAAATCTTCGGTCCGGTGCTCGCACTCGACGCCGTCGAGTCGGTCGACGCCGCGATCGAGCGCATGAACGCGAGCCAGTTCGGAAACGCCGCGAGCCTGTTCACCGGCAGCGGTGCTGACGCCCAGAAGTTCCGCCACCAGGCCGAAATCGGGAACATCGGTGTCAACGTCGGCACGTCGGCCCCGATGGCCTTCTTCCACTTCGGCGGCTGGAAGGACTCGTTCTTCGGCGACCTGCACGCCCAGGGCGAGGACATGATCCAGTTCTACACGGACAAAGCAATCTACATCGAGCGCTGGCCTGACGCCTAATATGACGACACCCGCTGAGGAAACGACACTGTCCGACGAACTCGAACAGTCGTACGTCGAATCGACGCCGCGGTCCCGGGAACTCGCCGAGCGAGCGCGAAACGTAATGCCGGGCGGCGATACGCGCTCGGTGACGTACTTCCGTCCGTATCCGTCGTACGTCGAATCCGCACACGGTGCACAACTCGAGACGGTCGACGGAGAGACGCTCCTCGACGTGCTCAACAACTACACGCAAAGCGTGCTCGGTCACGCGCCAGAGCCGGTCGTCGACGACGTCTGTAGTCGGTTCCGAGCAGGAAACGGCGTTGCAGCACCGACGGAGCCAGCGGTTGCACTCGCAGAGGAACTCGTCGGCCGCGTCCCGTCAGTCGAGCAGGTCCGGTTCTGTAATTCGGGCACCGAAGCGACGATGAACGCGATTCGGGCTGCGATGGCCTGGACCGAAAACGAGCGTATCTGTAAGATCACCGGCGGCTACCACGGCACGCACGACGTCGTCGAAGTCGGCGTCGCAGACGATGGACGGGAACACACGGGGATTCCGCGGACCGCCGAGCAGCGAGTGCAGACGGTCTCGTACAACGACACCGAACAGCTGAAAGCGACGTTCGAGGCCGTCGGTGACGAACTCGCGTGTCTCATCCTCGAACCGATCCTCGGCGTCGGCGGCATGATTCCGGCCACCGACGAGTTCCTGCAAACGGCACGGGATCTGACCGCCGAAACCGACACACCGCTCATCTTCGACGAGGTGATGTCGTTCCGACTCGCGCCCGGCGGCGCACAGCAGCGCCGCGGGATCGAACCGGACCTGACCGCGTTCGGAAAGCTGATCGGTGGCGGACTTCCGGTCGGTGCCGTCGGCGGCCGCGCCGACCTGATGGCACAGTTCCATCCCGAAACAGGCTCCGTCGATCACTCCGGGACGTTCAACGCGAATCCGGCGACGATGGCTGGCGGTGTCGCAACCCTTCGAGAACTGGACGCGGACGCCATCGAGACGCTGAACCAGCAGGGAGCCGATCTTCGCACGCGGCTCCAGGAGATCGGCGACGACGCCGACCAGCCGATCACGATCACCGGCGAGGGATCGCTGTTTCAGATCCACTTCACCGACGAACCGGTCCGAGACCTCGCGTCATCGTCGGCTGGCAATCCGGCCTCGGAACAGCTCTTCCACGAAATGCGCCGCGAAGGCGTCTTCATCGCACCGCGCGGAATGGGGAACCTCTCGACGCCGATGACCGGGTCGGACCTCGACCAGATTGCGACCGCGTTCGATCGGGCACTCGAGTCCCTCGGCTATAGTAGCCACTGCAAGTCACTGCACACCTGATCGCCAGCCTGCTCGGCGAGCAGTGTGTGAATAGTTGCAGTTGTTACTATAGTACCACTCATTGACGCCCTCCCCGAACGGGGGAGACTTCCGCAACGCACATCGTCAGCAACCAGTCTTCCGGTGGTCTGGGAGTGATGGAGACCCCATCCTCATCGACTTACCCGTCGCAAGCGGTAGTCATGAGGGCGATGTAGATGCGTGTGCGACACCTTCGACAGTGTCGGCAGGAGACAGTCTTACAACGCGAGTCCGGTCATCGTGACTGCCGGGTCAGAATCGTCACCAGTTTCGACGGAGACGACACCGTCGAACAACTGTTTGAGCGTATTCACAGTCTGTTCATCGTGTGCAGCAGAATCGATGAGGTAGATGCCGAGTCCGTCCGCACTCTGAATGCGGCCCGTGAAAACGTGCAGGAAGCGGAAAACAGTCTCGAGGTTTGAATACATCAACAACGTCGAAATCGAGTGTAGCATGACCCGGTTCTCGGTGAGTCCGCGCTTCTCGTAGAACGCTTGCAGGTACTCGGACACGGTGATCCCAATGCCTGTCATGTCGTTTGGCGAGGAGACGTATGACACCTGGTCGCTGTCAGCAGTCGCGTTCGATTGTTGTTTCGAAACACAATCGACGATCCCAAGCGGCGGATCAGGTGTCTGTATGCGCTCGGAAAACCCGGATCGCATGGTGTCGGCATTGTCCTTCGTCGTTACAATGATCGATCCATCCCCTCGTTCGGCCCCCTGTGCGAGAACGTCAAGCGCCAGTCGTCGCTTCCCAGCGAGCGGTGGACCCGTCACGAGGACGTTGGTCCCGGGAGCAATCGTGGCGTCCGGCTGGACGTCCGCGAAATCGTACATAGTAGTGCGTGCCTCCGAAGATTTCGACTGACGGTCGCGATCACAGCGCAGTTGTCTGAAAGTCAGTCATAACGTTGGGAGTCACAAATATAACTGTTGTGAAGAACTGCGAATGACCAGACACCGCGCCCTCAGCAGTTACTGACGGTATTTACCAATACCACCATATGTATTTAAACAAACGGAATACAGGAAGCTAACGGTCATCATATTGGAATACAAGAACGTTTGATGTGGCTCAGTCAGTTGACTCGGCTATGTGAACGACCCTTCCCTACCCTACCCTACCCCAACCTACCCCACTCGTTCACCACGTTAGCAAGTCGAGAATCAACGATTCTCGTCACCAAATAAGACCGAAGGACTCGCGAACCGCGCGGAGTTTCGCTGCGCTCAGGCACGGACACAAAGCCTTCCGAACGACCACGAGGAACTCGACCTGCCTTGCCTGTAAATGCTCAACTTGGGGAGGGGGGGAGTGCTCAGACCGTCTGCGACTCTGTTCACTCGAATTGATTATGCGCCGATCACGTCGCCATCGGCTGTGATACTCGAACCGCCCGACGTGTCAGGCGGTTCGTCGAACATGACGTCCTCACCGGCATGTACGTCACCGTTGAGATCAGCACCGGCCTTGAAATGGATAGTGCCGCCTGCTTCGATGCTTGCACCACCCGTGATATCGACATCCCCTTCAAACGTGATGTCGCCATCGGCGCTGATATCGCCCCGAAGTTTGGTCTCCCCTTCAAAGGTGAGATCACCACCTGCATCGATACTTCCGCCGCCACGGATATCCACATCGTCCTCGAACGAACCATCGTCGTCGACCTCAATGTCGTCGTTCGAGTCGACTTCATCCTCGTACGTTTCCTCCTCGTCGTCACTACCGCACTCGAGTGGGATGGCATGGGCCGTCGTTCGCTCGGCGGTGACACTGACGCCACCGCTGGTCACGAGTTCGACGGAAACGGGAGCCGCCGTATTCGCCGCAGAATCGCCGCAAGCGATGCTGACGACGTACTCGTCGTCGGACTGGTCGACTGTGGTATCGAAATCCGCTGCGTCGACACCATCAATCGACACGGACCCGATCTCGACTCCATCGATCTGGCCCGTCGTATCCGTCAGGTGAAAGAGGTCAACGTCACTCTCGGGAGTGAGTGTGGCCTGTTCAGAGGTGTCAGTGATTTCGAGGAGACTCTCGTTGTCGGCGGCCGTCTGCACCGAAACACCGCGGTCTGCGCTGATCGTTCCGAATCCGAACACCGGACCAGTCAGCACCACTGCCCCGAGGATGATGAACCCGATTCCCAGTGTTGTAATCGTGCGCATAGGTGTGTCTTCGTAGCGTAGTGGCGTTTACGGCGGCCGCTCGACGTCGCCGAGACGCATTCGGCGATTCTGTACGACGTGAACGAGCGCAGAGCCGACGAACAGCGCGACGACGAGCGTCGACCAGCCGAGTGCCGACACCGTTTCAGTCGGGACGAGTTCTAGCCAGAGTCCTCCCATCACGACCGTCGCGATCGCGGAGAGACCGAGGTAGTACAGCCCCCATGGAACCGAGTCGCCAGGGACGATATCGAGGTAGATCTCAAGGTCGGCGGCGTTCTCCGTGAGTTCGATCGTCCGGTCGTCGAACCGCACCATTCCTTCCCGATCGAGCGTCGGGAGGTGTGTCTGCTGTAGCGAGGTGTAGATTCGCTTTCGTTCGGCAGACGTGAGTTCGGCGACCTCCTTGTCTAACTCCCAGGCTGCGACGTGCTCGGCGAGTTCACCGAGTTCGACGGGCCGATCCTCGCGCTTGCAGTAGTGGATGACGTAGCGTCGACGGTGGTTACTCAGCAGGTCGAAGATCGTGCCCTGATCCAGAGACTGAGAGCGAGACTGAGAGCGAGACTGAGAGCGAGACTGTGACTGCCCAGCTGCGCCCCCCTGTACAGCGGAGTCTGCAGTATTGGTCTGCGCATTGGTCGCTGACGCTGTCGACGCTTCGCTGGTCCGTTCTGCTGTCTCTCCAGCCACCGTTTCGGACTCCTGGTCGGCATGACCCTGGCCTACTGTCGTCTGACTCGAGGGATTCGTACTCGATGTACTCGAGTCGGACACGTGTTCAGCGGTGGTCCCGGATTGAGCAGGCATGAGAACGGATCGGTCGTCTAGAGAGTCGGGAGTCGCGACACATAATCCTTGCCGAATATCCCGGCCCGTGGGAACGAAAACCAGGTTCAGAGAGGGCTTGAACGACGGTATCGCTCGGTCAGAAGGTTTTCTGGCTGCTGAATACAAAGTAGATGGAAATACACAGTATGAAATACGAACTGCGTGACGACGGTCGATGACGATGACGATGAGATCGTCGATCGCGCGGGAAAGAGATATATCATGAAACTCAACCGACGAACGACACTGATTGGACTGGGCACGATTGTTGCAGGCGGCGGGGCGGCACTCGGAACGGGTGCGTTCGACACAGTCGAAGCGGATCGGTCCGTGGATATCGAAACAGCAGGCGACGAGGGAGCACTGCTGGGACTCGAGATTCTAAGTGACAGACTCGCTGGAGACGACAACGAGGATGTCATCGAATTCGATCTGGATGACCTCAACCAGAACGCAACCACGACGTTCGAGGACGCATTGGAGATTACAAACAACGGGACAGAGACGGTAGATATCACGATTGAAGACGAAGGCGGAGAGGATCTCATCGGTGCAGACGGTGAGCCAATGTGGTTCAACCCTGAATCGTCAAGTGACGAGATTGAGATTGGAGCGGACGACGAAAATCAGGTCACGCTGGATGTTGAATTCGATACGACCGGGGATGAAGAGCCGGCGTTCCCAGAACAGATCACAATCAGCGCCGAAACAGACGACGAATAAACGGAAACTAGCCACGGCTACGATCACGGCCACGTCACAAGCACGCTATACCGATTGCGGCGGACAACAGTTCCCATTTGTCTGTAACTGTGGGGTACCGTGACCAGGGTACAGAACGCGACCAGAACACTTCACCGACGCTCACCAGCCATGTTTGCCACTGGTGGCTGGAGTCCAGCCTTCGCACGCGACACAACAAACTGAAAGGCAGCGACAGATAGCCGCCACGATCGCACGGAGATGAAC
Source organism: Natrialba magadii ATCC 43099 (assembly GCF_000025625.1). Taxonomy (NCBI): domain Archaea; kingdom Methanobacteriati; phylum Methanobacteriota; class Halobacteria; order Halobacteriales; family Natrialbaceae; genus Natrialba; species Natrialba magadii. Next base: position 121,261 of record NC_013923.1, on the reverse strand, counting down.
GGTAAACTCCTCCTCGTCTGTCTACTCGCACTCTGCGCCACAGTGCCGACAGTGGCCGTTTCGGTGGCAGGCGAACCAGCAGCCGAACCCCAAACTGAAACCCTCGCTGATGGCTCGCTCACACTCGAGTCCACAAGTCCCTACGCGATCATCGACGACGACACCGGCGGTGCCGAGACAGGCGAACTCGAGGTGAACCTCACGCAGCTCAACGACGAGGCAGTGACGACGATAGACGACTTAATGGAGATTACAGCACACGACGACTCTATCGAGGAAGTCGCATTCGAGAGTGACGCGCTGACGTTCTACGAGAGTGCCTCCCGGACACCAATCACAGCCGCCAATCCAGTGTCACTCGATGCGGATGAGTCGGTGTCTATCGGAGTGACCGCCGATACGACAGTGCCTGCAGACGAGTATAGCAAGGAGCACGCAGAGTATACGGTTGCGATCGAAACGACCGATGACGAGACGAGGCCACAGCCGTCGGGTCCTGAACTCACAGTAACGGATGTGGCAATTTCGGTGCGCGAAACGACGGGAGACACAGGGACAAACCAGCAGCTACAACCGGGGAAGCCCCTGGTAGTGACCGCAACATACGAAAATGTGGGCGACACTACCGGCAGCAAACCGGTAACGCTGTCCGCCAACGGGACGATCGTCGACACCGGCTCGGTAACGCTGGATCCGGGAGAGACCGACACCCTCCAGTTCGAGTGGCATCCACACTCTCCAGGTCCACTCGAGATCGGAATCGGCGACGAGGACGCACTGCTATACAGTCAGACTGTACCCGTCGGCGATGGTTCGGACCACGAACCCGAACTGGTCGTCGACGAGACGGTACTCGAGTCGGATGCGGTTGACCCCGGCGAGGAGACGACTGTCCGCGCGACGGTTTCGAACACCGGAAACAAGGCGGGAACGTTCACACCAGGACTCGCCGTCGGGGGCCTCGTCGTCGATGACCGCGCTGTTTCGCTCGCGCCGGGAGAGCAAGCGACGGTGGCGTTCGCGTTCAGTATGGACGACCCTGGGACATACGAGCTGGCAGTTGCGGACGAACCTGCAGGGACTGTGACGGTTGGCGAGGACAACGCCACCGTGCTCACACCGCTCTCTGTGACTGAGTTCGCTTCACCGACGGTCGTCGTAGCAGCCCCACCGGCAGCGATCACGCTCGTTCTCGTCTGGTATAGGGGTGTCGGAAGGATTACGTCGATTCGGTTGTATCGATGAACAGTATCGAACACACAACCACGGAGGCCAGTAGCGAACACCCCATTTCGGTGATCAGCAACGAACGGTCAGGGTTTCGGCGTTCCCACGGATCGTCGTGGTCTCCTGACGGAACAACGGCTACTAACCCCATATTGCAACCACCCAACCACTGACCAATGCGGGCACTTCTGAGTCGAGCGCTCGGTCTCGTTCTGACACTCGTCATCGTCGCGCTGTTACTTGGCCAGCTACTCGGCCAACCGATTCTCCTCGGCTATGTTGCTACCGGGAGTATGGAACCGACGATGGACGCAGGCGATGGCTTCATCGCCGTGCCAAGCGCCATCTCGGGTTCGCCAGCGGAAGGTGACGTTGTCGTCTTCGACGCGATCGATCTCCACGGCGGAGAACTCACAACTCATCGGATCGTCGGCGAAACCGACGAGGGCTACATCACGGCTGGCGACGCGAACCCGTTCACAGATCAAGACGCCGACGAACCGCCCGTCAGCGACGAGCAAATCGTCGCCCACGCGCTACAGGTCAATGGAGAGGTCGTCACCATCCCGTATCTCGGGTCCGCCATCATGGGAGTCCAATCCGTCATCGAATCCGTGTTCGGAACGGTCACAGCCACCCTCGGCGTCACAGCCGTATTCAACGCTGATAACGCCGGTGCGCTGCTCGTCGGCGTCGGGATCGCCCTCCTCGGGTTCGGCGTCCTACTCGAGACCGTCGGCCCAAGAAAACGAGACACACGACGGTCGCGAAGCCGCCCAAATATACTCGGGATCTGGGCGACGATCGGGCTCGTGTTGCTGGTATTCGTCACGTTCGCAACGGCGTCGATGGTGCTCCCCTCGGGTACGATCGCATTCGGCGTTGGAAGTGCAACCACACCGAGTGAGAACCCACAGGTCGCAGAGCCCGGCGAACTCGTCGAAATAGAGCACGAGACCGAAAACTCGGGCTACCTTCCGATCGTCGTCACTCGAGAACCGGGACACGAGACAGTGAACGCGAACCCAGAGTGGCAGACGATCTCGCCGCGGAGTTCTGACGCTGCGACTGTGACCGCCGTAGCGCCGGCCGAAACTGGCGAGTACACCCGTCACGTCGAGGAACATCGATATCTACTGGTGTTACCGCCTACACTCCTGGTCTGGCTTCACAGTCTCCATCCGCTCGTCGCAATTGCTGCGGTAAACGGCGTGATCGTCGGTATCACCGTCGCACTCATGATCGCACTCTTTGGCACGACCGATCTCCGACTTCGGAATCCCGGTGGTAGCCTCCCCCTCCTTACGCGGCTTCGGCGAAAATTCCGATACTAGACCCGATCTGACAGCTGTTTCGAACCAGTATCGTTATGAGTCCCGACACGCAGACATTCACACGAATTCCGCACTCACTGGCCAGACAGTCGAGGAACTCGGCGTAAACGGAAAACTCGTCCAACTGACGAGTGAGGGAGACTACGATGATCGATAATCCGCGGTTCGACCTGGTTGCCGCCAGACACGGCCAGCGGCTTGTACTCATACTCCTCGTCGTTGGCCTCGCACTGCTCGTGCTGACAGGGTGGGTCGTCGCGACACCAGCCACAACAACAGTAACACAGGAAGTCGGTGAAGAACACATCGAGACGAGCGTCTCCACGAGCGCCACCGTCGTTCAGGACGGGCTGTGGGAAAACGGAACGACACTCGAGTCGAGTCCAGTCTATACGTACAACGACACCCCCGAGCTAACGATTACAGCGGAAACGACGCTCACCGATTCCGGTGAGCCACTCGACGAGGCGACCGTCACTCACGAACTAGCAGTGGTTTACGAAGCCGAACGAAACGGCGAGGTATTCTGGAGCGACCGCGACGTGGTACGCAACGAGACGGCAGTCGTCGAGGACGGACACGCAAGCACTGCAGCGACAGTTGATGTGCGAACGATCCGGGAACGGACGACCGAGTTAGAACAGACGCTCGATGGCGTTGGAGACGTCTCTGTCTCAATCGATATCGAACGCGCCTACGAAACGCCCTCGAACAGTGGTATGGAAAGTGATGCAACACCACTGACGCTGACTGGGAACGCATACTGGCTCGAGGGCAGCCACGAAATCGTAGACACGAACCCAGAGACAGCACCGGTGGAAGTACAGGAGTCAACGAATACGGCTGGTGTCGGTCTGCTAGCCCTGCTCGCAGTGCTCTCGCTAACGGGAGCGACACTCGTTGCAGCACGATCGAATGTTGATGTCTCGGACGCCAAACGACGGATGCACGAGCGACGCTACGACGAGTGGATCTCCAGGGGCTCGATACCGATGTGGATCGGCGAGCATCATCTCGAACTCGAGACGCTGGAGGACGTCGTCGACGTCGCCATCGATACGAACGAGCGCGTCGTCCACGATACGCAACGAGACCTGTTTGCGGCCGTTAACGGCGATGTCGTCTACTACTACAGTGATCGTGGCGGCTGGGGTGAAACGGCGTGGCCGACCGTCGAAATCAACCATGACGAGTCCGCAGTATCCGAGACGACCGGCCAGCAACACCCACAGGCACCGTCGGCTCACGGCACCACAGAGACACCAGAGAAAAGAGCTGAGTCGAACCCAGAAGCGACGGAAACTGTCGATGTTCCCGAGAGCGAGGAGAGGGGAGAAGGTGACGAAGAGGATACGACGACTGAAATCACGAAAACAGACTTGCCAGATCCCGACGACGATGACGCCTGGGAGCAGATTTGAGCGCGAATACACCCCATTACAGACCAGTTCCAGCGAGAAGTAGGACGAGGGTCTCTCGATTAGAGACAACGGGCCAGAGACCGAAGATCAGAGCCCGGTACCCGCTCAGTCCGAACCGTGTGAGCGATGATCGCCAACGCTGTCCGTGCCAGAGTCGATATCGCGGAAGACATCGGCGAAGTCGGTATGGTCCTCGAGACGCGCGATCGTCCGATCGGTTTCTGCAGCAATATCCTCGATACGAACCGTGAGTTCCTGATATGCCGGATTTTCAGCGAGTTCGTGTTCGGCTTTCTCCTTCTCGAGAAGGGCACGCTTCGAGACGAGCGAGTAATACTCCCGGATCGACGACTCGTATGCAGCCCGGCCGAGAACGTCTTCAACACTGGCTATGAGCTCATCCTTCGACACCGGCTTGACAAGATAGTCGTCGAACCCCATCTCGATGATATCGAAATCCGGATCGACGGCAGTTACCATCACGACCCGCGTGTCATAGCCGTTCGAACGGATCGCAGAGAGAACATCGTCGCCGGACTGTTCTGGCATCCGACGGTCGAGCAAAACGATGTTTACCGTGTCAGTGATCTTCTCGAGTGCCTCTTTACCACTATAGGCAGTGCTGACAGACCACTCCGCAGACAACCAGCTTTCGAAGAGATCCGCAAGTCGTGGCTCGTCATCAACGACAAGCACCTCCGACTGCTCACTTGTCGGAGAGCCATTTCGTTCCGTCATTGGTCATGCGCCTGGCAAGTGAAAGGTAGCACTGGCATATAAATCTCATGACCGATTCGACGATTCGGAAATGGCATGCCAGCAACATTTAGGGTGTGACACAACTCACACTGCCCCCAGCCAACACAGCCCTGTGCTAGATCATTGTACGGATTGGTGATACGATATCATATTCCGACCGAACCAAACTAGTAACAGAATGGACATATTGGCCGCATAGTATATACCATGTTCGTGTAAACACATTGCTAGTACACCGTTCGTCGAGTATCTTCCAACAAACACAGATGCAATGACCAGTATTCCCTCCGAACTTCGTGACCTCGCCAAAACAGCGACCGTACTACAGGTCGGTTCAGACTGGTCACTCGCCGACTACCCCGAATTTCACACCATAGAGGACGTCTTCCTTACACTCGAACACGAATCCGATCCTGAACGTGCACTCGAGCGGCTCGAAACAACAGCCATCGACTGCGTTGTCACCGATCACGAGCTGCCGAAGATGGATGGCCTCGACCTGCTCACAGCGATTCGTTCTCAGTATCCGGCACTGCCGATCGTCCTGTTTCCAGAAAATGGCAGCGAGGAACTCGCAAGCGAGGCCATTGCGTCCGGCGTCACTGGATACGTTCCACGGACATCACCCGACGCAGGACAACAACTCGTCGAACAGATTGCACAGGCCACAGCATCGTATGAACACCACCAGCTCACACACCAGCTCGATCAAAACTCTGCCGGAGTGCTCGAACAGCTCTCTGACGGTATTATCGTCCTCGACACCGAGTGGACCATTACGTACGCGAACGAGGGTGCACAGAAGTTCTTTCAGCGTCCACCCGCAGACCTGATTGGCCACACGCTTCAGGAACTCACACCAGCAATCAGTACGACCAGTTTCTACGACCACTACCACGATGTACTAGATACCGGCGGCTCGAGGCGTATTGAAGAATACTACGAGCCACAGGACCGCTGGTATGCCGAATACATCTACCCAACCGACAACGGGCTCACCGTTGTTTTCCGTGATATTACTGCACAAAAGGAACGCGAACGCGAACTCGAGGAAACAACGGCACAGCTACACGCCCTCCTCGATAACGTCGAAGCCGCAGTCTGGATTCGAGATCCCGACAGTCGGTTCGTTCTCCTCAACCAGGAGTATCGCACCAGATACGGAATTTCGCGCGAGCAGCCAGTTGTCGGACACCCACCAGAAACAGTCGTCTCCGATGCGATTGCCGCAGAAATTCGAGCACGCGATCAGGACGTTCTGGAACGCGAATCATCACTGACGTTCGAAGAGAAACGACTCACCACAGCAGGGTACCAAACGTATCTCACCAGGATTACTCCGCTGTTCGACGAAACGGGGACAGTCTCCGCAACCTGTGGCGTCTCCTCCGAGATCACAACCCAAAAGCAGACCAAACAGCACCTGGACGTACTCAACCGGATCCTGCGTCACAATCTGCGAAATGATATGCAGATCGTCCACGGGTACGCGACAGAACTCGTCACCGAACTCGACGGACCAACACAGAAACTCGCCGAACAGATACAGGACCAATCTACTGAACTGATCGACCTCGCCAACGACGCCGGGATGGTCAACCAGCTCCTCTCCCAGCCACTCGATCTACAATCACTCTCACTCCCAGCCGTGCTCTCGACCGTCGTCAGTAACCTCCGATCAGAATATCCCGACGCAATCATCACCGTCGACGTCCCCTCAACGGCGATCGTCGCCGCTGACAGACGCTTGCTAACGCTCGTCCTCGAAAACGTACTCGAGAACGGCATCGAACACACGACATCCCACCCCCCACAAGTCCACATCACTACCACCAAACACACACCCAACTCGCGTATCGAGCTTATCGTGACCGACAATGGCCCCGGCATTCCAACGCACGAACGAACAGCGGTCCTCGACGGCACCGTTTCGGCGACAACCCACAGCAGTGGCCTTGGCCTCTGGCTCATCAAATGGGGCATCGACAGACTCGGTGGCACCTTCACCATCGAACAGTGTGACGACCCAGGATGCGGTACTCGAGTACGGATTCGATTGCGAACGGAACTCGAACAGGAGTGACTACTCCCAGTACTGAAGTCGTGGGCTTTCTCCTCGAAGCTGTGTAAGCAGGAGGGAACAGTGACGTCGATCCCAATTGTACGAAGATCGGTTTTCTTCAAGCAACAGCGGTACTAGTAGTGTTGGCAATAACGACTTCACGTCCAGAAATGCAAAACGCCCCGCAGAGTTGGCACTCTGCAGGGCGTAAGTATGGAGTATGAGTAGGGGCGGCGAATCGGCTCTCCCAGAGGGTCTCCCACTCCAGTACTCACCAATACGCAGGCAGGCTTATCTTCCGTGTTCGGGATGGGTACGGGAGGAACCCCGCCGCGATGGCCGCCTTAACGCTGATCCACGGAATCGAACCGTGACTATCTGACACCAGTCTCAGTGGTCTCTTCAGACCGTGTTGTACGTGTAGTCCAGTTTGCGTCCGGACCCGTTCTCGCGTCACGGATCCAATGCGATATGTATGAATGTGTGGCTTGGCCGATTAGTGCTCGCGGGCTCAACGCCTCGTTGCCTTGGCGCGTACACCCCGAGTCTATCGATCTCGTCTTCTACGAGTGGCCTCGGTGGCTCCTCTTTTCCAGGTGGGTTTCGAGCTTAGATGCGTTCAGCTCTTACCCCGTGGTGCGTGGCTGCCCGGCACGTGCTCTTTCGAACAGCCGGTACACCAGTGGCACCCATTCGTAGTTCCTCTCGTACTATACGAACGTTCCCGTCAGGAACCATAACACCCCCAATAGATAGCAGCCGACCTGTCTCACGACGGTCTAAACCCAGCTCACGACCTCCTTTAATAGGCGAACAACCTCACCCTTGCCCGCTTCTGCACGGGCAGGATGGAGGGAACCGACATCGAGGTAGCAAGCCACCCGGTCGATATGTGCTCTTGCGGGTGACGACTCTGTTATCCCTAAGGTAGCTTTTTTGTCAGCAATTGGCCGCATCAAGCAGCCTAATTGGTTCGCTAGACCACGCTTTCGCGTCAGCGTCCGTCGTTGTGCCGGACACTGTCAGACTTCCGTATGCTCTTGCGCTCTTTCCCGCGTCTCCGACGCGGGTGAGGAAATCTTGGGGCGCGCCCGATATCTTTTCAGGCGCGTACCGCCCCAGTCAAACTGCCCGGCTACCAGTGTCCTCCGCCAGGAGTGAGAGTCGCAGTCACCATCGGGTAGTATTTCAATGCTGGCTCGGTGGCCCGCTAGCGCGGGTACCTGTGTAATGCCTCCTACCTATGCTGCACAATGGCGACCACGTCTCAGTGACAGCCTGCAGTAAAGCTCTATAGGGTCTTCGCTTCCCCTTGGGGGTCTCCAGACTCCGCACTGGAACGTACAGTTCACCGGGCCCAACGTTGGGACAGTGGCGCTCTCGTTGATCCATTCATGCAAGCCGCTACTGAAGCGGCAAGGTACTACGCTACCTTAAGAGGGTCATAGTTACCCCCGCCGTTAACGGGTCCTTCGTCCCCTTGTAAGGGGTGTTCAGATACCCGCACTGGGCAGGATTCAGTGACCGTACGAGTCCTTGCGGATTTGCGGTCACCTATGTTGTTACTAGACAGTCGGAGCGCCCGAGTCACTGCGACCTGCCTCTTTCCGAGGCAGGCATCCCTTATTGCGAACGTACGGGACTAACTTGCCGAATTCCCTAACGTCGGTTGCTCCCGACAGACCTTGGCTTTCGCCGCCATGAGTACCTGTGTCGGATCTCGGTACGGACAGTATGCTCGTCTTTTCACGGGCTCTGGGTTGACCCAGCTTACGTTATCCAGCCATTCGATCGCTTCGTGCCATTACGGCTTCCACGCTCTTCGACTGTTCAACTGGGCGAAGGCCCAGCCTGGGTGGCCCCAAAGCGTCAACTTTTATTGCATACCGGCATAGGAATATTAACCTATTTCCCTGTTGTCAGCTTCGACTTACGGGCTGACTTAGGACCGGCTAACCCTCAGCTGATCAGCATTGCTGAGGAACCCTTACTCGTTCGGCCGTCGGGGGTCTAACCCGACTAACGCTGCTACTATGACCAGGATTTTCGTTACTGAACGGTCCACACGAATTCTCATCCGTGCTTCCACCCGAACAGAACGCCAACCTACGCGATTACCCTGTCAGGGGTACGGCTCGGTCTCGGTGGTGGATTTGAGCCCCGATCATTTTGGGCGCCTCAAACCTCGGCCGGTAAGCTGTTACGCTTTTCTTAGAGGGTAGCTGCTTCTAAGCTCACCTCCCGGCTGTCTAGGGCTTGAGACCACCTTCGATCGCACTTAATCCACACTTTGGGACCTTAACCCAGCTCTGGGTTGTCTCCCTTACGGTACACAGGCTTACCCCGTGCACCGGACTCCCTGCGTCGAACGACGTTCATAGGTTCGGAGTTGGACAGGGGGGCGCACTCCTCTCGGAGTGCGGTCCCCCAATCCGTCGCTCTACCCCATGAACTATCTCGGCAGAGGTGATGCTTCGACATCTTTCGGTTGGAACCAGCTGTTTCTGGATTCGATGGGCCTTTCACCCCTAGACGTAGGTCACGTGAGGGTATTGTAGGACACCAACACTAACAGGCCTCCACGTGCCTTTCGGCACGCTTCACCTTGCCCACGTCTAGATCATCCAGTTTCGGGTCGTGCCCGATTGACTCCCCGCGCTTGAACACGGCGGCCCTCGTCGTAAGACTGCGGCCATGTCGGTTTCCCTACGCCTTCCTCGATTCTCGAGTTAGACTCGTCAATCAGGCACACTCCCTGGTTCGTTTTTCAAAACGTACGACAGAACATCGGCTTCCGTCGATTCCTACTAGAGACTCGCGTCTCGGTCGTTACTCGACGGACCTTGTATGCTCTGTCGCTCTATCGCCAACTGATTTCACGCCCTATTGCACCTCCCTTTGTGGGGTGCTTTTCAGCGTTCGTTCACACTACTTGTTCGCTATCGGTCTTGAGGAGTGTTTAGTCTTCCCAGTCGATGCCTGGGATATTCACGAGGGATATCCAACCCCCGATACTCTGGAGCTGACTCGTCTCTTACTCGTCGACAGTACGGGACTGTCACCCTGTCTCGTGCTCTGTTCCAAGAGACTTCGTGTCGAGTTTCGGAGAGTGATCGTCAGTCCGAACACCACATTGCCCGAAGGCTTCGGTTTGGACTGTATCGCGTTCCTTCGCCAGTACTAACGACATCACGTTACGTTTTCTTTTCCTGCCGATACTGAGATGTTTCAGTTCTCGGCGTTCCCCATTGCGCGAAGCAATTGCGGTGGGGATTCCCATTCGGAAATCCTCAGTTCTTTCCCTCCGTGCGGGTCCCTGAGGCTTATCGCAGCTTGGCACGTCCGTCTTCAGCTCTCAAGCCGAGCGATCCACCAGCTGGCACAGTAGCCACGTTCATCGGATCGGCGCTACATAGAATGTAGCATATCGTGACCCGGGAACGGGTCCAGTGGACGCCTGGACTACACGTACACACGGTCTCATCTGCACGCCGGTAGACGGCCGGCCTGCATTGACCCTTCCCACTCACGCTTACGCGGAGTGGTGCATCAGTTCTTTGTTGGGATCAGATCGTTGTGCCGTCCACTACTTAAGCACACGGATTCAGTCCATCCGAGTGATGCGGTCACAGACACCGAGAGTGGAGAGTGGTGACAGAAACACCAGTCATCCCAAACCATCTCTTTGTTCCCGAAAGCACCAGCAGCAATATCGCTGCAAACGTGTCAGCCACAAGGAGAGGTCAACACTCCCGTTCAACACCCGTACAACAGACTGTGTTCGCTGAAGGCTTCGAAAGAACGGTGCTGCCGAGAACCAGGAGAGGCAGCCACCTACGTCGATCGAAGATTGTTGAGTCTGTACCGCGTCGTTGCGTGCGGTCTGCGGACAACGAGTTCGTAACCGGTATCGTTCTGTTCGAGTTCGCCGGAGAGATTTCCGGGATTGCCAGGATTAAGCGAGGCAGGTGGGCTCTCGAGTGTGAAGCCCAGAAGACTCGTGCTACCTCGGACCCGGTCCGGGGTCCGTGCTTTCGCGTGGATCAGTTCGCCGTTTTGCTTGATGTCGATTTCACCCGTCAGCTCCCAGGTATCGCCGCTGTACTGAACGCGCTCGCCCTCGAGTGCTGGGAGATGCTGTTCGACCATATGCAAGGCACACGTGCGGGCCGTGTATAGTCGTTTGCCGTGAGGGTGCACTACCCGAAGCCGAAACCCGCGAACGGAAGCCGCGTGATTCAAACCGGCCAAGCCCATCTGTGGGAATATGGCCGACGATTCACGCGATCACGTGGTTCCCGGGAGCGAGGACGAGTTGACAAGCGCAGACGTACGCGGGTACGACTTCCGTGGCGAGTTCGACTTCGGGGAGTTACTCGAGACGTACGCAACGACCGGCTTCCAGGCGACACAGCTCGCCGAAGCGATCGACATTGCCGAGAAGATGCAGGAGAACGACGCGACGGTCTATCTCACGTTCACCTCGAACATTATTTCCTCAGGGCTGCGAGAAGTCGTCGCCGCGCTCGTCCGGAAAGGGTATGTCGACGTGATCATTACGACGTCCGGCTCGCTCACCGAGGACGTGATCAAGACGGAGAAACCGTTCAAGATGGGAGAGTGGGACGCAGACGAAGCGGAGTTGCGCGAACGCGGAATCAACCGACTCGGGAATATCTACGTTCCTTCCGATCGGTACGTCTGGCTCGAGGAGTACCTCTATGATTTCTTCGACGACTTCTTCGCGGAGGAGAAGGTTCGGACGCCGACGGCGTTCGCCCGTGAACTCGGGGAGACGCTCGACGATGAGGATTCGGTGCTGAAGCAAGCAGCGGATAACGACGTTCCCGTCTACTGTCCAGCGCTTACGGACGCTGAAGTCGGGAACTTCCTCTACTACTATCGGCAGGGATACGATTCCGACGTCGGCATCGAAATCCTCGACGACTACGACTCACTGATCGAGGACGGGTTACTGGCAGACGAAACCGGGCTTATTGCAGTCGGCGGTGGCGTTCCGAAACACCACGCAATTATGACGAACCTCTTCCGTGGCGGTGCCGACCACGCGATCTACATCTCGACTGGAATGGAAGGAGACGGCTCGCTCTCCGGTGCGCCGCCGAACGAAGCCGTCTCCTGGGGCAAGATCAAGGACGACGAAGAGACGAACCACACGCTCATCGAGGCCGAGGCGACGCTCGTCTTCCCGTTGCTGGTCGCCGCTGCGTTCAACTAGCAACGAAACGCGACCGGTTTTAAAGACTGGCTGACGAGTATTTTCTTACTGGAGCGCATAGCCTGTGCTATGCAAGGACTTCGGTGGCTCCAACTGAGCAACGACGAGCGAGACGAATTCCTCGGAAGTGGCGGCACGGGCGTCCTTTCGTTCGCGACCGAGAAAAACGAACCGCCAGTGTCGATTCCGGTCTCGTACGGCTACAATGAGGACGAATCCGTCCTCTACTTTCAGCTGTCGTTCACGCCCGGAGGCAGGAAACACGACCTGATCGACCGACACGTCTCGTTCGTCGTGCACGACGAAACGCCGGACGGGTGGCACAGCGTCGTTGCAACGGGCCAGTTAGCCGAACTCAGTGATAAACCGTACGAGTCATCGATCGTGCAAGGAATGTGGGCGATCGATCTCCCACGGGTAGATATCTTCGAGCAACCGCGTGAGGACGTAACGTTCGAGAGCTACTATCTCGACCCGGATCGGGTTTCGGGCCGGAAGGAAGTAGCCACAGAATCATAAGGAAACCCTGTAACGAACGCGTTTCGGGATTAGCGGACACTCACGTCGGAGCCGAAGACGGGAACCGGTTCCAACGGCGTTGCTCGCGAGGAGTATCGGGAATTTATAACTGGTCTCCGCGTGTGATCGTCCAATGAACAATGAAATCCGTGCGCGTCTCGCTGGGTCACAATGGGGAGACAGCACCACCGATCCTCGAGAAGATTGCCACATCACCAGACATCAATCGTGAGGTGATCCTCGGCGGGCAAACAACCGATGGCATCGAAACGCTCACCTCGTTCGTCGACGGTGACCCCGACGCCTACGACTCAATTCTTGACTCGCTCGACACAGTACTCGAGTACGATATCACACAGACGAGCGATGGCTTCTTTCTCTATCTGCGCCGGGAACTCGAGGCCGAGGGGTTGTCGTTGCTCGGTGCGCTTTCACGAGAGACTGTCGTTATCGTGCCACCGATCGAGATCCGATCAGATCGCACGATTCGGATGACCATCGTCGGGCACCCATCGGATCTTACGGGGGTGATAGACGAACTTGCGGACGGTGTGAGTGTCGACGTTCTGTGGGCGAGCAATCGCGTGACGACGGCTGGTCCAGCCGTGTCCGGTCGGCAGGTGGAGGCGTTGCAGGTTGCCCGGGAGCTGGGTTTCTACGAAATTCCGCGGCAGAACGGCATCGAAGCGGTTGCTGACGAACTCGGCTGTGCGGTTTCGACAGCTTCAGAGTTGTTGCGTCGCGGGGAGGCGAACGCGGTCGAACAGGTGCTTGAGAGTGTTCAGTGACGGTGTGACAGAATAGTCGAACAGCCACCAGTGACGGTGTGACAGAATAGTCGAACAGCCACCAGTGACGGTGTGACAGAATAGTCGAACAGCCACCAGTGACGGTGTGACAGAATAGTCGAACAGCCACCAGTGACGGTGTGACAGAGTAATCGAACAGCCACCAGTGACGGTGTGACAGAGTCGTTGATGGGTCTCCAGCGACGGGGGAGCAGAGTGAACGATCAAAAATGCCAGCGCCCGCACGGATGGAGTGGTCGCTCGGTCACAGGAGGGGTCTGCACATACATTCGCAGTTCGACCTATTCCGTCTGATTGCCACCATCACTGGCCCATCACTGGCCCATCACCGGTCAATATCCGACTGACTGCAGCAGCCTCCGAATCGGTCGGAGCCGTTCGACTTTCGACAGTCCATCGCGTACGCGGTGGTCCCGAACACCGTCTCCGCGAGTTCACACTCGTCGAACACGTGGTGGAGCGATTCGGTAACGTCGTTTTCAGGATTCCAGTTCGCGTACCAGCGGAAGACCCGCCAAATAATCGGGTTCAGGAGCCGAAGTGGACCGCTCGGCGCCGGTCGGACATCGACGACGGCGAGTCGTCCTCCGGGGGCAAGCAGCCGATAGATGTTCTCGATTGTGCTGTGAGCATCCGGCATCACGCCTAACGAAAGCGTCGCGATTACGGCGTCGAACTGCTCGTCGAAGTCGACAGTCGTCGCGTCTGCCTGCCGGACCTCGACGTTCTCCCAGCCGTACTGGTCGACGCGGTCGGTGGCGTTTTCGACCATCGCCGGGCTGTAGTCGACGGCGACGAGTTGCCCTTCAGAGCCGATTTGCGAACGGCTGTACGCGAAGTTCACGCCGGGCCCACACCCAACGTCGAGGACGTGGTCACCGTCCTGGAGATCCAACCGGTCGATTGCCCGTTCCCGTATTGGTTCGAAATCTTTCTCACTGAGTCCGTACCAGTCGCTCCACCGATCCCACACCCGCTGACTGCGTTCGAGGTGGTCCGTATAACCCTGTCCTCGGTCGCTCGACGCGGCGGTGTTCGCGTTCCTCGACGCGGCGGTGTTCACGTTCCGCTGAGTCGAGCGTCCTCTGCGTTTGCATCCATACTCCTCCCTCACCGATAAGACGCGAGTAACTGCTGGCGGAATGTATCGCCTATTTATATACTAATAGCTGGCAGGTCGGTCACGCTGTGACCATAGCGAGTCACCGGAGAGTTGGTTCGAACGTCTGCTCGGCGGTTACCGCACGACCGTTACCGGACACGGCGCTCGACGAACCACCTGTTCGGCAACGCTTCCGAGGAGAACACGCGACGGTCCGGTTCGGCCGTGACTCCCAATGACGATGTGGTCGGCGTCCTCCTCGGCCGCGGTCGAGACGATTTCACGGGCCGGGAAGCCAATTATCGACTCCGTGTGGACGTCACAGTCGTGCGCTGCTGCCAGTTCACTCGCCCGCTCGAACAGGTCCGCGGCCGCTTCCTGCTGGGACTCGAGTATCGCCTCGTATGCGTACAGTGCTTCGTCACCGTACATGCCGGTTCTGGGATTGATGACGTGCAAGAGCGTCACGGTGCCATCTGCGTAGGTTTCGGCGGCGTGTTCGACAGCTTTCATTGCTGGGTCGGAGTCGTCAATCGGAACGAGAACGTGCATATAACCGACTCGACGATAACGAACGATAAAAAGGTACGTTCAGCGGTGTGTCGCTCAGGACTCGTCCTCGACCGGTGTTTTGACGATGGTCACCGGTCGCTCGGCGTGCGTCGCCACGCGTTCTGCAACACTGCCAAGGAGTTGGCGATACTCCCCCGAACGGTTCTTGGAACCGACGACCGTGAGATCGATGTCCGCGTCGTCGATGTAGGTGAGGATTTCCTCGTGGGGAACGCCGTGTCGGATCTCCGTCGTCGTCTCGACGTCGGCGGTGGCGGCCGCGCCAGCGACCTCCTCGAGTGCATCCTCGCCGGCCTGTTCGAGCGCCGACTCGAGACCTTCGAATTCGTGGACGTACTCATCACCTGGGTAGGAACTGTACGCGTCGGCGTCGACGACGTACAGGATGTGCAGTTCTGCGTCGTATCGCTGGGCGGCATCGATTGCGTGTGCGATTGCGCGGTCGACGCCGGCACTCATGTCCGTCGGAAGCAACAGGCGGTCGTACATGTGGATCGTAGGTAGAAACACGGTCACGAGGCCAAAAGTCGTTGTGGGTATTCCCAGATTGGTGCAATGTGACTTCTCCGGTGTCGGACCGCTGTACGAGATGGAATCTGTGAGGAGAGAACTGTCTCAGGCAGTGAAGCGCAGTCAACGCAGTACCGGGAAGGGACAGCACAGCACCGGGAAGAGGAATCGGAAGACGGCACGTTCGCGCCAACACCCGTGTTTATCCCACTCTATCGAGAAG
Source organism: Natrialba magadii ATCC 43099 (assembly GCF_000025625.1). NCBI lineage: Archaea > Methanobacteriati > Methanobacteriota > Halobacteria > Halobacteriales > Natrialbaceae > Natrialba > Natrialba magadii. Next base: position 105,483 of record NC_013923.1, on the reverse strand, counting down.
AAAGCGTATGTACGATCAGCTACTCGTTCCGACAGACGGCAGCGACTTCGCAACCGATGCCGCCGAAACCGCTTTCGACCTCGCAGAAACGCTCGACTGCCCCGTCGCCATCATCTGCGTCGTCGAACTCGGACCGCTCGGCTCCGTTCGCTTCCCCGGCGAGGACTCGAGTGCAGCCGAAACGCTCACCGGCCGCGCCGAGTCGTTCGTCACCGAACTCGAGTCGAGTGCGACCGAGCGCGGGATCGAGACGACGGCGGAGGTTCGAACGGGGACGCCAGTACACGAGATACTCGAGTACGCAGGCGAAATCGACGCCGATCTCATCGTCATGGGGTCGAGAGGGCGCGGTGGGATCGGTCGGATGATGCTTGGGAGTGTTACGGATGGTGTAACTCGACACAGTCCGACGGACGTACTCGTCGTTGGCGATGGGCAAGTCGGGCAGGTCGACTTCGACGAATAGAGTAACAACTGAAACGGTTTATACACTGATCGCCGAGCAGTCTGGCGATCAGGTGTGTACTGACTTTCAGTGGCTACTATAGGTTGTTTTTGGCTGGCGTTTCAGGCCAGAAACGCCGAATCTACGGTTTCTGATCGGTTCGGACAGCGTCGCTATCAGCCGCCATGATCGCGTTCGACCGGCGGCCCAGTCCCCAGCCGAACAGCGCCAGCCCCAGGAAGATGCCGACTGCCTGGAGCACGTGTGCTTCAGGGACTTGCTCAGGGGTGAACCCCCACGCATCGAGGCCGAGACTGAGCAAGAGCAACAGGAGGAACGTTGCCAGTCCAATGTCCGCGGCGCGCATATTTGGGAGTTGTTCTGGAGACGTAAAGAGCCGACCAATCCCGTAGAACACGATCGTATACGGGACCCATCCCAGAACGAGATACAGAATTGCACGCGATTCATTCCCTGTGAGCGCCGCCTGTGGGACGAGCCCAAGATAGACGAGCGCAGCAACGATCGCACACCCACCGAGAACGAGATACGTCAGGACGGAGCCGGATTTCGTGTTCGTACTCGAATCCATCGACGACTGCGTAGAGTATGCCAACTGTGTTCAATGTACCGTTCATCTGTGGCTGGCCTGTCGGTCGTCCTGAATTCACAAACCGAACGACGCCGGCAAGGACACGGTGGGAGATGATAGCGATGGAACGCAAACGGTCACGACATGGGAGCCAATACGACGACAACTGAGGAGACGTTACTCGTTCCGGTGGCGAACGAAGAAACGGCAACGCGACTGATGGACACCGCAACTGACATCGCTACCGAGCGGTCGTTGCGGATTCTCGTTATCTACGTCGTCGCCGTGCCGGACCAGTTACCGCTCGATGCCGGTGACCGCCTGCTGGAGGACGATGACGAACAGATGCTCGCAGACGCAGCAGCGACCGCGGCCGAACACGATATTCCAGTCGACCAGCGGGTACGATTCGCACGGAGCGTCACGAGTGGGATTCTCGGCGCAATCGAGAAAGAACCCGTCGAACTGACGCTGCTGGGCTGGCGCGGACGGCCGCCGCGACAGAACGTCATTCTGGGGAGCTACATCGATACCGTCCTCCGAAAGGCAACCTGTGACGTCCTCGTCAAGCGAATTCAGACGCCACAGCCGACTGTCGACTCGATTCTGATGCCCGTCGCTGGCGGACCACACGACGGGCTGGCACTCGAGATGGCAGCCGCGATTGCCAGCAAGCACGATGCAACTGTTCACCTGCTACACGTTCGGGCAGAAACCGAACCGGAACGAAGCGAGACGGCCGCGCGTGAACTGCTGCGTGACGCCGCACGCGAGTTCGAGAGCGGGACCGATCTCCATCGTACCGTCGTCGTCGACGACCACGTCGCTGGCGCGATCACGGACCGAACCGTAGACCACGACATCACGTTGCTTGGCGTCTCTCGTGGCGGAGTTATTCAACGAGCAGTGCTTGGAACGATTTCCGAGGCAGTTGGCCGCCACGCGAGTGGGACTGTATTCCTCGCGAAACGATACGATCCGGTGCCGTCTCGCCTCCAGCGACTAATTCGGAGGCCGTTTCGCTAGTGCCGTAGGTGGCTGAGCACGGACAGCGCCAGCGACTAGTGGATCGAGTGGGACTCCAGCGATCAGCACACCAGTATTGTTCGCCTCACGCAATCCTTATGATTGCGGACGCCGTAGCGACAGCCATACTCCATGAGTGACTCACTGGACGACGAGCGGGAACGGATCCGCGAGCAGAAAAAACGAGAACTCCAGCAGCGACTCGAGAACGGCGGCGAACTGCGTGCAGACGAATCGGCATCTGGAGAGCCAGCGACACCAACAGAACCGATCGCGATCGAGGGCGAAGCCCACCTCACTGACGTCGTCGACACTCACGATGTCGTACTGGTCGACTGCTATGCCGACTGGTGTGGCCCCTGCCAGATGATAGAGCCGACGATCGAAGCACTGGCCGCCGAGACGGACGCAGCAGTTGCGAAGGTCGATGTCGATCAGCACCAGCAACTCGCCCAGCAGCTCGGTGCACGAGGTGTCCCAACACTCATCCTCTACGCCGACGGTGAACCAGTCGAACGCATGGTTGGCGCACAGGATCGTGCGACACTCGAGTCCCTGATCTCCCAGCACGGGTGAATTCTCTCCGTGCTACCGGTCGAAGCGTTCCTCGAATGCTTGTGAACGGCTGATCTGAAATCGATCAAATCGGTATATTCGAGAGGTATCACGGGTTACAGCCGATGTGCGGCAGTTAGATGTTCACGTGTTCACGGTGTCCAACGCAGAGTACTGTCCCACAGCGCTCAGCATCCGAGCAAAATTTTACAGATAGTACAATACAATCTCGTCGGTCGACAGTGAATAATAGAGTGGATCCTGTATAGACACATGCAGGAGGCAGCCACCAGTCCCCTGAGAGGCGGTAGTTTGGATACTGTGCAATGACCAATATCCTTTTATGGGCAGAGATTATATTGTGTGGTAGCTCCAATACAGAGCAGAAACAGACTATGAGTTCGGAATACGACACCACGGAGACGCTCGACGTGAAAGGACAGTCCTGCCCAATACCGATCGTCAAGACGAAACAGGCGATCGACGACCTGAGTGCTGGCGAGGTGCTCGAAGTCATCTCGACCGACTCGGGCAGCATGAGCGATATTCAGGGCTGGGCAGACGGCACCGACGGCGTCGAGTTGCTCGATCAGCAGGAAGGTGACGAGCTCTACACGCACTTCGTGAAGAAAACGGCGTAATATGAGTAGCGATACCCCCACAGCAACGGACGGCACAGCCGAGACCGAGGCAGCGACCGGTTCCGACACCGACAGCGCACCCGGCGACGGCTCACCGAGCGACGCCGAACTCCTCGCTCGGATCGACGAACTCGAGTCGAAAGTCGCCACGCTGGAGACCGAAGTCAACGAGGACCAGAAGAAGATGACAATCGTCGCCACCCAGGGGAGCTTCGATATGGCGTACCCGCCGCTAATCCTCGCGAGTACGGCTGCGGCCTTCGGCTGGGAAGTCATCGTCTTCCACACCTTCTGGGGACTCGATATCCTCCACGAGGAGAACTCCAGAGACCTGAAGCTGAGCGCCGTCGGCAATCCAAACATGCCGATGCCGAACGCGCTTGCCGCCCTCCCAGGAATGGACGCGATGGCAACGCGCATGATGCAAAAGAAGATCGACGAGAACGGCACGGCGACGATCGAGGAACTCATCGACCTCTCACTCGAGAGCGGCGTCGATCTGCAGGCCTGCCAGATGACGATCGAGTTGATGGACTACGACGAAGACGACTTCTACGACGGCGTTACGACGGGAGTCGGTGCAGCAACCGCCATCCAGCATATGGCCGAGTCGGACGTTCAACTGTTAGTCTAGCTCGTATTCGAACGCACCACTGGACCGGACCCGGTGTCTGATGGGCCGGACGGCAGACGGTTTGTGCCACTCCCACAGCAACTCTCCCACAGCAGACTCGCTCGCAACGAGCAAGTGGACAGGGTGGACTCGAGTACGACCCGTGTACGAAACAGCCCCTGCTGAATGTGTTCCCAGTGTTGGGCAACCCGCGGAATTCTTTATACGGACGATGGCATACTGTGAGCTATGACCGACCCATTCGTCGTGATCGGTGGAGACGCAGCCGGAATGAGTGCCGCAAGTAAGGCGAAACGCGACGATCCGTCACGAGAAGTGATCGTCTTCGAAAAAGGGTCGTGGGTATCCTATGCAGCCTGTGGAATGCCGTACTACGTGAAGGGGTCTGTCGACGAACTCGATGATCTCGTCGCGATGACACCGGAAACGTTCCGTGAGGAGCGCGACATCGATCTTCGGACCGGCCACGAAGTCGTTTCGATCAATCGTGGCGAGCAGACAGTCACCGTCGCCACGGGCGACGAGCAGTTCGAACAGCCGTACGGCGACCTCCTGATCGGGACTGGTGCACAGGCCATCGTTCCACCATTCGACGGCTTCGACCGCGATGGCGTGTTCACGCTCCGCGGTATGGACGAGGCTGATGCGATCGAACGGTACGTCGATACGCAGGAGCCGGCAACTGCCGCCATCGTCGGCGGCGGCTACGTCGGCATCGAGATGGCCGAAGCGCTCACCGAGCACGGAATCGACGTTACCATCTTCGAGATGTTGCCTCGAACGCTCCAGCCTTTCGGCGAGGAGGCCGCTCGGATCGTCGAGGGCCACCTCCGTGACCAGGGCGTCGACCTCCAGCTCGAGACGGCAGTGCAGGGATTCTCGGGTGGCGAGGCCGTCGACGCAGTCGAAGTCGAAGGGGACGAAGACCCCGTCCCGGCGGATATCGTGATCGTCGGTGTCGGCGTCGCACCGAACGTCGAACTCGCCGAGGACGCGGGAATCGAACTCGGCCCGACGGGAGCCATCGCGACCGACGAATTCGGTCGGACCAATGACGAGTCGGTCTACGCTGCGGGCGACTGTGCCGAAGCAACGAACGTCGTGACCGGCGAACCGGATCACGTTCCGCTAGCGCTTACGGCAAATCGGGCGGGACGAGCGATTGGTGCAACCGTTGCAGGAGAGCCAGCCCAGATCGGTAAAACGGCCGGCACAGCAATCGTCAAGGCCTTCGAACTGGGAGCGGCCAGGACGGGCGTCCTCGATGCGGAACGGGCACGTGAAGCCGGCTTCGATCCGGTGTCGGTGACGATCGATGCGCCGACGCGACCACACTACTATCCGGGTGCGACAGAACTCACAGTGACGCTCGTCGCAGACCGCGAGAGCGAACGAGTGCTCGGTGCGAGCATCGTCGGCCGCAAGGGGACGAAACGAATCGATACGGTTGCGACCGCGCTCCACGCCTCGCTAACGGTCACTGAACTGCAGAATCTCGATCTGGCGTACGCACCACCGTTCAGCCCGGTCTGGGACCCGGTCCTGACAGCGGCGAAGGTGCTTTCCGGAAAGCTCGAGGGATAGCGGACAGGATCGAGGGCGTCAGGCGGACTCTACCTCGATGTCACCGACTTGCGTCGATTCGTGATAGTCACAGATGTAGACGTCCATATCTTCGGAGGCAACGACTCCCTCGAGCACCGTTTCTTCACCTTCTTCGGTGACGTCCTCGGACTGGTAGTCGTCGATAATCTCGTCGTCTCCGTCCCTGATTTCGAGGTTATGCGTCACTCCGTCGGCGTTTATCCATCGGAAGTCGTACTCCTCACCCTCGATGAGGGTGAGTGTCGGGTTGTCTTCGTCCTCGATTATATCTGGTTCGACGCCAGTCCAGGCTTCGACTCGCCCCTCGAAAACGAACTCGTCGATATCTTCCCAGTCCTCGACTCCGTTCTCATCGTCGACATCGTTCTCGTCATCGACGTCGTTCTCATCATTATCATCTGCACAGCCAGCAAGGATTGCAACACCAGACGCGAGAGACAACCGCAGTGCCGTACGGCGTGAAACGTGATCTGAATCGAGCATCAGGTACACTCACAACCATCGACACAATAAACACCATTCACTGGATTCGTGACGGTCACTAATTCAGAGAAGAGGCTCTGTGCTCACGACATATACGCAGTGACGGCTAGCACGAACAGAATGCCATGCCAGACGATTGCTGCAGCCGCGACTTTCGGATCCGTCGCCGGCAGCGGCGGATTTCGGAACATGGCGTCGTAGATGAACGGTGTCGCCAGGAGTGCGCCGAGAAGCACACCCGTATTACTATCGATCGCGGTGGCGAGACTGAGGAGCACTCCCCCCAGAAGACTCCCCGCGATTCCCACGAGTATTTTGTCGTAGTAGTCGAGCATGTTCCCTTCTGTACTAGTACGAGCGCAACAACTGAATAGCACACCCCTCGTTCCAACCAGTTGGGATCAGAATCCACGAGAAACAGAAACTGGAGACTATCAGGGAACGATCCGTATCGCTCGTGTGGAATACGCAATCTACAACAGTGCAGGAGCGTGTCTCGAACTGATTCCTACCACTCGTCTTGCAACGCGTCCAGCAGTGCATCAACTTCGGTGGGTGTATTTACTGCGTGTACAGAGGCACGAATGGCGTTCGGTGACGGAAGCTCACGAAGCACGAACCCACCATTTCGGAGTCGATCGATCGTCTCAGCCGGTGTGTCGACGTTGATCGTTACAAGCCCGGACTCGGGCTCGCGTGGGCTGAGTAATCGATCATCGGGGATTCCCGACGCGAGTCGGGCCGCGAGTTCCTGTATCCGCTGTTCGATTCGCCCGAGCCCGATTTCGGAGCACGTGTGAAGCGCTTCCCGGAGTGCGACATGTGGCGCAGGGTTCGCAGAGCCCACTTCGAATCGGCGTGCGCCCGCTGCAAACACCGGTGACGCTGCGGTCGGGGTTTCGACGCTGCGGTAGCCGACCGTTCGGGGTTTGAGGTCACTGGCGACATCGTGGTCGACGTACAGGAATCCACTCCCCCAGAGACCGAGCAGCCACTTGTGGCCGGCAGCAGCGACAATGTCTGCACCCCAGTCAGCGACGCTCATCGGCGTCTGACCCGGTACCTGAACGGCATCAACGAGCGTCAGTGTGCCAGCATCGTGGGCGATTTCGACGAGCTCCGAGACCGGGAATCGCGTCCCGTGCGTCCAGGTGATAGCGCTGAAGGTGACGAGTCTGGCATCAGCAACTGCATCAGTGAAGGCATCCCGATCGATGTATCCCTCGCTCGTCTCGATGGTGCGGACGTCGACACCCTCGTTCTCGAGACGCTGCCAGGGAAGAATACCGGCCGGATGCTCGAGATCAGTACGCACGACAACGTCGCCGGGTTGCCAGTCGATCGCACCGGCGATGGCGTTGATTCCGGCCGTCGTACTTTCAGTGAGCGCAATCTCGTCCGGTTTCGCATCGATAAACGAGGCGACAGCATCCCGCGTTTGCTCGAACTCGTCGAATGCGGTCTCGTAGGGATCAGCCACAGCAGGCGCGTCGTACTCGTGGTCGCGAAGAAAATCCGTGCCAGCGTCGACCACGTACTTCGGGCTCGGACCGTGCGCACCGTAATTCAAATACGTCGTTTCCTGGAGTGCAGGGATGTCAGCACGAAGTTCTGCCGGTGTTAGCATCGAACCAGCTCCGTTTTCGGTAGCCTCATTGCCAGACGAAGGTGCTGCAGTAGTAATAATCTTGTGAGCAGTACACAATATTGAGAAAGGGGCGAATACACAACTCCTGTTTACTCACCAGGAGGACTCAATCGTGAGGATGGAACCGCTTGATTGCTCGTTCGACGGCGTCCGTCTGACCGATAAACGTCACGCGATCGCCATCCCGCAGTTCGTGATCACCCGTCGGCACTTCGGTTGTGCCGTCCTGGTGCGTAAGCAACCCGACGATGACTCCCTCGGGGATCTCTGCATTGAGCGTGGCGATCGTTTTGCCGACCAGTTCCGTCGCCGTCACCTCGATCTCCTGAACGTCACCCGTTCGACCGAGTTCGTTCATCCACGCCGACAGCGATGGACGTTCGAGGACGTTCTCGAGTGACCACGCGGTCGCCATCGAGAGATCGATCGCGTGGACCCCGAGTGATTCGAAGGCATCGACGTTATCCGGCTGGTTGACCCGTGAGGCAACCGTTTCGACGTCGAAGGTTGTCTTCGCAAGCTGGCAGACGAGCAGGTTGACATCGTCGTCGGGCGTGGTCGCGATGACAGATTTCGCATCGTCTGCGCCCGCTTGCTCGAGGATAGCAGCGTCAGTGCCGTTACCCTCCATCGCGCGAATGCCACGCTTTCGAGCTGTCTCGACCGCAGCAGGGTCGTTGTCGATCAGCAGTACGTTTTCTCCGTCCTGTTCGAGTCGTTCCGCGAGCGAGAGGCCGACTCGGCCTCCGCCGACGAGTATTGTGCGCATTGGTGATACGTCGAGGTAGTTCGCGATCTGCCGTGCGAGGCCGGCCTGAAGGACGACCGTCGCGAAGATGATGAGAAAGACGGTCCCTGCGAGCAACTGGGCTTCCTGCGGTCGGCCGAGTGCCTGCAACTCGACGGCAAACAGCGTCGCAACGCTCGCCGGGATAATCCCGCGCGGACCGACGGCACTGAGGAAGAGCCGTTCGTTGTGGGTGAACCGCGCGTTGGTCGTCGAGAGATAGATGACGGCCGGCCGGAGCACCAGCGTGATCGCGACGACGATGGCGAGACCGGCCAGTCCAAGGGCGCGGATATCCGCGAAGTCGATCAACGCCGCCAGTGCAATGAAGATAAACGAGAGGACGACGACCGAGAGGTCGTCTAGAAAGTCGATCACGTCCTCGTGGTAGGGCAGGTCCACGTTACCGAGCGCGAACCCTGCCATCGCGGCAGCAGCGATGCCCGTCTCGCTGGCAAGCGTTTCGGCGCCGGCGTAGGCGACGATGATGCCGGCGAGAACGATCAGTCGGGCGTGGAGCGGCGCTGCACACGGCCGGGACCCCCCACGGTCGAGGAGGAACCAGACGACAGCTGCAACGAGCGCCCCGAACGAGAGCCCGATGACCAGTCGCATCGCGAAGTCACCGACGAGTGCGGCCGGTGTTCCGTTGCCTGCGATGAGGACCTCGAAGACGACGACGACCAGAATCGCCGCGGTGATATCGTTGATTACACCTTCTCCTTCGAGGACGCTGGCGACGTGATCGCGGACGGTGACGACCTGAAGGATTGGGCCGATTACCGTCGGGCCGGTCGCGATCAGCAGTGCGCCAACCAGCAGTCCGACCTCGAGGCTCGTCTCGAGGAAGACGACGACAGCGGCGGCGGTTCCAAGCCAGGTGATCACCGCGCCGACGGTGGTGAGGCGAAGCAGTGCCGTCGGACTTTCCCGGAGCTTCTCGAGATGGAGGTGATACCCGCCTTCGAAGAGAATGATCGCAACGCTGACGCCGACTATCGCCGAGAGGCCACCACCGAAGGTGTCCTCGGAGACGATGCCAAGAACCTCTGGACCGATCACAATCCCCGCGAAGATCAGAAAGAGGACACTCGGGATCCGCAGCCGGTCGGCAAGAACGCGGGAGGCGACCCCGAGCGCCAGAATGAGCGCGACGATTGCGATGAGAGTCACAACTGATCAGCGGTGAGCGAGGTGAACACGGACCCGTCCACTCTGGCTCCACACAGGTGATTCGTCAACGCCATCAATCATCACCGTTTGGGGTGGCGTGCGTGTTCGATTCGTTCGTCTCGAACGCCTGAACGACCTTGTAGAGGATCATCAGTGCGACGAAAAACGACGAGCCGACGAGCAGGAGAACGCTCACCAGGTCGAGTGCGCCCGTTCCGAGCCAGTTCGCAAGCTCCGAAAGCGCGATCCCACCGCTGGCGAGAACCATCATGATACCGAAGTATATGATGACGTCGTCCTCTTCGACCATCGTCGTCGCGGCCGATCCGATCCGTGCGCCAAGGGCACTACCGACAAGCAACAGCGAGACGACCGTCAGATCGACGCTGCCCGACATACCGTAGGTGAACGTCCCGAACGCACCCGAGAACAGCCCGGCGAACAGGCTAGTCCCGACGGCTGCAGTCAGTGGTGTGCCAATCAGGTAGTAGATCGCAGGCATGCGGATGAAGCCGCCACCGACGCCGATTAACCCCGAGACGAGACCGACGCTCCCGCCGGCACCGGTGATCGTCCACACCGAGGCTCGACCGCCGGAGGTGAGGTTGATCATTGGGGGGATGGTGTACGACTGAATCTTCTGGCCGATGGCCGGAATCTCCTCGTCACTAACGCTGTCTTCGTCGCTGTCCTCCGCTGCATCGTCCTCATCGTCGAGATTAGCGGCCCGGCGAAGGAACAGCGCGCCGATTCCCGCCAGCAGGACGACGTACGCGACGCCCGTGACGAGATTCGCGATACCCAACGCTTCGAGGCCGAATACGAGTCGGCTACCGAGTTCGATCCCGATCGAGAGGACGACGAACAGGATCGCACCGAGTTTGTAGTCGACCTGCCCGACGTCGTAGTGTTTGAGGACGGCGATCACTGAGGTCCCGAAGTAAAACGCCAGGCCGCTGCCGATAGCAACCGAGGCGGGATAGTCGAGGATCAACAGCGTTGGCGTGATCAGGAAGGAACCGCCCATCCCGAAGAAGCCAAACAGGACGCCGACCATAAAGCCGAAGCTCACGAACAGCACCAGCAAGGTCAGGCTAAGTCCCAGTATCTCCATCGATTAGGCGTCCGTGATTGTTTCGATCAGTGGCATTGCAACTCGCTCGAGGACGCCGTAGCCGACGTAGAGGGCAACGGCCTGGACGAGGATGACGCCCACGAGGAGCGTCGCCTGTACCGGTGCGGGGAAGGGGACAGACTCGATCATACGTCTCGACCTCCGTCCGGGGTTGGTAGTGTGCGGCTCATGGATTTCTACTCATTACCCTCTAGTCCGAGGTTGCGTATAATGCTTTTGGGAACAGAGCACAATATTACTGCCGAGTATGTAACGGCTATCCAACGAGAATATCTGTATACGTTATGGGGATATACAGTCGCGATTTCAGCCGCTGTCGCACTGCAGAAGCGCGTCGGCCGCGCCGCATCAGAACTTCACAGGGAAACAATATGGTTTCGGTGACAGATCGGTGGAGCCGACCCCAGGTGCAAGTGCTCGTGGCAGTACTACCGTTCTGGGAGACACACGGGGTGACACAGAAGATTTCGATGCGAATGCGCTACGTTCGGCCGAACGCCACCGATATTGGGCAACCCAAACAATATTATGCTATCGGAACGTACGGGTAGTAATGAAAGCGGTACTCGCCACAGACCTCTCAGCCGCCAGTGAGGCAACCATCGAGAACGAGACCTGTCTCGAGTGTCTCGGCCGAATCGGTATCGAGGAAATGCATCTGGTGACGGTAATCCCGTCGAACGTCCACGCGGGCATGCCCGGTATCGACTTCGAAAAGCGACGCCGAAAGGCGATCAAAAATTACGAACGCGTCATCGAACGCGCCGGCTTCGACGTCGAGACGCACGTCGTCCGTGGAACGCCCCACCGTCGAATTCGGGGCATCGGCGAAACGATCGGTGCAAGTCTCACGGTCGTCGGCTCGCGCGGGAAGAGTCCACTCGAGAACCGTGTCATCGGCTCGACGGCACGCAACCTCTCACGAACGACCGAGACACCCCTACTCGTCAACCGAATCGAACGCGAGGCCGACGACCCGTCCGTCGTCAGACAGCACCTCTTCCAGCGGATGCTGTATGCGACGGACTTCTCCGAGAACGCCGAGCGCGCGTTCGAGGCGTTCTCGTACCTGCGTCACGCGACTCAGGAGACCACTCTCGTCCACGTCGAGACGCCCAAGGATCCGGGACTGTCGGCGGACAACGATCCCGAAACGCAGCTGGCAGAACTGGCTGACCAACTCGAGAAGTGGGGTATCGAAACCCAAATCGAGGTTCGACAGGGCGACCCAGCCGACGAGATCCTCGCCGTAGAGGAGGCCGTCGATCCGACGACGATTCTCGTCGGGTCGCGGGGTCACAGTCGACTGCGCAGGCTGCTTCTCGGCAGCGTCTCCGAAGAGTTGGTCGCGCAGGCGAACGGCAACGTGATGCTCGTACCCCCGTCCTGATCGCACAGCATTCGTTTGACCAGCGCTCGTCGTCGCCGTCGTCACTCATCGACAATTTCGACGAGACCAGCCGCTGTGACTCGTGCTACTCGAGTGGGACGCGTCGATAGTGTCGGGTCGCGCTTCGTCGTGGACGAACAACAGCCGTTGTGTTGTGCGGTGTTGGAATCGGGCAGTTTGGATTTCAGACGGTTCGGATTTCAGGCAGTTCGGATCTGTTCGATCGCATCGTCGAACCGCTCGTTCGGTTGCGCGCCGACGAGTGTGCCGGCAGCCTCGGTTTCCGGATCGAAAACGACGAACGTTGGCGTGCTGTGGATGCCGAACGACTGTGCCTGCGCTGCATCAGCCTCGACCGCGTCTTCGATCCGCGATCGATCCTGTTCGAGACACGTCGCAAGCGCGTCAGCATCGACAGCAGGAACGGACTCGGTAATTTCGAGCAGATTGTCAGTCCCGGCCCAGCCCGAATTGCGTTCGTCCTGCGCGTCGAAGACCGCGGCGTGCCAGTCCCAGTAGCTGTCCGGGTCGGACTCGCGAATCTGTTCCCAGACGCACCGGGAGGCGACCGCGGCGGTCATCGAATCGGAGCCGAAAAGCGGGAGCATAATGAAGACGATGCGAACGTCGCCGGAGTCGGTATAGTCGGCGACGAGGTCAGGAAGCGTCTCCCGTTCGAACTGTTCGCAATACGGGCACTGGAAGTCCGTCCAGTAGTAGATTTCGAGCGGTGCAGCAGGTGATCCCATGGTCGGCTTTCCCGCAAGATCGACACCGAGCGCCGACGTGTCCTCACTTGCGTGAAGTGTCGGTGAGAGATCGTGGGTGGCATCAGTTCTCGACTGGAAAAGATAGTAGGTACTTCCACCGCCGAGGGCGAGAACGGACCCGGCAAGAACGGCACGGCGAGACGGCGTGTTGAGGGGCATCGAGTGGACTCAGCCAGACGTTTTCAGCCCCACCCCGTAATCGATCCGTCGTTTTGCTGAGTCAGCAAAACGGAGACGGGATTTTGATGGTGACTTACATCGATGCAGTTGTTTGTGTTCATGTTCGTCTTTGCGTTCGTGTGCATGTTCGTGTGCGTGTTCGTGTGCGTGTCCATGTACTCGAGTCCAACCGAGAACAGTTGCTGGCCGACTGTCAGTGCGTCCGCGACGCGCAGCGACGGGGTGACGGGGGCGTGACCAGTGCTGACGGTATCGCCAACACCATCACCGAATTCAATCGAAATCTGGCAGCTGCGGTGATGTATCCGTTCGAAACGTGGCGTGGGACGGCCGGATTCGTCATCGTCACGGGGGTCACTTACGCCGTCCTCGTACTGAGTACGATGCCCGAGTTCACGATACAGATGCTCGGTGACGGGCTCCACTGGTTCGATTACGTGCTCGTCTCGCTGACGGAATCGGTGTACATGACCGACGGCGTGGCCGGACTTGCACTCGTCGTCCTCTATGCCCTCCTCACCGGCGTCGCCGTCGTCAACGCCGTTTCCCAGCTCCAAATCGTCGGACTGGCGGGGGTGACGAACCTGTCCGGTGTCCTCCCGGGACTGCTCGCATCCGGGTGTGCAAGCTGTGGTGCGGGGCTGCTCGCGTTCCTCGGGTTCGCTGGCGGACTGACGCTGTTGCCGTTCGACGGGACGCTCCTCCAGCTGGGCGGTCTTACACTGCTGCTGTTTTTCCTCGGGCGGGCAGGCCACCCCGAACAGTGTGTGCTTCCAACGGAGGGGACACGATGAACGAATACGGTTTAGACGGGTTCGTCCAAACGCTCCGTTCGGACCGCCGTGCAGCCGTCTGGGGCGTTGTGTCAGCAGCCGGTGTCTTCATCCTGTTTGGGCTCGTCACCGGTCTCATTCCGAATCCCATCTACGTCCGAATGGTCCCGCGGACAGGCTTCGATTATCTGTTTCTCACGCTGACTGCGCTTCTGGCAGGGGTGTACGTCACGCAGCGACTGGCGACCGAGGGTGCGAGTGAACGCAACGATGAGAGGAGCCGCGAGGAAGAGGCAAGCCGTGAAGACGATCACAATCACGATCACGATCACGATCACGATCATGACCACGACCACGACCACGGTCACAGCCACGTCAAAGACCACGACAGCAACGGCGACACCGCAGACACCGATCGGCTTGCGTTCGGCGGCCTGATCGGCGGATTCCTGGCGGTCGGGTGTCCGATCTGCAACGCTGTCCTGCTGGCGCTGTTCAGTTCGTCCGCACTGATGACGTACTTCGATCCGCTGCGCCCCCTCCTCGGCGCCGTCTCGGTGGCACTGCTGGCTGGACTCGTCTACGTTCGCCATCAGCGCACGTGTCCAACGTGCGTCTCGCAGGCGTGAGCAACGGCCAGCACGACTGATTCGGGCCTTCCAATCGAAACCCGCCGTCGGCCCGTTCTGTATCCGAGACCGTGCGCTCAGGCGTTGAACCAGTTCCATTGTGTATTTTGCGCAATACTCAAATGTGTGCGGCGTGTACCGCTCATAATGAACGACAACGCACGAGCAACGCAGGGTGCCGAAACGGACGAAAACGAGAACAGAAACGGAAACGGGAATGGGAACGAGAACGAAAACGAAGACAGAAACACCCCAGAAACACCGATCAAACTGGACGACGTGGCCGACTACGACGACCTGCTCGACCGTCACGAACTCGTACTACTCGAGTTCGTCACGTCGGGATGTGGGATCTGTGCATCGATGGAGCCAGTGCTCGGAGCGGTCGCACGCAGTGCGCCGGGCGCGGTAGCGACCGTGAACGCGGGCTATGTTCCGGACCTCGCTGACGAATTCGGTGTTCGGCGTGTTCCGACGCTCGTCGTTCTGAAAGACGGTGACGAAGTCGCGCGGCTGGACGACGGGTTCCAGAGTGCCGAAACGGTTGTCGAGGTGCTCGAGACTCACGCAGCAGCGTGAATCGCTTTTGTGTTCGCTTTCGTTTTCGTTTTCACTGTTGCTGTTGCCGTTGCCGTTGCCGTCGCCGTCGCTGACGTTGAAGAGCGGCCAGTTTACCGCCGTACTTTCTCGATGACGAGGTCCTCGAGCGTGAGGACGTCGAGCCCCATGCCGTAGCAGTGCAGTTGCTACCGCTCGCAACTCGAACAGCCGGTTCGCCAGCGGACGACGACGCTAACGAGCGCGAGTGTCAGCACGGTAACGATGATCTGTCCGAGACCAGCACCCAATCCGGCCGCCGCACCGCCACCCGCCAGGGAAACCGCCCCGGGTGCAAAGACAAGACAGCAGAGGCTCGCTGCACCAGCGAGACCAAACAACGACCGCCGTGATGCCGTCTCCGAATCCATGCCCGACACGTACGCGAACTGGACCAATAGGCGTTCCGGAAGGACGGACGAGCAACTCCGCAATCGAGAACTCACTGGGTCAGTTCCCGAGCGTCGCCTGACCGAGATAGTGGTAAAACAGCGCGCTCTAGCCGACAAAGAGGAGTGCGATCACTGCTGAGAGCGAGTGGCGACAAGATGCTACCGGCGATTTGCTGAACCTGCAAATCGTGGCCTATTTCGCGGTGAACGACGGAATAGATGGCGTGTCACACGGAGGGACCACAGAGTCGGCAGACATCTTCCAGATTCTCGCAGACGAATACGCACGGCGGATTCTGCTCGCCGCAGATAACGGGCCGAAGACCGCGAAAACGCTCAGTGAGGAGTGTGACGCCTCACTGACGACGATCTACCGCCGAGTCTCGACGCTGCAAGAACACGACCTCATCGAAGAACGTCACACCGTCGACTCGGATGGCTCACACCGAAGCGAGTTCGAGACGGCACTCGAGGAACTCCACGTCGACATCACTGACGGGCAACTCTCGCTGACGATCGAAACGCGCGACGAGCTCGCAGACAACTTCACGTCGCTGTGGAGCGATCTCCGGGGTGGTGAGTAATGGAAGCGTCGTTTCTGGTTGCCAAACTCATCACGCTCGTCTTGAGCCTCGTGGTCGCGTACCTCGCGTATCACGGCTACCGCCGGAGTGGACAGAAGCCGATGCTATACGTCTCCGGCGGATTCGTCTTTATCGGCGTCGGTGCGATCTGTGAGGGGCTCATCTACCAGGTGTTCGGGACGACGATCGCGTCCGCAGCGCTCGTGCAGGGAATCATCGTCTCGAGTGGGATGGTGCTCGTCCTCCTGTCGCTGTGGAACCACTGAACCGGCCGTCAATCGATTGTTTCCAGTCCGTTCAGAGTCATATTTTCTGCCGTAGGGAATCGCCGCACAGGGTTTACGGCCTAAATCGAAATACCGAGGTATGAACCGGCGTGTGTGCCTCCGATCGATCGCCGCCTCGAGTGTTGTGACTACTGCAGGCTGTCTCGAGTCACTCTCGCAGGAGAACGACGAACAGCGCGAACGACCGCACGCCGAGGGCGTCACGCTCGGACCGCCGGAAATAGACCTGCGTGAGGCATCGCATCCGAGCTACGGTGAGGCGATGCCGACGGTCGAGTTTCGTGATCCGCTGGCCGACGAGCCCATCTCGACCGCCCAGTTCGAGGGTGACCGAACCGTCCTGCTGACGTTCTTTTATACCTCGTGTCCAGACGGCGCGTGTCCCGCGCTCCTCCTTCGGTTACGGCGAGCACAGGAAGTCACAGCCGAACAGGGGTATTGCGACGACGCCGCGTTTCTCGCGATGACGTTCGACCCAGAGCGTGATACCGAGGACGTGTTACGAACGCATGCGGGCGAACAGGGCGTCGACCTCGAGGCGGGTAACTGGCACTTCCTCCGCCCGGACCGCTACGAGGAGGCAGAAGAGAGTCTTACCGAGCAGTTTGGACTGCCACTCGAGGAACGGGATGCCGAGGAGTACGAACACCTGGAGTACATGTTCCCGCACTTCAACTACATCTTTCTCGTCAACGAGCGAGGGCGCATCGAGCGGGTGTATCCGGACGGAGCAACCGTCGAGCCGTCGCAAGTGGTCGGGGATTTCGAAACGGTGGTGTCGGCGTAGATGCGACGCCGAGACGTCATCGCAGGCGTCGCCAGTCTGGGTGTCGTTGGTGGCGGCGGATTGGTCGCTGTTCGTGGACTGCCGTCGGTCGACAGCGACGGGGCGACGCACTCGGAGGGATCGGACGCAGAACCGGCCGATCCCATCACGATCGAGACGGTTGCAGCACCGGGCAGTGAGGCCGGCGAGGCCACCATTCCAGCGGACGACCGGGTGACGTTCGTCGATTTCTTCGGGACGTGGTGTCCACCGTGTATCGAACAGATGCCCGCGCTAGCCGACACCCACGACCGAATCGGAGAGGACGTGCTGTTTCTCTCGGTCACGAACGAGGCAGTTGGGTCATCCATCACCGAGGCTGAACTGGTCGCGTGGTGGGACAACCACGACGGTGACTGGCTGCTCGGCCTCGATCCCGCGGCCGAACTGACCGCACGGTATTTCGCCGGCGGGTATCCCTCCGCCGTCACAATCGATACGGACGGTCACGCCCAGTGGTCCGATTCGGGTGTCAAGACCGCGGATGAACTCGCGGCAGGGATCGAACGGGCACTCGAGACGGAGCGGGACGCGTGACCGAACTGTCGTTGCTGTCGTCGGTCGCCTTCGCACTTACCGCCGGCGTCGCGACCTTCTTCAGTCCCTGTGCGTACCCGCTGTTACCGGGCTACGTCGGGTTCTATGTCAGTCGGGCCGATGGAAACAATGCATCACTCGGCGGGTCAACGATGCGGGGAATCGTTGCCGGAGTTGGTGTGCTGGGAACACTGACCGCTCTCCTTGGCGTGACGTTCTGGCTCGGACACTCGACAGTGTCGCGCCTGACGATCTTCGAGTCGCTCGTCGGGGCACTGCTGATTGGATTCGGCCTCCTCGTCCTCGCCGATCGTGCACCGTCGCTATCGATCCCGCTTCCGAAACGTCGATCCGGCGTACTTGGGTTCGGTATCTTCGGCGCGGGCTACGCGCTCGCAGGGGCAGGGTGTGCCGCCCCCGTCTTCCTCGCCGTCGTCGCCCGTGCACTGTCGCTCCCGGCCGACGCAGCGGCCGTCGTTCTGGTGACGTATGTCGGGAGTGTGGCCCCCCTGATGCTCGCGATAACGGTTGCGACCGGGGTGGGACTACTGACGAGTGCGGGTCGGTTCGCGGCATACTCGGGTCACCTGAAAAAACTCGCTGGCGCAGTCATGGTCGTCGCCGGAATCGGCCAGCTCTATCTGGCGCTCGTCGTCTACTGATCGAACGATACTGTTCGTTCGTCGCTCGTATCACTGTGACTGGAGGGGGGTTAGCGACGCACGACGACCGCCAGCGTCTCCGGACGGTCGTGAACGCGCTCGAGCGAAAACCCGGCGTCCTCGAGTTGACCGACGACCTCGTCAGGACTGAATCGTTCGTCCATCGACGGGCCATCATCGCCGGTACCGGCGCCAGACCAGTCGACGGTGACGAGCCGGCCGCCTGGGCGGATCACGCGGGCGAGTTCCGCCATCGTCTCGTCCGTCGCGTACTCGTGGTGTGTCATCGTCGAGAACGCACCGTCCAGTTCGTCGTCCTCGAATGGCAACGAGTCGACCCCGGCCGTGACCAGCGTGACGTTCGGTGCGAGTCCTTCCGTGCGGTGATACTCGTGCATCTCCTCTTGCAGGTCGACCGCGTACACTGTGTCGACGAACGGCGCGACATCCCGCGAGTAAAAACCCGTTCCAGATCCCAGATCCGCGACGACGTCGTCGGCGTCCGGCGCGAGCATCTCGAGTAGCTCTTCGCGCGAACAGAAGCGGTACCGTGACGGGTCCTCGAGTTTATCAGCGCGCTCGACGGGGAACGTGTGGAATCCCATGACGACACTTTTGGGCGGGAGTCACAAGAGTGTACGCTTTCGTGATTTCGCGTGTGGTCGTTGGCTCTTACGGAGAGTCAAGGAGAAAGCCGCGCCCTGCAGGGCGGGAAGGATGTCAACTGCTGTGTGCCGGTGACAGAAATTGGAGACTGGAAGGACCACCCACTCGGACAGCACAGCAAAACCCGGGACAGCACACCACATCACATCACATCACACCACACCACACCACACCACACCACATCACACCACACCACATCACATCACACCACACTACCCGTGTCAGTCGTCGAACCGCAGCAGTCGCAGCCCGATCAGGCTGACGAGGACAGTCGACCCCTCGTGGCCGACGACCGCGACCGGGAGCGGAATTCCAGCGGTGAGGATCGCAATCACCATGATCCCGATCGCACCGAACGCGATAGCGAAGTTGATATACAGCGTTCGGCGCGTCTCCTTGCTGAGCGCGAACGCGTAGGGGAGTCGATCGAGTTTGTCCGACATGAGGACGATGTCGGCCGTCTCGAGTGCCACGTCGGTCCCGACACCACCCATGCCGACGCTGATGTCTGCCGTCGCGAGCGCGGGGGCGTCGTTCACGCCGTCGCCGACCATCGCGACGGCCTCGTGGCGCTCCTGGAGTTCCTCCACGTGCTCGACTTTCTCCTCGGGGAGTAACTCCGCGTACACCTCGTCGATGCCGAGTTCGTCGGCGATGTACTGGGCGACCCGTTCGTTGTCGCCAGTCAGCATGACGATCTGTTCGACGCCGCGCTCGCGGAGTTGCTCGATCATCTCAGCCGCATCGGACCGGATCGTATCGGTGAAACCGAGCCACCCAAGGACGGACAGGCCCTCGTCAGCCTCGCTGACGACGAGGACGCTCGTCTTCCCGTTGTCCTCGAGTTCCCGCACGGCGTCGAGCCCACTCTCGCGGCCGTCGATCGGTCGATCTGCGAGAACCGTCTCGACATATCGCGGGTTTCCGATGTGAATCGTCCGGCCCTCGACGGTCGCGTTGACCCCCTTGCCGACGACCGCCTCGAAGTCGCTCACGTCGGGCACGTCGAGCGACCGCTCCTCGGCGGCCTCGACCGTCGCCTCGGCGAGATGGTGTTCCGACCGGGACTGGACGGCCGCCGCAAGCGAGAGCAACTGGTCGTCGTTCAGGGAGTTGTTCTCGAGTGCGCTGTCTGCGAGCAGGTTGCTGTCGACCGCGCCACCGTCGGTGGACACGACGTTCTCACGAGCGTAGACGTCGGTCAGTCGTGTGTTGCCCTCGGTCAGCGTCCCCGTCTTGTCGAACGCGATCGCGTCGACGTCGCCGGCGGTTTCGATGTGTTCGCCGCCTTTGAACAGGACACCCTGCCGGCCGCCGGCGGAGATCGCCGAGAGCACTGCCGCCGGTGTCGAGATGATGACCGCACAGGGGGAGGCAGCGACCATGAGCGTCATGGCGCGGTAGAACGTCGGCTCGAACGAGTGATTCAGGAGTGAGAGGGGGAGCACGATCGCAATCGCCGTCATCGCGAAGACACCGAGCACGTAGGGCTGCTCGAAGCGGTCGATGAGTTGTTGCGTCGGCGCGCGCTTTTCCTGTGCCTGCTCGACCATGGTGATAAGGCGAGAGATTGCAGACTCCTCGGACTCGTGGGTCACGCGCACTTCGAGACTGCCCGTCTCGTTGATCGTCCCGCTGAACACCTCGTCGCCGGGTTCTTTCGCCACGGGAACCGACTCACCAGTGAGCGACGACTGGTCGACCGTGCTCTCGCCCGACTCGACGACACCGTCGAGTGGCAGCCGTTCACCGGGACGAACGACGAACACGTCGCCGACAGCGACATCGTCGATCGGCGTCGTCGATTCCTCACCGTCGCGGAGCACCTGTGCCGATTCCGGACGCATCTCGACCAGTGACTTGATCGCGGTTCGCGACCGGCCAATCGCATAGTCCTCGAGTACACCTGACAACGAGAACAGGAAGAGCAACATTGCGCCCTCGAACGGCGCACCGATA
Source organism: Natrialba magadii ATCC 43099 (assembly GCF_000025625.1). Lineage (NCBI taxonomy): Archaea > Methanobacteriati > Methanobacteriota > Halobacteria > Halobacteriales > Natrialbaceae > Natrialba > Natrialba magadii. The sequence continues at coordinate 84,507 of NC_013923.1, read as the reverse complement.
TAGAGCGCACCGAGCGCGGCGATGATCATGAGCAGATCGATCTCCACGGCGGGCTCTCGCAGTGCCGCAATGCTCTCTTTGAGCCCGTACCAGCCGCCGAAGACGTAGGCAACTCCGTAACAGCCCCAGACAAACCACGGTGGCGCACCGAACCAGCTCCCGAGAAGTCCGCCGATCATCCCGAAAAACGTGAGGACGACGAACACCGCCTGTCGGCGAAGCTCCAGCCGTTCCGTCAGCGCCACAGATCGTCCCGCGACGTCCGAGACGGAACTGGAGAGGCTGCCCATACGGGCTCTTATATTTAGCCCAGAATAAGCGTTTATGCCAGTACCATCAAGCGGCAATTCCGTCGTCCATGATGTCGATTCTCGAGTCCCGATTCTCGAGTCCAACTCACGATACCGAGATCAGGTCAGACAGCCCTCAGACAGCCCTCAAACAGTACCCGCCAGTTCGAGTCAGACTCCGACAAGACCTGCTATAGTAGCCACTGCAAGTCACTGCACACCTGCTCGCCAGCCTGCTCCGCGATCAGTGTGTGACTAGTTGCAGGTGTTACTATAGAGTCCGTATACGCTAGAAAGTTCGAGAATTGAACGTCTGGTCGTGAGTGGACGCGTACAGAGGGCAAGGAACACACTCTGTGCCCGGACTCGAGTCCGTCTCGGTGAGCAGGGGCCACCACTGCAGAATCAGTCCATTGCTGCGATACGATACCAGAAACAGGCTCGAGAGCGCGGCGAGCGCGAACAGCAGTATCGGTGTGGGTTCCATCAGTAGTGTTGGAGTATGGTGTCCGAACCGTAGTGAGCGGATAAAAGCGGGTTAGTCAGCGCCAGTCGCCGTAGCCGAGGACGCTGCGCGTTGACTGCGCCAGACACCCTGGAGGTACGCGCCGACGAACATGCCGGCGAGTGCCCACAGGATCGTGACGTTTCCGACGCCGAGGCTGGCGTAGGCTGCACCGGGACAGATTCCCGACAGGCCCCAGCCGACGCCGAAGATTGCGCCGCCGATCAGGACGTTGCGATCGAACGACTTCAGCCGTCGGCCGTAGGTGTCGCCCGTCAGCGGTGCGCGGTCGAATAGTCGGGGCACCAGCGCGAACGCAATGCCGGTGACGACCGCTGCACCACCCATGACGAACAGCAGCCCGAAGTCCTCGAACTGCAGGAAGTTCAGGACGACTTCCGGGCGGGCCATGTGGCTAAAGCCGAGACCGAAGCCGAAGATCAGACCGCCGACGAAGATCAGCGGCATGAACAGGGGGTGTCTTTGCTGACTCATACTATGGTGTCACCCCCAGTGCCATCACGACCTGGGCTGTCCCGATCGCGACGATCAGGAACGTGATCACGCCGACGATCGACGTCTTCGATGCCGAGCCGACGCCACAGACGCCGTGTCCCGACGTACAGCCCTTGCCGATCCGAGTGCCGATCCCGACGAGGATCCCCCCGAGGAACAGCCGCCACGGCTGAACGTCAGTCAGCCAGAGCGTAATCCCACCGAGGTCGTACAGTTGGCCGGTCGTCCCCGATTCGTAGAGCCCGCTCGAAACCAGTCCCGACTGGAACGTCAGCGCGTAGACGAACGCGCCGGCAACGATCCCGAGGGTGAAGACGACGCGCCAGTCACGGGAACTGACGTACTGCTGGAACCGCGACTGGTCCGAAACGTACGACAGCGTCGACTCGAGAAACGTACTCGCACCGGCTGGAATCCCGGTCCCGAGGTAGATAACGACGGCACCAAGCCCGACGAGTAGTCCGCCGATGGCGTACCGGCTGATACCAGCGGGAAACAGCGACTCATACAGCGCGGGTGCGAAGAGTTCAGTTGCCATTCGACTGGTAGATGAGGGAGTTAGTCACCAGCCAGCGACTCCTGGCTGGCGGCGCAGTTGTTCGGACCAAGCTCGAGTTCGAACGCTTCCTCGTCGTCAGCAGCCTGCTGGCCGAGGTTCGTCGCGATGATGTCCTCGTAGTTGGCCGGACGCGGCGGCATGTCCGAGAGGATCAACTCGACGAAGTCGGCTTCGTCCATCGTCAGGGCAGCCATGTCCGACTCGAGTTGGCCGATCGGTGCGGTGTAGGTGTCGTCGTCGGCGGGCACGGCCGAGTCGCTAAAGTGGGCACCGCCGATCAGGGTGTCGTCTGGGAGCGAGAGTACGCGCTCCTGCAGGGATTCGTAGAGCTGTTTCGCAGCGTCTTCAGCGCCCTCGTCACCCTCTTCCAGGTCGGGGCGGGCGACGCTCTCGATGAACAGCCCGTCGCCGGTCGCGAGCAGTTCGCCGTCGATCAGGTACGACGTCATCCCGGACGTGTGGCCGGGCGTGTAGACGGTCTCGATGGTGGCGTCACCGACCTGGAACTCGTCGCCGTCGTCGGCCACCGTTACATCGTCGGCGTAAGTGACGCCGCGGTCGACTGCGGCCGAAGGGATGACGCCTTCGACGCCGTCCTCGGCGAGGGTTCGAACACCCGAGATGTGGTCCGCGTGAATGTGCGTGTCGATCGCGTATTTCAGGTCGACGCCGAGTTCGTCGGCGTCCGCGAGATAGCGGTCAGTGAACGCACGCAGTGGGTCGATGACGGCTGCCTCGTCGCCATCGTGGACGAAGTACCCGAGGCAACCCGAAGACGGGCGCTGGTACTGAAGGAGCGAGCCCGCGCCGTCGTAGTCCTCGACCTCGACGGCCTCGTAGATGCGCGCCCAGCCGTTCATCCCATCTTCGAGGTGGTTCACGTCGTAGCCATGTTCTTTGAGCGAGCCGGCGACGAACTCGCTGGCGCCGCCTTTCGCACAGAGGACCGTGACTTCTTGGTCGTCCGGAATCTGTGCGAGAATATCGTCGTCGAGCTCCTCGTCGAGGAAGTTGAAGTACGGGACGTTGATCGACTCGACGTTCTCGTCGTCAATCTTCCACTCGTCGTAATCTGACTCCATTCGAGCATCGAGGAGCGTAACGTCCTCGTTCGCGTCGATACGCGCTTTCAGCTCGGCCGGCGCCACAGATTCGATTTCGACATCCGGGGTTGGAAAGTCCATGTCGTCCATGTTGTACACTACCCAGTACTGGCTACGACCACTTAAGGGTTTGTATGGTATTTCCCTATTTGTACAATACAGATTGGACAGTTTGTAGGCGATATACAGCGATATAGGTTTGTTTACGCGTACTAGGAGATGTTTTAGGAACGTCCGCCGAGCATTGGGTGTTCGCATACAGTGCAATAATCGACATTCTTTTATTGGTCGCCCCAATATTGTATGATAGCTCCAATACAGAGCAGACATAAACTATGAGTTCAGAATACGATATCGCGGAGACGCTCGACGTGAAAGGACAGTCCTGCCCAATGCCGATCGTCAAGACGAAACAGGCGATCGACGACCTGAGTGCGGGCGAGGTGCTCGAAGTCGTCTCGACCGACTCGGGCAGCATGAGTGACCTCCAGGGCTGGGCCGACGGCACCGATGGGGTCGACCTCCTCGAGCAGGTCGAAGACGACGATCTCTACACCCACTACGTCGAGAAGACGGACTAACATGAGCACGGATACACACACGACGTCGGCCGACGACAGCGAGGGTGCACCCGAGTTCGACGCCGCCGAACTACAGGCACTCCGCGAGCGCGTCGACGAACTCGAGGAGTCGGTTGCCGACCTGGACGACGATGGAAACCAGAAGATGACGATCATCGCCACCCAGGGGAGTTTCGACATGGCGTACCCGCCGCTGATCCTCGCGAGTACGGCTGCGGCCTTCGGCTGGGACGTCGTCGTCTTCCACACCTTCTGGGGGCTCGACATCCTCCACGAGGAGAACTCGACGGATCTCAAACTGAGCGCCGTCGGCAATCCAAACATGCCGATGCCGAACGCGCTTGCCGCCCTCCCAGGAATGGACGCGATGGCCACGCGCATGATGCAAAAGAAGATCGACGAGAACGGCACGGCGACGATCGAGGAACTCATCGACCTCTCACTCGAGAGCGGCGTCGATCTGCAGGCCTGCCAGATGACCATCGAGTTGATGGACTACGACGAAGACGACTTCTACGACGGCGTTACGACGGGAGTCGGTGCGGCGACCGCCATCCAGCATATGGCCGAGTCGGATATCCAACTGCTGGTCTAGGGGTCTAAGTCTGGTAGCGCATCGAGTACGGTCGCCGGAGCCGATCGATTGCCGAGCACACGCCCGTACACCTACCGGACATACCCCAGATACCGAGCAGACAGCCACCGAATACACCCCCACACCACCGTACACACAGAATACAATCCCGCACACGCCCGCCGTACACACTCGCCGAACACGCCCACCGAACACAACCCACACAATGTCACACCAAACTCTCGCAAGCGAACAGGTAAGTCACCGCGTCGTCGAAACAGTTGCCGAAGCAGATGGGATCGACCCAACGGAGGTCAAACCACCCCTCTACAACGTCGTTGATCCCACTGCACTGAATCGCCTGTTCGACGATCTATCCACACACTCGCGTCACGGCCACGTCTCGTTTCCATACCGGGACTACACAGTGACCGTCCACTCGAGTGGGCGCGTCGAACTCGAGTAGCAGTCCAACGGTTCTCCTGAGTGAACAGTACCGTAGTACAGACTGGTAGCGCCGGCAGCAGGCAACCGAGGGATTCAGGTAGTAAGGACGATTGCAGTGACCGTTACCAGTGATCCACGTAGCGAGCGCGCGTAGAGTGTGTTCGGTAGTGAAAGACGAGTGAGACTCGAGGGTGTGGCGACGAACCCGGTTCAGGAGGCGACTCGGAATCGGATTTCGATGCCGTCGGGGTCTGTCACGGCGATGCCATCATCGAGTTCTGTGAGCGTGGCCGTAGCCGTGGGCGTGGACGTAGACGTACCCTGGCGCTGTGACACGCGATCGGAAACCGTCTCGAGTGTCCGCTCGTCTGGAACGAGGACCTCGAACCAGCGCAGTCCACGCTCGGAACGGGAGTGAGGTTCCGTTCGGTTGTTCCAGGTGTTTGCGCCGAGATGGTGGTGATAGCCACCGGCGGAAACGAACGTGGCGTCCGGAACCGTGGTCTGGCGCGTGAATCCGAGCGTGTCGACGTAGGAGTCCGCAAACGTCTCCAGTGACGTGACTTCGAGGTGGACGTGACCGAGGTCCGTTCCCTTGGGGACCGAATCGGCACCCGGTGCCGCCGCTTCGAGCGGACCGAGGTCGAGCGGGCGGGTGGTCATCTGAACCACACCATCAGCGGCTCTCGGCCACTCCTCGCGCGGAAAGTCCCGATAGATTTCGATCCCGTTACCCTCCGGGTCGGTCAGGTAGAGCGCTTCACTAACGCCGTGGTCGGATGCGCCTGTAAGTTGCCAGTTCGTTCGAATCCGTTCTACTGCATCGCCAAGTGCGGCGCGTGAGGGGACCCTGAAGGCGGTATGGAAGAGGCCGGCGTTCGCCCGCCCGCGTTCGGATGCGGACTCGTCCTGTTCGAGAACGAGCAGTGGCGTCTCCTCGACGCCGAGAACCGCGGAGTCAGCCGTCTGGTCGAGGACTGTGAGACCGACGACCGCCTGGTAGAACGAAGCCAGTTCCGGCAGATCGGAACCCTGGAGTGCGATGCGGCCGAGGCTGGTCGTTTTGGGGAGTGTGTACGAGTTCGGGTTTGTGTTCGAGTTCGAGTTCGAATTCAAATGTGAGGTCATGGAAAGTGGATTGGAAGTGGGTAACGGATTGGGACTGCAACTGAATCGGAACTGTAGCCACGTGACGGAATCGACACTCCGGGGCACCACGAGAAATGTCGGCCAGCGTACGCCACTACAGGCACCCATCGCGCAGACAGCAATCCGGTATCCGGTATCCGGTATCCGGTATGCACTCATTCGTTCCATCCCCACAAATACGTCCGGTAACAGCTGTGTAACCGGAACATTCGGCACAAGATCTGCTCGCACGGAACGGAACAGTTGCCAGCGAACGCCACAAACACACCGACCGCCTTCACGGCAACAACAGTTAGGAACCGACCAGTCGAAGCCCTGTCCAACACACATGTGCGCACGTGTTGGAGATATTATGACGACCGATGTCGTCGCAGTCGAGCGAACGACGACACTCGAGTCCGTCGCGCGCCAGATGCTCGGGCGGGAGATCGGCAGTGTCGTCGTCACCAGCGAGCAGACGCCGTACGGGATCGTTACGGAGTCAGACGTCGTCTCGGCAGTGTATCACTCGGGACGGCCGATAGACGAGATTCCGACGGGTCGTGTTGCGAGTCACCCGCTCGTGACGATCGAACCGGGCCAGTCGACCCGGTTGGCCGTCAAACGACTGCAAGATGAGCGGATCAAGAAACTCGTCGTTGTCGACGACCTCGAGGTGAAAGGGATCATCACGACGCAGGATCTGATCGACCACTACGGGAATCTGACGGCCGAGTTGAAGTCGATTCGAGAGCAGCGACAGCGTGAGCCGTCGTGGCCACGGCGGTAGCGTTGACGGTAAGTCGAGGAAGTCGAGGAAGTCGGGGAAGTCGGGGAAGTCGAGGAAGTCGAGGAAGACGAGGAACAAAAGCGGCATCGAGAGCGAGTCGATCTCGAGACGACGTTCCATGCCGCCGGAGTAGTGCTCGACGAGTTCGTCACGGATATCGTGACCGTTGACTGTCGCCGTTCCCGCGGTCGGGCGCAAGAGGGTGAGAGCATTGTGATCAGCGTCGACTTTCCCGCGCCGTTGGGACCGGGGAGGCCAAAGAGGTCCCCTGAGTCGACCGTGACGGACAACTCGTTGACGGCGATGACGTCGCCGAACTCCTTCGTCAGCCCGTCGACAGCGATTGCGGTCATCGTCAGTACCACCAGAGAGCGGTCAGGTCAAAGTGTGTATTGCTCACCATTGCGTCTCGGTTGCGGGTTCGGTGCGACACAAGCAACAGATTCGGCAGATTGCAACAAAACTATATTGACCGAACGGTTAGTCGACGGTGCTGGATGCCCCAGCCGACCCCACCGCGACAGAGACTTGCCCGGTCGATGTCGTTCTGGGGTCTGCAGATCGGACGCCACCCAGGATTTCCACGACCTGGTGCGTACTGATCGATCACCTCACCGCTCCGTTCTCTCTCCCTCTCCACCACCCCTCTGGAACCCCAGCGAGCAGCCGGAGTTGCAGTAGAAACGTCCTGAGTAGGGTCGGGAGCGGACGAAAACGGCTGGATGGGAGCCACACGATCACTGGCGTCAGTCGACGAGGTCCTTCACGCCGTTCGCAATATCGTTGAGAAGGTAGACCACAGACAGTCCGATGCCGAGCCAGAGCCACGTCGCTGCTGTACCGAGACTATTCGTTACCTCGACCGCAGCCCAGACCCCGACGAACGTCGAACCGGCGAGCAGACCGAAGATGACGAGAGCGTTCTTTACCGGTGGGTTCGACAGCAATACGGTTCGTTCTCGTTCCCGTCCCTGTCCCCGATCTCGTTGCGCAGCCATACCTGACACACGCTGTCGCTGTACTGTATATCTGCTGAATTCCATGGGTCGGTTAGAAGGAAGTAACTCTCCGCTGTACCGACAGAGTTCAACAAGAGCGCGTTACAACACAGCAGTTCCCGGAGACACCTGACGTCTTCAGTGGCCGCTCTCGAACCGTCGCTCGGTGCGGACCGTCGACGACCGATCGAGTGACAGACTCACGAGTAGCCGGACGCACTGACAGCCGCATCGCGCTGGATTCCTGTCCCGTCTGGAGAGTCGAATCCCTTCTCAGGGTAGCGTGTGCCTGCCGCCGACAGTCTCAGCCATCGACGCCACGTGTCACCGGGCCGTACCGGTCGTCACAGACGCGTGTCACCGGGCAATTCCGATCGTCACAGCCACGCGTCACCGGGCCGTACCGGTCGTCACAGCCACGTGCTATTGGGCTCTCTCGATCGTTGCGGCCACGTGTCATCGCGGCATCCCAATCGTCACAGCCGTTCACCTGGAATCGCCGCATCCGCCGGCAGCAGAACGCGACGCTCGGTGTACTCGAGTCCGTTCTTTCGCTGGCTGGTGCGCCTGATCGCCAGCCGATTCCGCGAGAGATCGAGGAGTGCGTCGATCGTTCGCGAGACGAGTTTTTTCGCGTATGTGTCGCTGATCCCCGATTCCTGTCTGCGGATCCAGTGTTTCATGTCGCTCGCCGTGACGTACTCGCGGACGTTCTTGCACCCCTGTTTCCACGGGTTATCGCCGACGCTCGGATCAGTGCGAGCCTTCCAGAGGTGCGCCGCGAGTCGGACGGGGAGGGCAGACGTCGTCGCACGACGCATCTCGTCGTCCATCCTCGCGAGTTGCTGCACCGGGAGCAGATCGCCGTGGGCAACGGCGACGTCGCCACCGCGCTCGAGTGGGTCATCGCTCTCAGGCAGGCGGACGTACTGCGCGCCGTCGTCCTTGGTGATCCGCTCGAGGCGACCATCGGTGACGTCGATTGTACTGGGATCGACGTGGGATTCGAGCAGGTGGGCACCCTTCTCGAGTTCGCGCGCCTGGAGTTCGCTGACGCGCGCTTTGTTCGCCGCGAGTTTCTTTTCGTGGGCGTCCAGTCGTGCCTCGATCGCCTCGTTGGGGGCTCGCGTCTCCTCGAGTTCGGTCACGCGGCTCTCGAGGCGTTCGTTTTCCGCCCGGGTGCGGTCGAGTTCCTGCTCGAGGTGCTCGATCCGGGCAGTTTTCTGTTCGAGGGTGGACTCGAGTGTCTCGAGTCGATTTCGGAGGGACTCGAGTTCGGTGGCGAGTGAGTGGGTGGTCGGTTCGTCTGGGGTGGTGTTGGTGTCGGTGCTGGTGTTGGTGCAGGTGGCGGTTTTTGCGTCTGTGTCAGTGCCGGTGACGGTGCTGGTATTGGTGTCGGTACCGGTGTCTGTGTCAGTGGCGGTCGCGTGCTCGGAGTTGGTGCTCATCGTGATCGTGGATGTATCGTGGGGTGTGTCGGTGGGCAGTTGGAAGGCGAGACAGCGGGCGTGCCGTGGGAGACCGTGGGGCCGCTGGCCTCGACGGCGCAGCGCGAACGATAACCGATCTACGTGTACGCGATTTGGGCGTGAGTCGTGGCAGTGGCCCAGTTCGATCGTCGGCACTCGGTGACGGTGGGGCAGGCGTTCTACTGTGGTGAACCACCGTCGGGGACGGGCGCTGGAGCAGTGTCTGTGGCTGCCGTGTCTGAGTTCGACGGCTGGTAGGCACAGCGCTGGCCGGGATAGTACCGCTGTGCGAGGACCTTCGCGGCGTTGTGATCCGCGGAGACGACGCCGACGGCACAGTCAGGATTCGTGCAGCGAAACGAGGGACTCTGGGCGCGCTCGCCGATGACGCCGCAGGCGTGACACTCCTGCGAGGAGTAGGACACCGGCACGGTCGTCACCTCGATGGCGTACACGGCGGCGACGGCTCGGAGTCGGAGCTGCGCCGCCGGGAGGAGCCACGCCGTCCCGCGGTGGGCGTTGGGATCGGTCAGCCACGCCCAGAGATCGGGCTCGAAGTGGCTGTTCTCGGTGACCAGCACGGGCCGGTCGTACGCGCTCGCGTAGTCGCAGATGGTTCGCGCGGCGTCGTCGAGACGCTCGAGAAGCGCGGTGCGGCGTTGCTCGACGTACGCGGTGATCGTCTCGCGGTCGTACTCGCTACCGAGCAGGTGGGCGACCTGTGCGCGGAGCTCGTCCAGGCGGGTGCAAAGGTCGTCGCCGCAGATTGCGTAGGCTCCCTTCCAGTCCGGCATCGTGGCCGGGCAGGCGGTGTAGAGGTTGTACTCACCGAGGTCGACGCCGATCGCGGTCGCGGTCGCAGTGCGGTCGGCGGCAGTCACCTCGGGGGCGACCCTAGGCATGACGATCACCCGCTGGCGAGGGGCTGGAATGAGGTGGGTACTCGAGTGATGCGTCTGGTCGGTCGGGACCTTCAAGGCCCCGTGGATGCTTGTCGGACATGGCTTCCGTACCGTGATTACGGGAGCCGCTGCGGGCCGGTGTCACTACCACCGACTCGCATTTTGCCGCACTTCCCAACGAATAGTTGGACGTACGGAATCTCCCGTTAGACAATCATTCTAGACTCCATTGTAATAAATGTAGCTACGATATCGTAATAGATAGATTCCGATATAGCAACCAAATTCTGGTATTTCGATGGATGTAAGCACTGGTTCTGCGAGTTCGAACTAATGAGAAAGCCCGGAGGTTGGATGCAGAATCCGACTGACGACAGAGTGTTAGAGATTCTCGACACCGGGTTACTGCTTGGTCCAACTGCAATTGCGAAGAACATCGACAAACATCGCGTTACAGTGAGTGACCGACTGAGAGAACTCCAGAGGTATGGACTCGTAGCGTGCCCTGAAGAAGGGTATTACGAGATCACTGAGCAAGGGAAAAAGTATCTGGAAGGTGAACTCGACGCCGACGAGTTAGAAGAGTCAACGAGCGGAGGTTGATTCTAGGCCAATTCGTGTTGTCCAATTTTGAAGGGTTACTGTTCTGGTTGCCGGTATAGTTGATGTGATCGGCTGAATCTGCTGTGGTGGTTCTCAGAGGCAAATAGTCGCTCGTGAACACAGAGTGTTCATATTAAAGGAACCGGTCATAAAACAACCCTATATCAGAAGCAACGCCGGCTAAAATCGTCAATCTCAATGAGTATACAGCACTGTTCAAAATATGCACACAGCAGCTCGGTGTTCGTGTGCATGTTCGGGAAACTGATTTTGCCGACGTGTAACCCCTGGGAGTAAAGAAGCACGAGAGATTCAAATATAAATATTAACATCAGAACTTAATCATAATAGGGCATCTGATCCTTTATTTCATCAATATAGTTGTCCGCTTCGGTTGTACTACTCACCGATATTCGATTGTTTGATTTATTGTACCTCAGTGGACAATCACTATTTGTATCCATATTGAGTATCGCTTTCTCTATTTGGTTTTCTCCAATATCCCCGTCATAAATCTCATAAATTTCCTGGATATCAACCGAGTAGGGGTTATAATATCGCGTCCGCAGATATGCTATAACCTCAAATTTAAACACAGCTTCGTGCTCTTGCTTACTCAAATCCACTATCCATCCAATCTCGTGCAAGGGTCATATTTTTTAGCCCCACATCAATGCAACACTCTGTGCTATTCACGCAACAGCTTTATTGCTCTGGTGACGTAGTGTCTCCAATATGGAGTACAAAGAATCACCTGCTGATCGGGGAGTTGGTGATCGGGATTCTCCCTTTGTGAGTTTATTCTCAAGAGAGGGGAGAGCAAAGATATTGGATGTTTTCCTTCAAAGACCATATTCAGATTTGACGGTTTCGCAGGTGAGCGACCAGGCCGATATCTCCCGGAGTACATTCCACCGGAACATTGAAGAGCTAATTGAGATAGACGTTATCAAAAAAACTGAAGCTCCGACTCAGGGTGATGTCTATAGTTTGAACAACAATTCGGAAATTTCCAAATTACTTGGAAAGCTCAGGGTTGAACTAGTTAAACATTCACAGAGCTTTATAAATAAAGAGTTGAGGTACTTACCAGACCCGGAGATAGAAAACCTATTAGATGAGGCACCTCCTGAAGATGATTCGGACAATGTGAATAGTGCTGCATATGCCCCCACAAATACAGAAGTCACACCATGATAAAAGAAGACCCAGACCACAAGTCTGCTGGTGTTTCACAAATGGTTATTTTCACAGATAATTCGACTGATGAGACTGTGGCTACTTTTGACGATACAGAAGGTATACATATCCCAGAAGTTGGATCTCGAATTACTCTGAGACATATTGTTGATGAAAAACCTGATGAAGAGGGATATGATACGCGTTCAATGAATATGTATGAAGTAGAAAAAGTTGGAAGTGATTATTCTCTTCTTCAATTCAGGGACGAAGAAGGAGAATGGGTCGATAAAACATTTAATTATGTTCATGTTTTTGTTGAGGAGGTTGGTGAAAATATTGACTTAGACACCAATGAAAGATAAAAACATCTGGGGAAATGTCATGCAGTTGTATTCTATTTCACAAACATATTCTTCTAAATTAGCATGTGTGCGAAGTTGCGTTTCAATTGGAACTACAGAGGATAAACAGTTAAATGTGAACCTTTAGCCTTAACCGCTACAGTTTGAGTTGAAAGAAACCATCAGTCCGCATAATTGTCCTTCTTGTCCCTATTTCAGTAGGTGTAGAATCATCTTCACGAGATAGACAGACACCTTCTCTTGGTTAGACGACTGTGTCAAGGCCAATCTACTATTTCATGTGCTTCAACTCGAGAATTTCGTGCGGAGGCGGGGCGGGGCAGTGTAATTTTTCGGCCTTGTCCCCCTTGGGGACAGTACGGAGGCGGAGCGGTTGATTTGGACATTTGGCCTTAGCCACAATCTTCGTCCCAAAAGTGAGCATCGCTGCGATCCTCGAGTTGGTGGACCTCGATCGGGGTGAGTCCGTGTCGATTTGCGATCTGGTTTGCTAGGTCACGCGCATGATTTTCCGTTGGTGTATCCTCGTGGTCTCAAGCAATTTCGATTAATGCGGACACGATCTGTAGGTCATCTTGAGGGTGACGCATCACAGTGATTGACCTCGTTCTGATTATCTACACGTGCGGAGGAGAGACAGAGGGTGTGATGTCGTTTTCAAATTCATCACCTTTGGATGATAGGGGTGGCAGCGTCTGCGAAATCAACCAGCCACGCAGCGAACCTCGATAAGGGACCGGCTAAATCCTCACGATCTAATGCATCTTGACGTGCTCTGTCGAGATTTCTGCTACACTCGTGATGGCATTCGTGAATACGTTGCTCCTGTTCGAGCGTTAGCGGGGCTAAACCTTGATAATCATCACCCAACGCCACCCGACGTAGGGCATTGTTACTGTTTTTATCGGGAAACCGACCATAGAGGTCCCTGAATTCTCGATGTAGAAAGTCTCTCTCTGACATACCTTCTTCGTCCGGGCTTATTGCCCCGAGCCGGAGAGCACTTAGATCCGAAAGTCGTTCGTATGAATACCGCTCTCTGAGGGTGTCCAGTCTTTTGTCCAAGAACTCCTCGTTGTTAGACGGATCCGGAGTGTCGGGAAAGGGAAGATTGGATGTGTTTGTTTCTTCGTTATCCGAGTTCATGATGCTTAGTTGTCTAGAATGGCGAATAAATGCTTCGGGGACAGGTATACAGGTGCGGCTCTGTCCCCTTGGGGACACGTCGAGGTCGTCGTCCTGCGTTCGGTTGGCAATTGTCTCAAACAACTCCGGCGTGGCGTCTGTGCTCCCCGAAGCCTGTTCATGAGATGCAAATAATTGCAGAACATCCAAACGTCGAAACTCCGCTTCGATTTCCCGGTTCCGGAGGAGCGAATCTTCCGGTACCAGGCGATGTAGGACCCCCGACACCATCTTGCGAACACTCCTTTTCAGAGGTTCACACAGACCCACGGTAGTCCAACCACGGATACCCCCACCACACAAAGCCACAACTAAACTCAAGTCAACCCAGCGAAACACAACCCACTGCAGGAACGTACTCAACGAATCCCAGACATATCCCCACGTCTCAGTTCGGTATTCGAAGAGTCAGTCACGGTCGAGCCCATCCAACAATATCGTGCAGAGACTGTCAGAACGAGAGTGAACTGCTGGTTCGAAGGCTATATGGGTGGTGGAGAACCGTTTCCGACAGATCGCTCAGTGAATGCTGTTGTGAGATATGCAGAGCGACAGGGGTACGACGAGCTGGCAGCGAAGCTCGCTGAGATTTAGGAAATAGGTGCAGTTCCTGCGCCCACGTCCGTCGGCAACGCCCATTGGTTTGCACCGCCGGGCTTGCGGGCCATGGTCACACAGGCTCCACGCAGCACCTCTGCGCTCGTCTTATTCTATGAGGGGCGGGCGTATATAACTAGCCTTTCGAACGAGGAACGTGTTTAGTTACGGCTGAAGGGTAACGCGGAGTGGTTTTAGTTGGTCTATGCGGAAATCACCCTCTCAGTGCTTGTAGCGACTTGTTTGCCAATGGCTTCAGCTACGTTGATCCAGTTCCCATCAAGGGCGTGCATCCTCCAGTATGGGACCGGTGCCGAGGATGAGTCCGTTGAAGAGAGGGTGCAAACGCCCCCGACACTGAGTTCCCAGACCACTCCGCTACTCACCAGCTCAATATGCTGGTCCACGGGTTAATATATCTCCGCAGTGTAGGAGTAGACGACCGATGAGCAACGTAAACGAGGAAGCAGAAGCTGACTGGAAGGAGGAAACAACCACCTTTCAGCGAATAAAATCCGTCGTGAGTCGGGCGTACGACGGACAGACTGCGGGGGAGATCGCAGAGCGGGCGCTCGTTGCTGAAAACACGGCTCGAACCCACCTCGAGGACCTTGCCGAAGATGGGTTCGTTGAAACAGCGACTGACCCAACGACGAAAGCAACGCTGTACGCTCGATCGTGGGCCTCGCTTACGTTCGAGCAGGCCACTGATATCCTCGAGAACACAGATTCGGACACGCTACTCACGAGAGTACAAGAAATGCAGGCTGAGATCGAGGCGTACCGACGGGAGACCGGTCTCGACGATCCAACGGACATCGCCTGGGCCGAGACCGACGCTGATGAGGAGACGATCCAGCAATGGAAAACCACTCGTCGGAATCTAAGCTTCGCAAAGGTCGCCCTTGCGCTGGATCAGGCAGAAGACAACGTCCGAAAAACCGTGACGACATAGATGGCATCGCTCGACGATACTGATGAGTCCCACAGCCTCAGAGGAGTGATCGATCGGAAATCCCTGCTCGACGTTCGCGACATCGCCGAGACGCAGGAACCGCTGGCGACAGCTGAACTCGACGACTATATCGATCCCGGTGAACTCACGATCATCCTCGACGACGGGATTGGTGACCACACAACTGGTCGATTCGACGTGCGATGGTCGACTGAAGACGACTACAACATCCACTACTCGGATCCGTCCCACGACTTCCGATGGGACGTCCACCTCCACAGCTACACCGAGCCCAACGATGACGGCCACCATCATCCACCACCGTGTGCATCGAACGATGATGACGACGTAGAAGACACCTGTATCGAAGTACGAGACGTCGAAACAGTCTCCAGGGCAGTACTCAAGGCCTGGAGGCACGCCTACGAGAACGACTCGTTGGACGTCATAAACGGGCTCGAGAATCCCCCGTAACTGTCCGTCGTAGTAGAATGCTTCTGAGAGAGCCTCTCGAGCGAGCGCAAGAGGGTTCGCAGTCTTTGGGACCGTACAAATCAGGTTCCATCGCGTCACACTCTGCTATACCGGGAGAACACAACACTACACTGCACTACACTAGACCACACTACAACCCCCGTCCACACAGCTCCCCAGCAATCCAACCACAGATACCCCCACCCGCAGAGCCCTTCGCAACGGCGCGCTATGTCGTGTTCGTCACGAGGTCAACGTCGCCGGCCTCTCGACCGGAAGCCACGGCCCAGTCCACGCCTTGTTTAACGAAGCAGATAGAGTCGTTGTACACCGCCCGCACTCCGAACGTGGCGTCACGGAGCAGACCCTCGTTGTCACTTCGATGCTGAGTTGGAAGTCCAGCGCCGTGACGAGAGTCTGCGCGTCACTCAGTCACTCGAGTTAGCTGTGAGACGTTCGGTTGCCGCTTGATATTCAGAAACGTCTTCAGGAGCAATCCGTTCGATAGACCAGATCAGTGACTCTCCGTCAGGATGGACGTGTCCATGTAGTCCGATATAATTGCTTTCCTCGGTTGCTTCACCAACCGTAGAGAACTGTTCATTGACTCCGCTGAGTTCTCCGGTTACTTCGAAATACGCTGCTTCCTCCTCCCAAATAGGAGGGATATACGCTTGGTACGGAGGGTGTGATGTCTCGTTCACATCTTGTCCGTGTTGGTTCGACTCTAGCCGTATCGTTTCGGCTACTGGTTCTGACTCGGCAGCACGAATGGTCACTGTTACATCGGCACTTCCCTCGTGCATATTCAGTACTGACACATATACTAATCCCACATCTTCGGAAGTGAGGGCCGAGGTACACCCAGCAGTACTTGAGACAAGTCCAGCAGCCGCCGTCCCGAGGAATTTCCTTCGACTTAAATTCATTCGATTAGATATTATATTCGACCCAAACAACAATAATATTGTGAAGATGTCCGAACGGCTACCAGTAATCCAATCACGGACACCACACAGAACCGCAACCAAACCCACCACCCAGTGAAACACAACCCACTGCAGAAACGGACTCGAGTACCCCCACACCTACTCCACACCTACCCCACACCTACCCCACACCTACCCCACACCTACTCCACCCCTCCCCCGAAGCGTGGGACTCGAGTACCCGCCAGCAAAGGGCTCGAAAACCAATGAGCGTCGACGCCACGGGGTCGCCGTTACCGGCCGCGTGACACAGCGGACAATCGCCAGCGCAGGTGGAAAACGAGACAGACCCCCGAAGAACGCAGCCCGGAGTCTGAGAGGTGCCGACAAAGTGGATTCAGGGTTCGCCTGACCGCCGTCGGTCGCCAGTTGTGGTTTGCACTCGAGTGCCAGTGAGCGCTCCTGGGTTCGACGAACGAGTCGCCGGTCGCCGACGCGAGCTGACACGGGTCGATCGGGTACCGCATACGGTCTGCTGTCAGTCATTGTCGGCGTACCTGGGCCCGTCTTCCGGGTGCAGTACCCATGACATCGTTCCGGATCAGTGCCACAGATCGCGTGTTGGTCGGTGTCTCACTCCCACTCCCACCCCCACCCACACCCCGGCCCGCCGCTTCGACCGGTGACGGAAGAAGAGCGGCGACGGAAGAAGACCAGCGACAGAAGAAGACCGGCGAGGCCCGTGGTCGTTTCATATGCTTCGCTGGTGTAGGAGTGGTGGCACAATGTACTCCACCATCCTCCTCCCGGTAAACGGGAGCGGCGGGTCCGACGAACTGGTGAATCGCACGCTGAACTTCGCACAGAGGGTTGGAGCCAGCGTCCACGTCCTTCACGTCGTGGCTGCACAACCCGGACCCGATACCCTCAGCAGTGACCAGCACGAACAGCTCCACCAGCCGCTCGAACAGCGAGGACGGGACGCTATCGCACGAATTCACGACCACGCTACTGCTCTCGATATCGAGACTACTCGAGTCGTTCGTGAGGGAGTGCCCCATCAGGTCATCCTCGACTATGCGGCCGAGCACGGTGTTGAGCTGATCGTCATGGGACGTCACGGTCGGACCGGGGTCGAACAGGTCGGACTCGGAAGCACGACCGAACGCGTGGTCGCGCTCGCCGACGCGCCGGTCGTAGCTGTCCCAGTGACCGACGAGGCTGCTGCCGACGTCGACGAGGTCGACTACGATCGCGTCGTAATCGCCACGGACGGGAGCGATGCCGCTGAGCGCGCCGCGGAACGGGGTCTCGAAATCGCGGAAACGTACGACGCGGATGTCTCCGTCTCCTACGTTATCGACACGGCGACGTACGACCTCAAGGACGCGCCGCGGAGCATCATCGGTCTATTGCGGGAAGGTGGCCAGAATGCAGTAGAGGTGGTCGCTACTGACGGACGTGACCGCGGGCTGTCAGTGAACACCGACGTTCGCCGAGGGATCCCTCACGAGGAAATCACCACGTACGCCGACGGGGTCGGTGGCGATCTCGTCGTCCTGGGAACCAGAGGAGTGGGCGGAGCGACGGGCGACTTGCTCGGAAGTACGACGGCGCGTGTCCTTCGGCGGACAGCGTCTCCGATTCTGACGGTTGGATAGGAGCACCTGCCAGCCGAAACTAGCAGCGGTGTCGATGTCCCTCCGCTCGCTCCGAACCGCGCTCGTCGTGCGACCAGGTGTGTAGTGACGTGTAGTGACGTGCAGTGACTACTATAGATGACGTTTGCAACACGTCCCCTACAGTCCCTTCACAGGGTCTGATCGGACAGAGACATATCAATCAATGTACGATCCCCCTCCAGACTCAATAGCGTGGTCGTCGGACAATCACTGATGGGTACACCGACAAACGCAACTGTCACCGTCACCGTCGACGACGTTGCACTCGAGGGAGAGTTGATCGTGCCCGACGGTGCAACCGGCCTCGTCCTGTTCGCCCACGGCAGTGGGAGCAGCAGACACAGTCCACGGAACAACTTCGTCGCCGAACGCCTCCGTACACGCGGCGTCGGGACGCTATTGTTCGACCTGCTCACCGAAACCGAAGACCAGACGTACGACACGCGATTCGATATCGGGCTGTTAACCGATCGTCTCGTTGGCGCCACACACTGGGTTCGGGACCGCGAAGATACCGCCGACTTGCAACTCGGCTACTTCGGGTCCAGTACTGGCTCCGCGGCGGCGCTTCGAGCCGCGGCACGTCCCGAAACCGATGTCGAAGCCGTCGTCTCGCGCGGCGGTCGCGTCGACCTGGCAGAACCTGTCCTCGACGACGTGACGGCAGCGACGCTCTTCATCGTCGGTGGAAACGACCATCCCGTCCTCGAGTGGAACGAGGAAGCGTTCGACCTGCTGGCAGGAGAGAAATCACTCGAGATCGTCGACGGCGCGTCGCACCTCTTCGAAGAACCGGGTGCACTCGAGACGGTCGCCGATCATGCAGGAGAGTGGTTTGCTGAGAAGCTGTCACAACAGTGACCCGCCCGTGGACCCCTTCTGAGTGTCACGGAAGAGCTGTCAGTAGAGAGTGAACTCGAGACTCAGGGGCCGTACAGATGACGGTGACAGATCGGTGCGGTAATGCGTTCACGCTTCCGTCGACGCAGACAGCGGCGCAGGAGATCGCTTCCGATTGAAGTCACCGGATTGAGAGCGACGGTCATAGAGGCGAACTCATATGCACATCCTGCCCCGGGAACGTTTCAGTCGAAGATTACTGTCCGCACGCGGGCCAGAAACTCGTCGGGGTCAGCAGGTTTGGTGATGAAATCCTCTTCGTTGATCGCGCCCGGTTCGAGAGCAGTGTGCTCTGCCCGTGCGCTGGTGATGACAACGACGCGAATGTGGGCGAGGTCAGGATCGCTTCGGATCTCATCGAGAACCTGGCCGCCATCGACTTTGGGTAAGTTCAAATCGAGGAGAACGACGTCGGGACGAGGGGCATCGCTGAACTCGTTACGTCGGTGTAGAAAGTCGAGTGCTTCCCTCCCATTTCGCGTGATATAGAGAGAGTTGACAGGTTCCTGAAGTGCCTCCTCAATGAGGCGAACATCGCCAGGGTTGTCCTCAACGAGGAGTATAGTGGGGTCAGTTTCAGCCCGTTCACCCATATTGTCACTGCTTTGAGCCCCATCCCGAAAAGGATACTTGCGAGGTATACGGACATTCTTCAGTCCAATTATCCTGCTTGACCACCGAGAACCGGTATGCAGTGGTGCGACCAGCCACCGAAATCGTCCGGGAACAAGGGTGCAAGGCAAAGCCGTGAGGTGCAAAGGTCCTGGAGTCAAAGCCGTGAGGTGCAAATAGCGTGACCGACGAACCACTCTCGAACGAACATCTCTCGCCGCTCGCCACGCTCGTCGACGACGTACTTGCGGGCGTCGGCTACGAAATGGCGGCCGCCACTGACGCCATCGACGACGCCGTCCCCGGCTACGGCGGTCTATTTGACCCCGCGACCACGCCGACCGAGTTGCGGGAAGCACTCGAGAACCTGCGAGAGTCAGGCCTCACCCGGCCACCGATCTCGGAGCCGACGAGCAGCACATTCGTCCTCTACGTCGACGGCAGCTCGCGCGGCAACCCTGGCCCCGCAGGAGCGGGCGCTGTCATCATGGACGGCGGGGAGGAGCAACTCGCTCCCCTTGGCCGGCCTGTCGGCTCCCGAACGGGGAACAACACCGCCGAATACGCCGCCCTTCAGCTCGGGCTCTCCGAACTGTTGGCTCGCTACGAACCGGACAGGCTGGAAGTGCGCATCGATTCGATGACTGTCATCCGAGACATCTGGGGTGGCGAGGAACCCACAGAGCCGGGCGTCGAGCCGTACAGTGAGGCCGTTACAGCAGCACTGTCGACCATCCCGGAACACCAGTACACGCATCTGGCCGACAGCGACCCGAATCCCGCCGATGCGCTGGCGACAGTGGGCGCTGACATCGCGGCCTTCGGACCAGGGTAGAACGAGTGCTCGACCATCGGTTTCCCGGTAGGGTCCTGTACGGGGAGAACCGTCACAGGTCACAACGAACGATCAGTCATTGTCAGTCGATGCGACGTTCGACTCGAGTCCCTCGGGTGACGGGCTACTCTCAGTCAGGTTACCGTCGCGCCAGGTGTCGCGCTTGAACCAGAGATACGCGACGACCCCACCGACGATATTCGAGATTGGGAAAGCGATCCAGAGGCCCATTACGTCGAGTGGACCCGAGGCGAGCCAGGCGACCGGGAGCCGAACGAAACCAAGCGTCACGAGAGAGATGATGGCCGCGATCATCGTGTGACCGGCACCGCGGAAACCACCGGTGTAGGCCCGCATGACGCCGATGAATCCGAAGGAAAGCCCAGTCACACGGAGGAAGGTCGTGGTGTGGTCGACGACTGCCGGGTCGGGTGAAAAGATGCCGGCGATCGGTCTCGCGGCGAGCATAATGAGTCCGCCGCCCACCGTGAGGAGCACCAGCATGGCACGTGCACCGAAGTGATTTGTCTCGGCGGCGCGATCGAGTTCTTCGGCCCCAATATTCTGGCCGGTCATCGTCTCGATCCCCTGCGAGACGGCGAGTGCCGGCAAGAAGATCACCGAAAAGATTCGCGTCCCGATGCCATACGCCCCGCTGACTGCGTTCGGGAAGGTCGCGACGACGACGAGAAGTGCAGTGATAGAGAGCGATCGGGCTGCCCCCTCGACGGAGGCCGGTAGTCCAATGTCGAGGATGGTTCGGCCGAACTCGAGGTCCGGAACCATCTCCGAGAGGCGAATCTGTACGCCGTGATTGCCACGGAACAGGATGGCGAGCCCGATCACCAGCGCGACTGCCCGCGAGAACACCGTTGCCACCGCGGCACCGCCGATCCCCCAGCCGGTGTACCCTGTTGCGTCGAGTGCCGCAGCTTCCAGTCCACCGAGGCCGAGAAAGCCGAACAACGGATTCGCGTCGAAACCGAAGATAAGGATCGGGTCGATGACGATGTTAAGAACCACCGATCCGGCCATAACGTACATCGGCGTCACCGTATCGCCGTAGCCGCGCATGAGCGCCATAAAGACCGCGAAGCCAAAGACGGCGAACAGGCCGATAGCGTAGATGCGCATGTATTCGACGACCAGCGGCGCGACAGTTTCGTTCACGCCGAGGAGTACAGTGATGTCGTCGACGAAGGCGTACCCCAGAACGCCCAGCACAATAGAGATGATGAACGCGTAAGCCATCGTCTGCGAGGCGGCGTATGCGGCACGCTTCTCGTTGCCAGCCCCAGTATGCTGGGCGACGAGGACGCTCCCCGCAACAGAGACGCCCAGGGCAAGAGAAATCATCAGGAAAACGATCGGGAATGCAAACGTAATCGCAGACAGCGCCTCGGTGCTGTGGCGGCCAAGCCAAAAGGTATCGGCCAGGTTGTACAACACCTGAAAGAGATTCTGGATAATGATCGGCAGCGAGAGGTAAAATAGCGGCCAGCTGATACCACCTGACGTGAGATCTAGCGACTCAGGACCCTTAAACAGCGAGTCGACAGACTCCCTGATCCCCATCAGGTGGTCACCTCTGATGCGTTCTCGCCGACAAGGGAAGTGACGACGAACGTGCATGCAGCCCCGCAAGTGCAGCCAATCTGATGAGAACCAGCAACCTGCCGTGTGTGGGCACCCTTACTCGCCGTCGTCGAGAGGTCGACTGTCAGATCGGGATTGGCGTGATCGTCGAACTCACCCACATCGACACCGTCAACGATCGTCTTGCGCAGCGCCGGTTCGTCCACAATCCCTTGCATCGTCAGGTCCACGTAGCCGTATTCGCAGAGAGCGCGATAGGTCGCTTCAAGAAGTGCTCGTTCCGAATCGTCCATTCGAGTACGAGTGCTTACTAACCAGTCAGTCAAAAGTATTAGGAAGCCGGACGATTGCAACGGCTGTGCAGACGACGACAGACGAGTAGCCAGTCAGAAGTCGACTACACACGAGTTGACGCGTACAAATCCGTTCTCCTGTCAGTATAGAGAGAGCAGAATAGCCAGTTCGGCTAGCACAGCTTCAGTACACTGGCCCGAACCGACATCCATGTGAGAGTTCCGCATTCCACAGCTTCTTTTGACAGCCCCACGGCCACCCATTCATGACAAAACTCCCGAACGAGGTCGTCGGCGACGCGTACACGAGCACCTTCCACCGGGACGTGCTGGAGGATCTGGTCGACATCGGAAACCGAATGGCCGGACAGCAGGGCGAACGGGACGGTGCAGAACGTCCGTGACGCCTTCGAAACGATCGGCCTTCGCAACGTCCACCTGGACGAGTTCCCGATCGATGGCTGGTGGCGCGGCCCCGCCACGCTGTCGACGAGCGGCGCACACGAGGACACGTTCGAGGCCGACTATCAGGTACTCGGGCTTCCGGGAACGCCGAGCGATACTGTCGAGGCCGAACTCGTCGACGTCGGCTACGGGCGTCCGGAAGACTTCGAGGACGCCGACCTCGAAGGGAAGGTCGCAATGGCCTCGAGCGAGACGCCAAGCGATTACGGCCGCAGGCTCCACCGGATGGAGAAATACGTCAGCGCGGTCGACGGCGGTGCAGTCGGCTTCGTCTTCCGCAACCACGTCGAAGGCTGTTTGCCGGCAACCGGTGAAATCGGCTACGACAACCGCCCTGGACCCATACCTGCCGTCGGCGTCTCGAAAGAAGTCGGCCAGCGGCTGTTGCGCCATGCAACGGCGAAATCGCTGCACGTCGAACTCGACGTCGAGGCCCGAAACGAACAAACTGACTCGGTGAACGTCGTCGGCGAGGCCGGGCCGGACACCGACGAGGTTGTGATGGTTACCTCACACGTCGACGCCCACGACATCTCGGAGGGTGCCAACGACAACGGCGCAGGAACTGCCCTGGTCTGTGAGATTGCGCGATTGC
This sequence comes from Natrialba magadii ATCC 43099, assembly GCF_000025625.1. Classification (NCBI taxonomy): domain Archaea; kingdom Methanobacteriati; phylum Methanobacteriota; class Halobacteria; order Halobacteriales; family Natrialbaceae; genus Natrialba; species Natrialba magadii. Next base: position 61,380 of record NC_013923.1, on the reverse strand, counting down.
TCACGCAGGTCGAAGACGAACTCGAGACCCGCGTCCGATTCGGACCGTTTGGTTCGGAAGAGATCGGACTACAGGGCGCCTACCACTCTGCAGCGACACACGACCTCTCGACCGTCAAGTGCGTCATTAACATCGACGGCGCTGGAAACTCCCGGAACCTCCGGGTCAACGCCAACGAGTTCAACGCGCTGGAAGCCCTGTTCGAGGAAATCGCAGACGAGTTCGACGTGCCGCTATCGACGAGCGACACCATCAGTCCGCACGGCGACCAGTGGGCGTTCGTCCAGGAGGGCGTGCCGGCGTCGATGACATCCTCAACATCCGATTCGAACGGCCGCGGCTGGGGACACACGCACGCCGACACGCTGGATAAGCTATAGTAGCCACTGCAAGTCACTGCACACCTGATCGCCAACCTGCTCGGCGAGCAGTGTGTAACTAGTTGCAGTTGTTACTATAGACGTCCGCGACCTCCGAGAGCTGTCGGTGCTTACCGCCGCAGCGGTCGTTACCGCCGCAGAGAATGACCGCGAGTTCCCACAGCGTACTCGAGACGAAACGAAAGCGATGATCGACGAGGGCTACGTGCAGGAACTGAAGATTGGCGGCCGGTGGCCGTACGACAGCGAGTAGGAGCGGTAGTCACTGATGGTCGATGACCGAGAGACAGCGGTCGGTGTCGTGGTGACCAGTATCGGGTCGGAGTGAGACAGGTCGCAACGACAGCGACCAAATCAGTCCGATCTCCACCCACTATTCGAGGTCCTGAGCGTACCTGCACCCGAAATCCACGTGATCCGGGTCACTTTTCCGACAACTCAATATTTAATCCCTGGAGGTTGGAAGTGGATCTGTGTTTATCGTTCTGCTATCGCTGGCTGAACGCCGATTCTGGCGCGTCTGGCGGCGCGTGTTTAGCCTCTCGTGGCCGGTGATGGCCGAACAGGTGCTGCGGACGCTGATGCGGACGACGGACCTGATCGTCGCGGGCTTTTTCTCCCCCGCCGCGGTCGCAGCCGTCGGACTCGCGGATATCTACGCGCGATTTCCTCTTCGATTCGGGATCGGGATCGGCGATGGTGCGATCGCCCTCTCGAGTCAAGACACGAGCGCGGATGCGACGACGAACCGAGATCAGGCGGTCTCGCAGGCAGTGCTGATCGGTCTCCTCGGCGGGATCCCGTTCATTCTGTTCGGACTCTTGTTCAACGAGTACGCAATCGCCGTGCTCGGGGCGCTCACCGAGGAAAGCGCGATGGAAGCCGTGATCAGCTACGGGAGCACCTACCTCATGATTATCATGATCTCGGCCCCGGCGATTCACACCAACTTCATCGCCGCCCGGTCGATCCAGGGGACCGGCGACACCAAGACGCCAATGTACGTCAACGGCGCCGTCAACGCACTGAACATCGTCCTCACCGTCAGCCTCGCCTTCGGTCTCGGCCCACTGCCGGAGCTGACCGTCATCGGGATTGCCGTCGCAACCGCCATCGCCGACACGCTCGGTGCGCTGACCTTCCTCGCAATACTCTGGTCGCCACTCAGTGAGATTCAGTTCGTCGCCCCGCGCGAACTCGTCATCACGAAGCAGTTGGTACTCATCAGCTGGCCGCGGATCGCCGAGGGCGTCACGGAGATGATCGCCGAGTTCCCGTTCAACGCGATCCTGCTCGCGTTCGGCACGGAGGTCAACGCGGCCTACCACATCGGACGACGAATGTACCAGCAGGTCGCCTCGCCGCTGGCGCGGGGCTACGGCGTCGCGGCGAACATCATGGTAGGCCAGTCGCTCGGGCGCAACGAGGGATCCAACGCCTACTACAACGGGATCGCTGCAACGTCACTGAGTGTGCTCACCATCGGTGGCCTCTGTGGCCTGTTGTTCTTCTTTGCAGAGCAGTTCGTCCTCGTGTTCACGCGAGAACCGGAGACGATCAGCTACGCGACCGGCTTCGCGCAGGCGTACGCGATCGCCGCGCTGTTGATCGCAGCGTACCTCACGCTCGCGGGCTCTCTGAGAGGGGGGAACGAAACGGTCGTTCCGTTCGTCTCCCGCGTCATCGGGACGTTTGTGTTTCTGCTCGGGTTCACCTACGTGTTCGGCGTCGTCCTCGGGTATGGCGTCGTCGCGGCGTATGTCGCCGTTGTCCTCGACTTCGCGTTTCGAGTCAGTTACCTCAGCGCCGTCTTCTATCGCCGCCGGTGGATCGAACGGGGCACCTCGATGATGCGAGAACGGGGGAGTCTCAACGAGCAGCCAGCCGAGGACTGACCAGCCCCTATCGAATGAGAACACGGGGGCGTTCACCTGACAGACACTATCTCGAATGTGAGTGCGACCTGTTGCGTCGCTTCTGGGGAGGAAGCACGACCCCCGAATAATAACCAGACAATCACTTTCAAAGAAAAGCTGTCTTGGTCATATCGTGAAATACAGAAGTCTCGAAGTTCGTCTTTCTGTCACAGCGTTCGACGACAGGATAACGGTCAACCGGTTCAGTTCTAGATTGAGTAGCCCAGGAACATTATCTCGACGATGCGATGGTTCTCGCCGAGAGGGATCAACGCAGAAGGCCGTGAACAGGAGTTTTAACTTCTGCAATCAATTACGGTTGAGAGGTAGTGTGGGTACACCAGTCTCGAATTAGTAAACGGTATATCCTCAATATGCGGAACAGTCACTTCCAAAGCTTGTAGGGACAACCGGTCAAGTGGTAGAGCACATTTGAATGATTCAGGCATCACTGCAATACCTAACGCCTATAATAATCACTTAGGTGAGATGTATGGCAAGACACTAAACTAGACCACATCCCAAACAGGATGGTCCAATTTGACAATGAATGCCAGCGTGCCTACTGACCGGGCAAGGGACTCAAATAACCGGCACAACAGTATCGAGCACCGAAGAATCGACGAACATAACCAGATGATCAGTCGGTTCAATAACTGTCGACCCCCTCGGTGTCACGAATTCACCGCTGCGGGAGATAGCACCGATAATGACACCATCAGGAAGTTCGCTCATTGCCGCCTCGATCTCTCTGTTTGTAAATATGCTATCATCCGTCACTTTGATCTCGAAAACTTCAGCACGGTCATGTTCGAGCGTAACAATCTTTTCAGTATGGTTTTCGCGTGTGAACTTGACAATCTCCTCAGCAGTCTCTTCTCGAGGGTTAACCGTGATATCAACACCAACCGTCTCGAATAATTCGGAGTACTGGAAGGACTCAACGATCGCTACTGTTTTGTCGACTCCAATATGCCGGCCCAGTAACGACATGAGCAGGTTCCGTTCGTCAGTTTCGAAGGCTGAAATGAGTATGTCGGCCTCACCAATATGCTCTCGGGAAAGGAACTCACGATCAGTCGCATCGTGTTCTAAGACAGTGGTCCCTGGTAATTGTTCGGAAGCGTATCGTGCACGAGCAGTATTGCGTTCGAGGAGGCGTGGATGATAGCCGTGCTCTTCAAACGCTTTTGCCGTCTGGATACCAATCTCGCTAGCACCAGCAATCACAACCTCATCGGCAGCGTCGTTCACGTGCGTTGCTACTTGGTTCGCAAACTTCCTCACAGGTTCCGGACGGCCAACAACGACGACACGATCAGATGGTTCTAACACTGTATCTCCCGTTGCAAGTTCGATTCGATCCTCACAAAAGACTGCGATGAAGGTTAACGAATCGTATCGATCTGCCTCGGTAATAGTCTGGTGAGCGATGGGACTGTCTGGTTCAATTTCGAACACGGCCATGCGAATACGCCCACCAACAAAGGAATCGACGTTTTGGGCCGCTGGAAAACCGGAAATTCGAAAGACGGTCTGGGCAGTGAGATGGTCGGAGCAGATCATGAAATCAATCCCGAACGAGTCGTTTGCCCCCTCCCACGTTTCGAGTAAGGAGCGTCGTCTGACGCGGGCAATCGTGAACGCGTTAGATCGAGATTTGGCAGCGGTACAGATAACAATGTTTGATTCGTCAGTATCAGTACAGGCGACTACTAGATCCGCCTGCTCAATACCAGCTTTCCGTAGCGTACTGATCTCTGTTCCGTCCCCCTGAATTGCGAGGACATCATAGGCATATGTAATCTCATCTATACTCTGACTGTCGCGGTCGACGACAACAACATCGTGTGAATCCTCGAGGGTTGCACTAATCGTTCGACCGACTTCGCCAGCCCCGACAACAACTACACGCATTGGGGAATCACCCGGGACATCCTCAGCAATCCGTAGCTGCCATCACCTGATATGCCTTCCTCTTCCCCTTTCGTTTTACCGTGAAAGAAGTGATTTGTTCAAACCGAGTTGGGCATTACATACCGTCCGACCCGAAGAAACCACAGATCACAACCGGAGGTGTTCTTCGTTCGGCGAGTTTAAATGGACAAACGTCGAAATAGAGACTATGGCAGCAATTGAGCTAACGAGTAGTCAAAAGAAGATTCTTCGTGCAGTGATCGATCTTCACATGGAGCAACAAACGACAGTGAAGGGCGATGACATTGCTGCGGAGGTGGGGTTGAAAGCCGGAACGATCCGGAATAAAATGCAGAGTCTCAAAGCACTACAGCTCGTGGACGGAGTTCCTGGTCCAAAGGGAGGATACAGGCCAACTGCAGCAGCATACACAGCGCTCGAAGTTCAACAGATAGACGATCCAGCCATTGTCCCAGTCAGATACGATGGCCGAATGATGAACAACGTAGTCGTAGAGGAAATTTCACTTTCGAGCGTACACCACCCTGATCGCTGTCGAGCAGTGATACACATGCAGGAACAGATAGATACGCTCTCCGAGGGGGATTCACTTACTGTTGGTCCAACCCCACTCTCGAGATTGACCGTAAAAGGGACAATAGAACGAAAAGATAGCGTCTCTAATAGTATCACCCTCCAGATTGAACGGATGCAAACCACGGACTTGTGAAATACGGTGAGTGCGGCTGCCTGCGACGTTCCGTGGGTGGCTTGCGGCGTTAGTGGGGATCCGTTAGGGCCACAGTCCACGTGACTCGTGTGCCTCAGCAATACGCGAGAGGGCAACAATATACGCAGCATCTCGCCACGAGACGTCTCGACTCTCATACTCAACACACACCGCGTTCCAGGCACCGATCATTTCGGCCTCGAGTTCCTCCTGGACCGTTTCAAGAGTCCAGGAGCGTCGGTTGATATCCTGGAGCCATTCGAAGTAGCTCACAGTCACCCCACCGGCATTAGCGAGAATATCTGGAACGACCGGGATGCCCCGTTCGTTGAGGATAGTATCGCCAGTTGATGTCGTCGGACCGTTTGCCCCCTCTACTACGATATCTGCGCCGATCGAATCAGCGTTAGCCTCGGTGATGACATTGCCGACTGCTGCTGGAATAAAAATGTCCACATCAAGTTCGAAGAGTTCATCGTTCGACAGTACTGTGTCTGCGTGTTCTGTAACCGCATTCGGTTCCTCATCATACGAGGGAACAGCGTGCGTATCGATTCCTGTCGGATCGTACATTGCGCCCTCCACGTCGCTAACGGCAACGATTGTTGCACCCCACTCATCGAGGAGTCGTGCAGCGTGTGCGCCAACGCTCCCGTATCCCTGGACGGCAATCGTCGTTTCCGAAAGCGGACGGTCGTAATAGTCACAGACTGCACGCGTAATTATTGCGACGCTTCGACCAGGTGCTTCAGTACGGCCTTTGCTCCCGCCAACGACAGGCGGCTTTCCAGTGACCACACCTGGTACTGTCTCTCCTTCCTGCATCGAATACGCATCCATCAACCATGCCATCGTCTGTGGATCAGTTCCCATATCTGGAGCTGGGATGTCGCGATTTGGCCCCAGAACATCCCGAAGCTCTTGCGTAAATCGCCGGGTGAGACGCTCTTTCTCGGCAGTACTCAGATCAGTGGGATCGACCGCAATACCACCCTTGGCACCACCAAAAGGAAGATCCATGACTGCGCACTTCCAGGTCATCCACATCCCAAGCCCCACACACTCGTTTCTCGTCACCGCAGGGTGATATCTGATCCCACCCTTATACGGACCCTTGACACTGTCGTGTTGCGCCCGATAGCCCGTGAATACACTCACAGACCCATCATCGCGCTCGATCGGCACCGTGACTTCGTGAACCTGTTTAGGGTGTTCGAGTCGAGTAACGATACTCGGATCGATGTCGAGGTGCTCTGCGACTCGCCGAAGTTGTCTTCGGGCAGTCTCGAGAGCCGATTCTGGTTCAGCCGTTTCCTCGGTCGTAGCCTGGTTGCTAGTAGACATTCTCTCTTCAAGAGCGTCGCTTTTCGAAGGACGCCCTGGAGGGGGTAAAAGGTGTATAAGCATATACATAGTGATTAAAGAGCGATACCAGACCGCGTCCAGTGGACTAACACAGTTCTAGACGAATTCTTCACCGCTAGTTCCGACTACAACGAGAGACACAGTGAGCGCACGAAACCGCGAGATCAGGTGGACTCGACTTGGAGTGGGTACTACAGAACAACTGAAACTGTTTGTAACCAGTCGCACTATCCGCAGTTCTCAGTCACCGTGTGGCTCCGAGTTGTGCTTTCCTCGTGCAACCGGTGCGTACTGACGTTCAGTGGCAACTAGAGAGTCGAAGAACACATCAGCGGAGCGCAGTTCGGTGTGAGCGGTACATAGGTCTACACCGCGTTGCTTGTATAGAGTAGCATAAGAACGCCTACCGCGATGACGATTGTAAGCCAAGCGAAGAATACAATCGCTGCTTGTTTGCCTGTAATCTGGTCACCGTTGAGGAACTCACTCAGTCCCATACACGACCGTAATAACTGGATCAGCATAAGTCGTTTGACCAAAGCTTTAGAGCCGAAGCACATAAATAGAGAAGCCAACAGCCCTGGATTATTGGGGCCCTGTCTGAATAACGAACGGAAACAGCGAGTGCAAAATCAGAGGCTACAGAGTGTCGAGGCTCATGTGTGGTGAACTATCCTTCCTTGATCTCTTTGAGTTCCTCGAGTAAGGTAGCGGTCGACTCAACCTCTTCAAAGGTCACCGTTCCATGATATTCGTCGGGTTGATCGTCAGGACTGGATTGAGTCTCTGTGGGCGTTTGTTCACGGCGTTCGTACTCACTCTGGTCATAGTTTCCCATTCCCATGTGAGACTGAACAGACGGGTTGGATAGTAATCAAGATATCGCCCACACTGGGACTGTGTTGAGGCCGGTTGAGAGAGGTTTTCTATATAAAAATCCAGCATAATCAGATAGAGTGTGCCATCATATCAGTTATTTCACTACAGATCGTTGCAGAAGTGCAGAAGCAAGAACCGGAGATAGAGGAAGTGAGCGGGCTGGGTGAACACATCATTTACAGCAGTACATATGTAATACACCAGAGCCAGATTCGTATTTATTGTCCAATATAGATCCTACTATGCTGGACTTTTATATAAGAGGGCAGAGAGTGGTCGCCAGACAAATGTGGGAGTGGGGACTTGTGAGAGGAGAACAGCGCATGGGAAGTATAGTAACAACTGCAACTATTTACACACTGATCGCCGAGCAGGCTGGCGATCAGGTGTGTATTGACTTGCAGTGGCTACTATAGCTCACGAAACACTCCCACGTACCTCAGTGTCGGTTCGGGAGAGACCAGACGGTCCGTACAGGCATCGAGTTACTTCCTACCGACAGAAATGTATAGTCAGACTGACCGAACTGTTTATGAAATACTATCCACATCATTATGATCCACCCGCTCAAAGATATCTAGAGACGCATCAGTGTGTGCTCGATAGAACCGTTCGATCAGTATGAGCGAAGTACCTCCCCAATTACAGACGTTCGATATTGCAGAAACAGACAGCATAGTACGAGAGTATTTACAAGCCGAATGCCTGAACCATCCCACAAGAGGACCCTATATAAAAACGCGTGTGTTGTACGAGGGCGTCGAAGCTGAGATCGATGATCGATTCTCCATAGAGCTATTCGGGTTATTCTGTGAAAGTCGATCCTACTTAGAGAAGTGGTCACGAGGGTACAACGGGTCCTATCGATACCGGATTCTACAAGAACAGCTCCGCTAAGCATGAGCTGTATACAGATCCACAGCGAAAGTCGCGAGGTACTTAAGAGTCCGAGTGAGATGAATCTTTATACCTTCCAGACAGTAGAGAGCCTATGACCAAACAGACAGCAAAAACCACGGAGCGGTCACTAGCTATCATCAATACAATACAGGAACTGGGAGGGGCAACGCTCGATGAATTGGTCGACGAAGTAGATATTTCGAGGAGTACAATTCATCTCCACCTCCGGACCCTTCTCGACAAAGGGTATCTCACGAAGGAAGGAGCAGTGTATCAGATCGGGCTCCGGTTCCTCAACCATGGAGAGTACGCGCGCTCCCAAAAGAGAGCGTACACACTGGCAAAACAGACCGTGACAGAACTCTCAGATCAGATCGACGAGGAAGTCGAATTCGTCGTCGAGAACAATGGTCGTGGCATTCTCGTTCACGAATCATTTCATCCGGATAGCCACATCCCATCGAAGGAGCGACATCTCTCTACTGCGCCGAGTGCTGCCGGGATCTATTACGATCTCCATTGCGTTGCGACTGGAAAAGCGATCCTCGCCGAATTGCCAGCTGAACGCGTTGAAACGATACTGGACAACTGGGGCCTTCCCAGGCAAACAGCAAACACGATTACGGAACGAGCTGTCCTTTCACAGGAACTCGAACAAATTCGTGAGCGAGGTATCGCATTCGCCGATGAGGAGTACGTAGACGGACTCAGAGAGGTCGGCCGGCCTGTCAAAGAACCCGATGGAAACGTTCTCGGCGCAATCGCCATCATCGGCCCGAAGTACCGATTCACGGATAACCGATACACCGACGAACTACCAGACATTTTGACGCAGTATGTCGATGAACTCGAGACCGAAATTGAAAGCACGTATGTTGACGAGTTGAGCCGCTAGGCTCCGCTCACAACGAACAGCAACGGGATTCGGGAACGGTCATGGCGTCGAAAGCAACGGTGATTACGATTCGACTGTAGAAACCTCGGTAACAGTTCCAACCATCGTCCACTCCGATTCGTCTACATCTTTTCGTCCAACCAGGATTGATTCAGTATCGTCGCTCGAGACGAATCGGTAGTCCGCGTCATCATCCTCTCGAGTACCTTCAGCTTGAAACGCTTGCTGGAAAAACTCGGCTCCGGTGAGCTGGAAAATGGCCGTTGTTCCATCACTGAGTGTCAGTTCGACAGGGGCTGGACTGGTTTGATGGAGTTGTTTCGCAATCGGATTGAGATCTGCCATACTGGCGTCTTGGTCGTTGCAAGATATAAGGCGTGATGGTTTCCCAGATCCGTTCACGGCTGCAGTCACGGACGTCCTCACTGGAAATTGATCGGCGGAAACGACGGAGTTCGAAGGCTCAGCATCACATTGAACGATGGCCTGCGTTTCGTGTTCTGCCGGTACGACTCCGGCCCCGGACAACGGTTTCGAGAGCGTGCGGAAATCCAGATGTCGATATGCAGCATGTTGAGAACCGAAAGCTCACAATCATCCGAAAATCTCCGGTTTCACAGACACCGTTCGTGCCTCGGTTGGCACCCAACCCGCACTCGAGACCTCGAATCGTTCTTCCGACCGTCGACTCTCCGCACATTGATTGGCAATCGACTAACCAGTATTAGTAGTAGCACCGATATTATCTAATTTGCTATCACTAAATGAAATCTATATATTGTGTGGTTGTCGATGGTTTACTGTCAACCCAAGATAATTTGTCCATCATATATAACAGAAACGTGTAGCCACGATACCGAAGATTCAGCAGTTGTATGACGGGTATTGATCACCCAGACCGATTCTTTCGGCAACCGCCGGTCCGTCCGGAACAGATCCTCGCTATTGTGCAGTTCGACGATATTCTGTCGAATCTGCGCCAGTGAGCCGAGGATAGGGTCATCGGGAGCGTCATGACTTCTGGTTCGAGTTACTAATAGCAGCTTCCTTATGTCTTTTAGAATGTCCCAGTTAGACATACAATCGCTGAATGCGTAGTGAACGCATCAGATTCGAGTCGAATGTTCCGGGACCCATACGTTCAAACAAACGGCGTGACTGCATCAGATCATGACACGTGATGTCGGGCGCTACTTGAACGCTCGCGGAACAAGAGGAGCGACGGTCGCACCGGACGGTCGCCTGGCGTTTCGCGCGGACACGACGGGAACGATGCAGGTCTGGACACTCGGCGAGCCGGGCGGTTGGCCGACCCAGCAGACGTTCTACGACGAGCGCGTTTCGTTCGTCGACTGGTCACCGAGCGGCGACGTGATCGCGTTCGGTAAGGACACCGGCGCCGACGAGCACGATCAGTTGTACCGACTCAGTCCCGACGACCGGACGATCGTCCAACTGACGGACAGACCAGATGCGATCCACCAGTGGGGCGCCTGGAGCCCCGATGGAGACCGAGTCGCGTTCACCGCCAACCGTCGTACCACCGCTGATTTCGACGTGTACGTAATGGCTGTCGATACCGGCGAGGGCGGGACCGATCACGAGGGTGGAGCCGACGGGAGCGAACCGACACGCGTCTGTGAGGGCGACGGTCGCATCAGCGTCGTCGGCTGGAGTCCGTCCGGTGACCGACTCCTTCTCAGAAACGCCCACGCCAGTTCGGACATCGACCTCTCCGTCGTCGAGGTCGACAGTGGCGAACGTCGACACGTCACCCCACACGAGGACCCTGCTCGATACAGCCACCCCACCTTCGGACCGGACGGCGAAGCAATCTACTGTGTGAGCGATACCTTCGGCGACACGACGGAACTGATCCGCATCGACCTTGCAACGCTCGAGGCGGAACCAGTCACCGTCGACGATCAGGAATCTGATGACTGGAGTGTCGACGAGTTCGGCCTCGACGCTGCGACCGGTCGGCTCGCATACGCGCGAAACGTCGACGGCTACTCCGAGCTCTTCGTCGGTCAGCTTCGGACACCGACCGAGGCAGACACCGTCTCAGTCGGGGTCCCAGACGGTGTCGTCTCTGGGCTGACGATCGGCCCTGCAGGAAACCGAGCGGCAATGACCGTCTCGTCGACCAACCTGAACTACTCGATCTACACCGTCGAACTGGACACGATCGATGACACTGCTACACCGGAGTCGGAACGCTGGACGATACCCTCCTCCGGTGGTATCCCCCTCGAACAGTACCACGAACCCGATCTGATCCGATACGAGACGTTCGACGACAGGGAGATTCCGGCGTTCTTCACCCTTCCCGACGACTACGAGGAGGGAGAGACGCCAGTGATCGTAGACATTCACGGCGGCCCACACTCTCAGCGGCGTCCCTCGTGGCGGAACCGGCCGATCCGCCAGTACTTCCTCGATGCAGGATACGCCCTTTTCGAACCGAACGTCCGTGGCTCCTCGGGCTACGGGAGCGAGTACGCCGCGCTCGACGACGTCGAGAAACGGATGGATTCCGTTCGAGATATTGCGGAAGGCGTCGAGTGGCTCCGCGACCGGCCGGAGATCGACGCCGACTCGATCGTCTGCTACGGCCGCTCTTACGGCGGCTTCATGGTGCTTGCGTGTATCACCGAGTATCCCGACATCTGGGCGGCCGCCGTCGATTTCGTCGGTATCTCGAACTGGGTGACGTTCCTCGAGAACACCGGAGACTACCGCCGACCCCACCGCGAGGCAGAGTACGGCTCACTCGATGCTGATCGCGAGTTCCTCGAGTCGATCAGTCCAATCCACACGGTCGATCAGATTGCGTGCCCGCTGTTCGTCCAGCATGGCGCGAACGATCCGCGCGTGCCGGTCGATGAGGCACGCCAGATCGCTGACGCCGTCGAAGAGCAGGGCGTTCCGGTCGAAACGTGTATCTTCGAGGACGAAGGTCACCACACGACCAAGCTCGAGAACCGTATCGAACAGTTCGAGCGAATCGATGCGTTCCTCGATGAACACGTGTAAAATGTCGGAAATGACCGTTGGGAGACCGATAATATGAGGACAGCTGGGTCGGATAGGACAGTAGCAGAAGTTCGGCTCCACTCGAGCACAGCCCCCAAACTTTTGCGCCAGCTTCCAGAACGACTCGGTATGACTGGTGGGCTGGAGCCAACAGAAGAGTACGACGGATCGATAACGGTCCGGCTTCTGGACGATACAGCCGGAACGAAAGAGCACAGTTGTCGCTCGTACGAGGACGCGATTGCAGTCGTCAAAGCAAATCAGCACGACGTGACGGTCGCAAAAATCGTGGCTCGAGACGGAAGTGTCGTCTTCACGTCCGCCGACATGGACATCGGCGACTGGGAGAGCATCTGGCGACAGGAAAAGCGCCGCCAGTCCGTTCACGTCGAGGAGTACGACTGTCCCTACGACAGTATCTCCTGTTTTGCTGACGACCTGTGTGTGCAGTGCAAAATCGACAGGGTGCAAGATCAATACTGACGACCGCTCCGCCGAATAACTGCCCACTGCTGGACGTCAAAGAAACGACGAAGCGCTCACCGAAGCGCGACACCGGGACGCGCATCCGTATGCTCGCCATCCCGCACGACGAACTCACCGTTGACGAGCACGTGCGGAATGCCGTCTGGATAGACGGCCGGATCGACGAACGACCCACCCTGGCTCACCGTATCGGGGTCGAACACCGTAATATCCGCCCACATACCTCGTTTCAGCACGCCGCGGTCCTCGAGTCCGAGTCTGGCTGCGGGCTGGCCGGTCATCTTGTAGACGGCCGTCTCGAGTGAGATAACTGACTCCTCGCGAACGTAGTGGCCGAGCACCCGCGGGAACGTGCCGTAACTTCGCGGGTGCGGAACGCCGTCGCCGAGCGGCCCCGCCGGGCGCAGCGAGTTGCCGTCGCTGCCGATCATCGTGAGGTCGTGGGCCATAACCTCCTCGACATCCTGCTCGCTCATGCTGAAGTGGATGTGTCGGGGCCGACAGCGGTCCTCGATCAGCAGGTCGACGACAATCTGGGCAGGCGTCCGAGATTCGTCCGCCCGCTCCGCGAGTTCGCCGACGGTCTTCCCCTGGACGTGTTCGAGTTCGGGTGTCCGGACGTTCGTGATGAGAATATCGTCCCAGGAATCGGTGTTCGACTCGAGTGCCTCCCGAATCTCGGCCTGCGTCTCTGTGTCGGTCAACCGTTCGAGCGTCGCCTCGGTCCCGCCCTCGCGAGCCCAGGTCGGCAGCCGGGCGACCAGACTGGTCGAAGAGGCGGTGTAGGGGTACTGCTCGCACTGGATTTCGACGCCGTCCTCGCGGGCGCGTTCCATCCGGCGGAGGGTGTATCGGACCTTGCCCCAGTTGTCCCGGCCGACGGCCTTGTGGTGGGAAACCTGTACCGGAACGCCAGCACGGTCGCCGATCTCGATGGCCTCCTCGAGTGCCGCGAAAATATCGTCGCCCTCGCTTCGCATGTGGGTGGCGTACAGTTTGTCGTGCTCGGCGACGACAGAGGCCAGTTCGACGAGTTCCTCGGTCTCGGCGAACGCGCCGGGGGTGTAGATGAGGCCCGTCGAGAGACCGACAGCGCCGTCCGAGAGCGCCTCGTCGAGGAGCGCTTTCATCTCCTCGAGTTCGTCGGCGGTCGGCTCGCGGTCCTCGTAGCCGAGCACGGGAATTCGGACGTTTTCGTGGCCGACGAGCGAGCCGACGTTGAGCGAGACGCCGCCGGCCTCGGGGTCGTCGAGGTGGTTGAGGTACTCGCCCATCGTTTCCCACTGGCTCGTGTCGACGACGTCGCCGACGCCGCGGTAGGCAAATCCTTCGTCGACGTCCTCCGCAGCGAGTCCGTGTCGCGGCGCGGCGCTCGTCCCGCAGTTGCCGACAATCTCGAGAGTGACGCCCTGACGGACCTTGCTGTGGGCCGCTCGGTTCGCGGGGAGCGTGTAATCGGAGTGCGTGTGGATGTCGATAAAGCCTGGTGCAACGACGTGTCCCTCTGCGTCGAGTTCGGTAGCCCCGGTGCCAGAAACAGTGCCAATTGCAGCGATTCGGCCGTCCCGAATGGCGATATCGCCGTCGAACCACGGAGAACCAGTACCATCGACGAGTCGGCCGTTCCGGAGGACTGTGTCAAAATCTGTCATGGTCGACGGATTCCCGTCCGAGAGCTAAAAACCCAACCCTTGGTAGCTAGGCTATAGTAGCCACTGCAAGTCACTGCACGCCTGATCGCCAGATGACTCGGCGAGCAGTGTGTAACTAGGTGCAGTTGTTACTATAGGACGGTCGGTGCGTGGGGTCAAGCGAATGGGGGAGACAACGAAAACGACGACTATGTTGAACACAGCGACAAGGAGGTCGGACGGTGTCAGCCAAACAGCGACGCAGCAACGATCGCGTGGTAGCGCTGTCGGAACCGGTACAGTTGCACCTGCTCGTAGACGGCGTTCGTGAGGAGGCAGGCGAAACGTCCACGGTCGATGTCGACCCACAGCGAGGTGCCCGTAAAGCCGGTGTGACCGATCGTTCGCTCGGACCACTGGGGCGCCGGAATGTGGTCCGTCCCGACGCGCCAGCCGTAGCCCTGCGATGCGGTCTCCGTTCCACTCCGCCGAACCGGGAGACAGTCGATGGTCGCAGGCGAGACGAGCCGAGGCGGCGCTGCCGACGCCGAATCAGAATCTGAATCGCTGAGCAGTGTCTGCGCGAACTGTGCAACGTCATGAGCCGTCGCAAACAGCCCGGCGTTGCCGCTCTCGCCGCCCATCACGTTCCCAATCGGGTCGTGGATCTCGTTGCGACACTCGCCGCGGCCGTACTCGTGATCGTACGTCGCAACGACGGTTGACTCGAGTTCAGACTCCGAATCGCCTGTCTCGTACGGACCGAGGGACGAATCACGCATGCCGGCGGGGCCGAACACGTGCTCGTCGGCGAGCGTCGCGAGGTCGGTTCCGGCCACCTGGCGAAGAGCGGCCGCGAGGTAGACGTAGTTCAGACAGCTGTAGACGAAGCCGTCACCGAGTCGGCGATCGAACAGGTTCTGGTCGGCGAGCCCCGCCAGTACGTCGTCGACACTGTCCCACTCGGGCGAGAAGGCGTACGGCTGTAGGCCGGACGTGTGCGTCAGGAGCCGCCACAGCGGAATTTCGCCGCGCCGGTGGCGCTCGAGTGCAGGCAGGTGGTCGCCGAGTTCGTCGGTCAGGGTCACCTCCCCCCGTTCGAGGAGTCGAAACAGTACCGTCGTGGTGACGATTGGCTTCGTGAGCGAGGCGCAGTCGAACGGCGTCTCGAGGCCAACCGTGCGCTCGTCGGTTGGCGACGGCTGTCCGACGGCGACCGTAACCGGTAGTTCGTCGACGCCACCGGCGACGGCAACTGCCGCCGTGTAGTACTCGCGCTCCAGGCCCTCCTCGAGTAGCGACTGGACTCGCTCGGTGGCGATAGCGGTGTCCGAGGAAGCAGGCCCAGTGCCACCGCTGGCAAACGTCATCGCTCGACGGGCGACTCGGGCACAGCATCCGGCTCGGGAACGATTCCGTGGCCGGGTCCGGTGAGTTCGTGCGTCGGTCCGGATGGGAGGTCCGCGAGCCCGCGCTCGAACGAGTGGTTGCCGTCGAGGTCGACGTACGAGAAGTCACCCAGTCCGGCGACCAAGTGGGCGCTGGCGTGGAGGCCGAGCGCGCTCTCTAGCATACAGCCGACCATCACGTCGAGATTCGCGCCGCGTGCGATTTCGGCGATGGCAGCACCGTCGGTCAGCCCCGACTTGCCCGCCTTGATGTTGATCACGTCGGCGGCACCCTCCGAAACGACCCGGTGTGCATCCGCAGGTGTGAAGACCGTCTCGTCGGCCGCGACCGGCGTTCGAACGGCCTCAGTAACGCGCTTGAGGCCAGTAACGTCGTCTCGGTGAACGGGCTGTTCGAGCAGGCCGACATCGAGCCCGCGGTCGGCAGCCCGGTCGGCAAACCGAATCGCCTCCTTCGGTGTCCAGCCCTGATTCGCGTCGACCTTGAGCCCCGCATCGGGGGCCGCACGTCGGACGGCCGCAACGCGCTCTAGGTCAGACTCCACATCGCTGCCGACTTTGACCTTGAACTCGTCGAATCCCTGCTCTTTGGCAGCCTCTGTCTCTGCCGCCGCGGTTTCCGGATCGACAATCGCGACCGTGATATCGGTCCGAACCGGCTCCGGCTTCCCGCCGAAGCACTCCGCCAGCGCAATCCCTCGCTCGCGACAATAGGCGTCGTACAGCGCCGTCTCGAGTGCAAAGCGCGAGGAGACCGCCCCGGGAAGCGCCGCGTCGAGTTCCAGTGCGAGTTCGCGCCGGTCGCGAAGGTCGCGTCCCTCGAGTACCGCCGCGCCAGCGGTCGCCCCAGCGATGGCGCTGTCGATCGTCTCGCCCGTGATGGGCGCGAGCGGTGCGCCTTCGCCCCAGCCGACGACGCCGGAGTCGGTCTCGAGTTCGACGAGCACGTTCGTCGCGCGGTGTTTCGTCCCGAGCGAGATTTCGAACGAGTCGATCAGGGGGAACTCGACTCGATAGACGTCGACGCGGTCGACGATCATCGGTCAACCTCCATCGAGTCAGCGTCGGTCGGCAGGAGTCGCTTCGTGGCCGTCATCGACTCGTCGAGCGATTCGACATACTGCTCGTCGTCGGGGTCGAGGCTGTTGATCGTCACCGCATCGTCGCTGCCGTAGGCGTGGATGTAGTCGTCGCCGCCGAGGCTGATCGCGACGTGGCCGGGGAAAAAGAGCAGATCCCCGGGTTCGAGTTCGTCGCGGTCGACGGCCTTTCCGAGCGTGGACTGCTGGTCTGCGTCGCGCGGAACGAGCACGCCAATAGCCGCATAGGCGATGCGAACGAGGCCAGAGCAGTCGATCCCGTCGCTGGTCATCCCGCCCCACTCGTAGGGCGTCTCGAGGAACTGTCTCGCGATGGAGACGACCTCGTCGCCGGTTCCAAGTCCGGCCGTCTCGCGGATGGCGTCGGCGTGGAGTCGCGCTGTGGCACCGGTTCGGAAGGAAACGACGAGTTCGGCTTGGGTGGCCGTCTCGGAGCCGGTCCCGCTGGACTCGGCGTCGGTTCCGTCCGACTCGATTCGGCACTCGACACCCGCGGGAACGGTGTCGAGACCGACGGTGCTGTCAGGATCACGGTCTTCGTCCTCGAACGCGTCAGCCGGCGCAGTTGCGACAGCAGCATCTGGTTCCCACTCGTCGGTGACGTCGAGTTCGCAGAGCGCCTCCTCGTCGACCCAGCCGAGGTAGCCGTCGGCGGTCCGAACGCGACACCAGCCGTCGCGGCCATCGTAGGCCGTCAGGGCTTCTCCGTACAGTGCCTTCGTGACCTGCTCAGCGTCCTCCTCAGGGTCGCCCCTGACGGAGACCACGCGACGACGAGTGGTGCGTGGCACAGCCAGAGACTCGAGTACGGTCAGCTCGTCGCGAACTGTGGTGGCGTCTGTGGTGGCGTCTGTGGTGGCGTTAGCGGCGGCGTCCGAGCCATCGTCAGACTGCGCGGAAACGGCCTCCTGCACAGCATTGCGAACACCGGTTCGAACCCGCTCGGTGCTTACCGCCCCTTCGAGAACGACGGTATCGTCGGAGACGACTGCATCGACAGCGGCGACGGCAGCCCGCTCGTCAGGAGCGTACTGCGTCGTTGCCTGCTGGACAGCGAGCGACGCAGCCGTCTCGAGTGCGGCGTCCGTGCTCATCAGTCAGCCTCCGTCGTTACGTCGTCGAGCGCCAGGTCCTCGGGCTGCTGTGCGTTGCCGATGATTTCCTCGACCGATTCTGGCTGACGGATCGTCTCGACATCACCGTTCGAGCGCAGGAGAACGATCGGCGGCTTCGGCTGAGCGTTCGTGTGCGATGCGCTGCCGAGCGAATACGCGCCGATGCGGTCGATCGCGATGGTATCGCCGCGCTCGAGTGGCGGCAGCGAGACGTCCTCGGCAAGCACGTCACCCGAGTAGCAAAGTGGTCCGGCGAGGTGATAGGATTCGGTTGGCTCTGCCTCCGAAAGTGCGTAAATCGGGTACGGCCAGTACGACGACACTGTGTTCGTCCCGGCGTCGAGCACGGCGAACGTCGCGTACGGCGTCTCCTTGACGACGCCGACACGGGCGAGCAGCGTCCCGGCGTTGCCGACGAGTCGCCGGCCCGGTTCGAGAAAGAGCGTTGGGAGCGACATGTCTGTCGCAGAGAGCGAGTCTTTGACGTTCGTCGCGATTGTCTCGATGATCGTTTCGGGAGCAGGCACATCGTCGTCGTACGGTACCGGGAGCCCGCCGCCAAGATCAAGCACATCGATCTCGACGCCGAGTTCGTCGCGAATATCGACGGCGAACGCGCACATATCTCGCGCTGCGACGCCGTATGGCTCGGCACTTTGTATTTGGCTGCCGATGTGGAGTTGAATGCCCGCAAGGTCGATTTCCTCGGCGGCCACCGCCTTTTCGGTGACTGCCATCGCGCGACCCGAATCGATGTCCAGCCCGAACTTCGTCTCGAGTGTCGCCGTCGCGACCTCGGGGTGGGTGGGGACCTCCATCGACGGGTTACAGCGAATTAGCACGCGCGGGCGAACGTCGGTTTTTCGCGCGGCCGCCACGAGCCGTTCGAGTTCGGTTGCGTTATCGACGAGGAAGTGTCCAACGCCGGTTTCGAGGGCGCGCTCGATGTCCTCGGGACGGCGGTTCATCCCGGTCAACAGCAGGTCGTCGGCATCGTAGCCGGCCGTCTGTGCCGCCGCGAGTTCACCGCGGGCGTACACTTCGGCGTGACAGCCCTCGTCGCGGAGAATCGAGAGGATAGCGGGATTGTAGTTAGCCTTGACGGCAAAGTGGATGGTCGAGTCGGGGTAGTGCTCGTCAAGCGCGCTTCGAAGCGTTCGGTAGTTGTCCCGGATGTCGTCCTCGTAGAAGACGTATACCGGGCTGTCGTGCGGTGCACACAGCGCCGCTTCGTGTTCGAGCAAGCGTTCTCGCCGGTGGGTGAGATCCATTGGTACTACGTGACGCATCAGTTCGTGAAAGCACCCTCCCTCGCATGCTAGGGAACCCGACTGTTCGACGGGGAAGAGCATCCGTCAGATGCACAGTTCTATATATGATGACTGTGAATGACATCCAATATCAGGGTACGTGAGTATCTGATCGTCCATGAAAAAGCGACTCGACCTCCAACTGTGGCATGAAGGGTGCTGGATGCTGTCGTTGACGCGAACGTATCCGGATACGACGCTCGTCGTGACCGACATCTGCTCCGATGGAACCGACATTCTGGCAACAGTCGTCGTCAGTGGCGACGGCGACCTCGATCTCGACGCAATCGCGGACGAGGCAGCAGCCGCCCCTGCCGTCCGCTCGACCGACCGCCTCGACGGCGGGATCCAATCGCTTCGGATCCACACCAGATACAAGATGGAGTCGTCGATTTACGATGCGATCATCAACTCGTCGTTGACACCGATCGGCGATATCCGCATCCAGGACAACGCAGAGTACTGGACCCTGCTCGTCGACGGCGGTGCGATCAGCTCCGCAATTTCGACGCTCGAGACGGACGCAGATGTCGATATCCTTCGCGTGACTGACTACGAGCCGAACGCCTCGGCCAACCACACCGTCATCGACGAGATTAGAGACGACCTCTCCGCCCGGCAGACGGAGTATCTCCTCTCTGCACTCGAGGAGGGTTACTACGGCTGGCCGCGAGACATCGCCGCGAAGGATCTCGCCGAAAAGCACGGTGTCTCCGGACCGACTGCACTCGAACATCTTCGAAAGGGCGAGTCGGTCGTTCTCGAGCGCATTCTCGAAGAGGTTAGGGATCGCGAACGGAGCGAGACGGCGCAGTTACGCTCGTCGTAAGCACCACTCGAGAGACGCGGCCGCTGGCATCACGTGGTGTCGTGAACGCGACGCGAGTGAATTGACGCGATAGGTTTCAAGGGTCAGACGGCTGAGAGGGACTAGGGACCAGGCCCCAGACGACATAGACGCGATCTGTCCATCACCAGTTACGAATCGGTCGAGCAAAACCCAGATATCGGCGCAGCTCTGATTGTAGAGGGTGTTATTCGAAATTTGAGATCGATACAGTGCTGCTCCTCCTGGGAACCATTAGAAACGCGATCTTCGTACTCTTTCGAGGTGAATACCTCTGGTTCGTCGTGGATTGAAGTCGTAACTGTGACACTGTACTCGGCACGGGATTCCATCCACTGTTCACTAATTTCGAACCCCTCCATGGTAGACGGGTCGGAAATCGTGTGGTTTTCGTCATAAACCTCACTGCCATCCCGCTCAGCAGTAACTCCGACATCGATCGGTTCGTATCCTTCTACAGAGGGGTGAGCGTAGATGTGGATGTTGTTTAGTTCGATATCCGAGTTTCCATCTTCTTCGCTGGGACTCAACGCATTGCAGCCAGCTAAACCACAAGCTACGGGGACGGCCGTGAGTTTAATGAGTTTTCTTCTATTAATGAGTTATAGTTATAGTACATAGTAAAAATACCTACTGAAATGATAGTGGTCGAATAGGTAAACACATATTTTTATTATTTTACTAATAATGGTCTGGTTTGATATCCAGTGAAGTTGCTGAATCGGGGCTTGCGCGAGTGGATTCGTTAAATCGGGACTACAAGAAACAGTAACTCCTAGCAGGTACGAGGGTTCTCGAAGAACCGAGAGTCGCCGAATAGGTTTACAGCCGAACCGGCAACCTGCAAACGGGTTCGTCCGTCGTCTGGTTCCACGTGCGAGCGTGAACCGTAGCGGCTTCTCGTCGTTCTTCACTCCTGGTATTCGATTCGAA
This sequence comes from Natrialba magadii ATCC 43099, assembly GCF_000025625.1. Lineage (NCBI taxonomy): Archaea > Methanobacteriati > Methanobacteriota > Halobacteria > Halobacteriales > Natrialbaceae > Natrialba > Natrialba magadii. The sequence goes on along the minus strand of NC_013923.1, from coordinate 40,531 downwards.
TCCAGCAGACGTTCGCTTCCCAGTGTCGACGCGAATCGAAGACCACATTCAGGAAGCCCACGAGAGAAGCCACACCACTACCCTGTTACTGCTGTACTGTCGGACAAAACGGTTCACACGCCGATTGCACTCGAGTTGCCGTCGCAACCAACGACAAACATCGAGACGCGATCAGGTATTCACGATATTTGTCCGACAGTATGAACGTCGTGTCGAAACGATGTCTCACTCGAGTGCAGCCGCCTCGATAATCGACTCGACCAGGTCGTCGATACGATCTGTTGCGGTCGCCTCGTGCTCGCCCGTGAGATTCGAGAGGAGACACGAGAAGACAATCTCGGGCTCGTTCTCCCGATTCTCGACGTAGCCCGAGAGCGTTCGAACCCCCGTGAGCGTGCCGGTCTTCGCTCTGACTGGGAGCGGCGCATCCTCGAGTCGGTTGCTGACAGTGCCCTCGACGCCAGCCAGCGGGAGCGACCGGCGGTACCGATCGCCCCAGGGCTGGTCGAGGCTCCACTCGAGTACGGCGGCGATACCCGAGGCCGACAGGAGATTATATCGCGAGAGGCCAGAGCCGTCTCGGAGATGGGCGGCGTCAGCACCGCGGGCCTCCAGAAAGTCATTGACGTGGGTTTCCCAGGCGTTCCAGGAGCCCTCACCGTCGAGTTCGAGCGCGACCGTTCGCGCGAGTTGCTCGGCGACGAAGTTGTCCGAGGTGACGAGCATAGTGCGAACCTGTGCGGAAAGCGGCGAGGACTCGACGGCCGCACAGGGTGGGCCATCGGTGTCGACCGGGTCGTGTTCGATCCGGGTCCAGCCGTCGATTGTGACGCCGGTGGACTCGAGTGCTTGCCGGAGCAGCGAGCCGGCGTGCATCATCGGATCGTCGACGGGGCTCGCCTCGACGGTCGTCTCGCCGGGTGGGATCTGCCCCTCGACGCGGATGACCTCGGAGGCGCGTTTCTTGTACACCTCGAGCTGTTCGGTCGGTCCCGTCGTGACATCCGATTCGATCCGGACGATCTCTGAGGTCGGCGAGGCGTCGACGGTCACCGAGCCGTTGCGGTGGCTGACGGTGATATCGACCGTGTTCCGTTCGAGCGCGAGTGGCGTACTCTTCGCGCCGTACTCGAACTGGCCGTCGTCCCAGGTCCAGCCGGGTCCGAGCGACTGGCGGTCGAACGCGGAGGCATCGATGACGAGTTCGCCGGCGACGGTGTCGATGCCAGCATCTGCGATGTCCTCGGCGAGTGCCAGCAGATCTCCCTGCGAGAGATCCGCCGCGCCGTATCCCGTCAAGACGAGGTCACCGAGGAGGTGGCCCTCCTGTATCGGACCGTCTGCGTGCAGCGTCGTTTCGAACCGGTAAGCCGGCCCGAGTTCGTCGAACGCCCGTGCTGCCGTGACGAGTTTCGTGTTCGAGGCCGGCAACAGTGGGATGTTCGGGTTCGCCGCCACGATCGGCTCGCCGGTCCGCAAATCGGCGGCGTAGACGCTCGCGCTTATCCGGTCGAGGTTCGGAAACACCGACTCGACCAGCGACTCGGACTGGGATTCGGACGGGGCCTGTTCGGTCGGTCGCTGTTCGTTACGGCTCACGGATGCCTCCCTGGTCAGTTACTTCGAGATGACACGCCGTCAACCGTTCGGTTCCGCCAGCGCTTTCACTACCGGTTCTGGCGGCAGGGTCGAGCGCCGGCGTTACAGACTGACAGACCGATTCGTGAGCCTCGAGACGCTCTCTGGCAGCCGTCCAGTCGCCCGCGAGTGCGCGTTCGACGGCCTGGCGCGCGTCCGACCTTGCGGCGGGTGGAATCGCACCGCCATCGCCGGCGGCGTCGGTAGCGGTGTCAGCAGACGCACTCGCGTCGATATCCCCGAGATAGGTCTCGACAATCGCGTCCGGATCGCTCCCCTCGAGTTCCTTCTCACGGACAGCCTCGAGGAGTTCGTCGTACGCCTCGTACCCCTCGGTGCTGAAGCCGTCCGGCAGGATGAACGACGGACAACGCGTGTGGAACCGACAGCCCCGCGGCGGATCGGAAGCACTCGGCACGTTCCCCTGAATCACCGATTCGATCCCCGGCTGATCGGGGTCAGGGTTCGGCACGGCGCTCAACAGCGCCCTGGCGTAGGGATGGTACTGCTCGGTGAACAGCTCCTCCGTCGGTGCCATTTCGACGAACTCTCCCAGATACATTACGGCCACGCGGTCGGCAACGTACCGAACGACGCTCAGGTCGTGGGAAATCAGGAGGTACGTTAGCCCGTACTCCTCCTGCAAGTCGTCCATCAGGTTGAGGATCTGGGCCTGCACACTCACGTCGAGTCCGCTAACCGGCTCGTCCGCCACGACGAGATCCGGATTGATCGACAGCGCCCGCGCGAGGTTGATCCGCTGACGTTGCCCCCCGGAGAACTCGTGGGGATGGCGGTCGTAGTACTCGCGTTTGAGGCCGACCTGCTCGAGTAACTCGAGTGCGCGCTCGCGCCGAAGGTCGGCTTTGGAGGCGGAGACGGAAACGTCGACGTCGATCGTTCGCTGGGTGTCGTCGACGGTGACGGTAGCGTCGAACCCCCAGGGGAGTTCGACGGCGACGTCGTCGGCCGTTTGGATCGCTTGGTCGTCGGGACCGCCGTCGGGGCGGACCGTCAGCAAGACCGTTGCGACGCCGTCGACCGGATCGAGGACGAGGTCTGCATCGCCGTCGACCGTGGCGTCGACCGTATAGTCACCGAGGCGCTCCGTTCGAACCTCGGCGTCGGCACGGACCGACGGCTCGGACCGTGGCCAGTCGGTTCCCTCGAGTGGGTCTTCGATAATGTGGCCGACCTTTCGGCGCGGGTTCAGACTCGACTGGGGATCCTGGAACACCATCTGCGTTCGCTTGCGGAACTCGCCTTCGGGAATCTCGTTCGTCGGTTGCCCGTCGAAGGTGATGTCGCCCGCAGTTGGCTCCTCGAGGCCGAGAATGGTGCGTGCAAGCGTCGACTTCCCGCAGCCGGATTCGCCGACGATGCCGAGCGTCTCGCCGGGGCGTAGTTCGAAGTCAACGCCGTCGACGGCTTTCACGCTCGACTGGTCGTAGCGGAACGGGAACGTTCCCGAGTCCGGATCGAATCGGATCGACGAGAACAGCCCCGAGTTCACCGGGAAGTGTTTCTGAAGATCGGAGACCTCGAGCAACGGCTCCTGATTGGACCCGCTAGCCCGGTCGTTGGCACGGTTCGTCCTACTGGTTCCCCCATCGTCGGTTCGATCGATCGTACTCATAGCGCACCTCGGTTGTGGTCAGTTTGCAGTTGTGTCTCGGTCGCAGCGCCAGCGTTAGTCTCAGTCCTGGTCTCGGTCTCGGTCTCAATCATCTGTCGATTCCTCCACGACGGCCGGCCCGCTGGTTGTCGACTCGTGTAACGCCGGCTCCTCGCGTTCGACACCCTCATCGTATCGGAGGCAGGCGGCCGTATGCGTCTCGTCGTCGCTGACATCGTACAGCGGCGGAGTCAACTGCGAGCACTCGCCGAACTCGACCGAACATCGTGTTCGGAACCGGCAGCCGGAGGGTGGCGACACTGCACTCGGCATGGTTCCGCCGATCGGATTGAGTTCGTCGAGCGTCTCGTCCGGCGTGACGACCGAGTTGATCAGCGACTGGGTGTAGGGGTGTTTCGGGTTTCGGTACAGTTCCTCGTACGGAGCGGATTCGACCACTCGGCCGAGATACATGACGGCTACACGGTCACAGACCTCTCTGACGACGCCGAGGTCGTGCGTGACGTACACCATGCTCGTCTCGTACTTCTCTTTGATATCCTCGAACAGTTCGAGGATTCCTGCCTGAATGGTCACGTCGAGCGCTGTCGTTGGCTCGTCGGCAATGATCAGTTGTGGGTCACAGGCGAGCGCCATCGCGATCATCGCTCGCTGTTGCATCCCGCCGGAGTACTGGTGTGGATACTCGTCGATCCGCTGTTCCGGATCCGGGATGCCGACGTCGTCGAGGAGTTCGATCGCTCGCTCGCGTGCCTCTTTCGGCGACCGGTCTGTGTTCTCGACGATGACTTCCTCGATCTGCTCACCGACGGTGAAGACGGGGTTGAGCGCGGACATCGCGTCCTGGAAGATGATCGAGATTTCGTTGCCGCGAATGTCTCGTCTGAGTTCCTGCTCGCTGAGGTCGGTCAGCTCCTGGCCGTCGTACTTGATGCTCCCGTTGACGATCCGACCAGGTTCTCGGATCAGCCCCATGAGACTCTTGACGGCGACGCTCTTTCCAGCGCCACTCTCGCCGACGAGTCCCAGCGATTCACCGGTTTCGACCTCGAAGCTCACACCGTCGACCGCGCGCACGACGCCATCGGACGTGAAGAAGTACGTCTGCAGGTCTTCGACCTCGAGGAGGCTCATGAACGATCACCTCGCTCCGTCGTCGATGATTCCGTGCCATGGTGCTCGAGACCACCGTCGGTTGCCGCTTGCTGGCGGTCACCCTCGTTCGGTGAGAGCTCGCCGTGGCCATCGTCCTCGAGGATCGAGTCGACATCGAAATCCTCGTAGCCGACGTCTTCGACGGTCGTTTTCGGATCCATTACGTCTCGCAATCCGTCGCCGAGCATGTTGAATCCCATAACTGTGAGGAAGATCATGATGCCGGGGAACAGCGCGACCCACCACGCGACGAGCAGCGCCGTCCGGCCGTCCGCGAGCATTCGGCCCCAGTCAGGCGTCGGCGGTTGCACACCGAAGCCGAGGAACGAGAGCGCCGCTGCGCCGATGATGACGGTCCCCATCGACAGCGTCGCCTGCACCACGACCGGTGCGAGGCCGTTGGGAACGATCTCGCGGAAGAGGATCGTTCGTCGCGGCAGCCCTGCGAGTTTGGCCGCCTCGACGTACTGGCGGTCTCGCAAGGAGAGTACTTCGGAGCGCATCACCCGGGCGTACGCCGGAATGCCGACGATCCCGTAGGCGATGAAGAGGTTGTAGATACTTGGACCGAAGATCGCCATGAAGATCATCGCGAGGACGAGGCCCGGAATCGCGTACAGGACCTCGACGGTTCGCATGAGGCCGTCGTCGACGTAGCCGCCGAAGTACGCCGAGATCGCGCCGATGATGACGCCGCCGACGAAGCTGATGCCGACCGCGAGGATGCCGATCGTCAGCGCCGTTCGACTGCCATAGATGATCCGCGCGAACACGTCGCGACCGTAGCGGTCGGTTCCAAACGGATGCTCTCGCGACGGTTCGGAGTAGCGCATACTCTGATCCATCGCGTGCGGATCGGCGTGGAGCCACGTGATGATCGTGCGGTTGAACAGGAAGCTGTCGATCGCGCTGAAGATCGCCATCGCAACGAGGAGGCCGACGATGAGGAGCCCAGCGACCGACGTTGGGCTGTGCCTGAGCTTCGCGAGCGTTCCAAGCACACGGCCGTTGGTGGAGAGTTCTGCGTCGCCGACACGGTTCTCTTCGCCGCTCATTGGTCATCCCTCCACGGCGTTAGTGTCGGTATCGGCGTCAGTGTCAGTATCGGTGTCAGTGCCGGTGCCGGTGCTACTGCTGTGTCTGGTGTCGCAACCGACGATGCCGTCGGTGGGTTCTGTGCTACGTCAATCATACTTGATCCGTGGGTCGATGTACGCGTACGCGATGTCGGTGAGCACGACGCCGATCAGGAACAACGTCGAGAAGAACAACGTCACTCCGACGGCGACGGAGTAGTCCTGATCGATGAGCGAGTCGAAGAACAGCCGTCCCAGTCCGGGGATAGCGAAAATCTCTTCGACGATGACGCTCCCGCCGAGTAACGTCGAGACCTGGAGCCCAACGATCGTCACCAGGGGTAACAACGCGTTGCGGAACGAGTGTCGTATCAGTACCTTCCGCTCGGGAATCCCGTAGGCACGTGCCGTCTCGATGTAGTCCGCCCGAAGCTCCTCGATCATACTCGAGCGCGTCATCCGCATGAGCAGCGCCGTCTGGGCTGTCGCAAGGGTGATGACGGGCATGATGAGCAGCGTCAGCGACTCCACCGGATCGATAAACGGCGAGGTATACCCTGACGCCGGTAACAACTCGAGATGGTACGTCACCACGTAGATCAGCATCAGTGCCAGCCAGAAGTTTGGCGTGGAGATGCCGGCGAGTCCGGCGAAGCGGGAAGCGTGGTCACCGGCTTCGTTGTGGCGTGCCGCGCCGTAGATGCCGAGACCGATCGCCATCGGAAGCGCAACGAGGTAGGAAAGCCCCATCACGACGAGCGTCGGCTCCATTCGCTCCCAGATGAGATCCGACACTGGGCGGTTGTAGACGAACGACTGACCGAGGTCTCCCTGCCCGAGGCGGACGAGGTAATCGAAGTACTGTTCGTGAAGCGGCCTGTCGAAGCCGTAGCTTGCGATCAGATCGTCCGCCAGCTCCTGGCCCGGTTCGGTACCGAGATAGAGGCGAACGGGATCACCCGGCAGCGCGTGCATCATGACGAACATCAGCGTCACGATACCGAACAGGACCGGGATGATCTGAACGAAGCGTCGAAGGGCGTATCTAAGCAGTCCCATCTGTATACGAAATGATTGCCATCAGTGAATGTGGCTGGCCAGCTAGTCGTCGATCCGCGCCTCTTGCCACTGGTTGAACGCTTCCTGCTCGCCGAACGGGCTCGGCTCGTAATCCTGTACGTCCGTGTGGACGCCAGTCGCGCTCTCGGCGGAGTACACACCGAGAACCGGATAGAGCGGCATGAGGAGGTCGACAGCTTCGACGTAGTACTCGTAGCGTTCGTCTCGGTCCGTCGTCTGCCGCGCTGCACGAACGATCTCGTCGAGCCGCTCGAGATCCTCGAGCGTCTCCTCGTCGCCACGCTCACGAGCGCCCTCGTAAAGGTAGCCGATCGAGGAGTGGCCGACGACATCGTCGCTCATACCACCATCGTCGTTCGCGGTGTCACGGAACATGTGGTAGTAGTAGCCGTCCGGGTCGTCGTTGCCACCCCAGCCGTACGTGGTGATGTCGAAGTCACCGGTATCGAGCGAATCCAGCCACTCACCGTCTGAAATCTCGCTTACCGTGGCGTTGATTCCAACTTCCTCGAACTCGTTCTGGAGCACGGTCGCCCGTCCAGTCGTCGCTTCGCCCGACTGCGAGGTAATCTCGACGTCAAAGTCGGTGCCAAGACCGGCCTCCTCGAAGAGTTCAACTGCGCGGTCGTGGTCCTGCTCGGGATAGTACTGCTCCTCCCACTCGTCTGCAGGGAAGTCCCAGGCGTCGATGACACCCTGTGGCATGTGTCCCCAGTTCCGGCTGCCGAGTTCGCCGACCGCACCGACCAACAGCTCGTCGTAATCGACGAGATACTGCAGTGCCTCACGCGCTCGCACATCCTCGAACGGCCCGTCCAGACAGTTCACGAGGAACCCCTGGAAGTCGAAGTTGTCGAGCTGATAGACGTCGATATTGTCGTCTTCTTGTGCCTCGTCGAGCAACGCCTCCGTCACACCGGACTGGTGAATGTCACCGGTTGAAAGTTCGACATACCCGACCTCCGTCTCCGGAATGACTCGGTACTCGAGTCCATCTAGCGCTGGCTCACCGAGGAAGTAGTCTTCGTTGGCCGTGAGTTCGACGCTGGCCGACGGATCGTGGTTCGCGAGTTCGAACGGTCCGCTGCCGATTGGGTTCTGACCGAACTCCTCCTGACCCATCTCCTCTGCGACATCCATCGGCACAATCGCGGCGTTCATGCCGGCGAGTGTTCGCTCCATCAGTGCAGACTGGTACTCGAGATGAAGCGTGACTTCGAACTCGCCGGTTGCCTCGGCTTCGTCGAGGAACTCGACGTTCGAGAGGTTGGGCGAGTCGTTGTCCGGGTCACGGACCCAGTTGAGCGAGTACGCCACGTCCTCTGCGGTTAGTTGGTCGCCGTTGTGGAAGGTGACGTCATCACGGATATCTGCAACGAACGTCGTTTCGTCGACCTCCTCGAGTTCGCCATCGGCGAGGTGTGGAACGGTGCCACTGCCGTCGGGCTCCATCATGAGGAGTGAGTCGAACAGGTAGTGTGCAGCCGTGCTGTACCACGCCATCTGATTCATTCGCGGATCGAACGTCTCGACCTCGTCAGAGGTCGCGATCCGGAACGTCCCACTCCCGTCTCCTGGCTCGTCTGGGTCGCTGCCAACGCACCCCGCGAAGAGCCCCGCTGCGCCGATAGCAGCCGTCGATTTGATGAATCGGCGTCGATCGATGTCGGATGTTGTGTCTTCCTTGGACATTGAGAACACTACCCTAGTGTACTCCAGACAAGTCACATCAGGGGAAAATAATCCGTCCCTAGCATCATAGGTGGCCGCCGTCACCGACTGTCGGGGCCCAAAGAGCGAGAGTCATTTCGTCGACACAGGACCGGGATGTGGTGAACGAAGTGTCGACGGGCGTCTCTACGGAGCCCCAACTGTATACGAGACCATTCCGATCAGTGACGGGAGCTTGCCAGCTAGTCGTCGATCCGCGCCTCTTGCCACTGGTTGAACGCCTCCTGCTCGCCGAACGGACTCGGCTCGTAGTCCTGTACGTCCGTGTGGACGCCAGTTATACCCTCGGCGGAGTAGACGCCGATGACCGGATGCAGTGGCATGAGGAGGTCGACTGCCTCGACGTAGTACTCGTAGCGTTCGTCTCGATCCGTCGTCTCTCGCGCTGCACGAACGAGTTCGTCCAGTCGTTCGAGCTCGTCGAGTAATTCGTCGTCGCCGCGATCTCGAGCGCCCTCGTAGAGGTAGCCGATCGACGAATGGCCGACGACATCGTCGCTCATGCCACCGTCGTCGTTTGCGAGGTCACGGAACATCCGGTAGTAGTAGCCATCCGGGTCGTCGCCGCCGCCCCAGCCATAGGTGTTGATGTCGTAGTCCCCGGTATCGAGTGCATCCAGCCATTCGCCGTCTGAGACCTCTCTGACCGATGCATCGATTCCGACTTCCTGGAACTCGTGCTGTAAGACAGTGGATCGTCCCGTCGTCGACTCGCCAGACATGGTCACAATGTCAACTTCAAAGTCGGTGCCGAGTCCAGCCTCCTCGAACAGTTCGACGGCACGGTCGTGGTCTTGCTCCGGGTAGTACTGTTCTCGCCACTCGTCGGCTGGGAAATCCCATGCTTCGGCGACACCCGGGGGCATGTGGGCAACACTTCGACTACCGAGGTCACCGACCGCACCAGTCAGCAGTTCGTCATAGTCGACGAGATACTGAACGGCTTCGCGAGCCCTGGTGTCCACGAACGGGCCTTCCAGACAATTGATGATGAACCCCTGGAAGTTGAAATCACTGATCTGGTACGTGTTGACGTTGTCGTTCGATTCAGCTTCGTCGACGAGGGCTTCCGTCACACTCGACTGGTGAATAGTACCGTCCGCCAGTTCGACGAACCCAACCTCTGCCTCTGGAATGATCCGGTACTCGACCCCGCCGAGGGTGGGTTCGCCGAGGAAGTAGTCGTCGTTGGCCGTGAGTTCGACGCTGGCCGACGGATCGTGGTTCGCGAGTTCGAACGGCCCACTGCCGATTGGGTTCTGAGCGAACTCCTCCTGTCCCATCTCCTCGGCGGCATCCATTGGAACGATCGCGGCGTTCATCGAGGATAACTCCCGTTCCATCAGCGCGAACTGGAAGTCGAGGTGGAGTGTGACCTCGAACTCACCAGTCGCCTCGGCTTCGTCGATGAACTCGACGTTCGAGAGGTTGGGCGAGTCGTTGTCCGGGTCACGGACCCAGTTGAGCGAGTACGCCACGTCCTCCGCGGTCAGCTGGTCACCGTTGTGGAAGGTGACGTCATCGCGGATGTCGACGACGAACGTCGTTTCGTCGACCTCCTCGAGTTCGCCGTCGGCAAGGTGTGGGACCGCGCCACTGCCGTCCGGTTCCAACATGAAAAGCGAGTCGAACAGGTAGTGTGCAGCCGTACTGTACCACACCATCTGATTCATTCGCGGATCGAACGTCTCGACCTCGTCTGGTGTCGCGATCCGGAACGTCCCACCCCCATCACCGGTTTCATCTGGATCGGTTCCAACGCACCCGGCAAAGAGCCCTGCTGCGCCGATAGCAGCCGTCGATTTGATGAATCGGCGTCGATCGATGTCGGATGTCGTGTCTTCATTGAACATTGAGAACACTACCCTAGTGTGCTCCTAGCACGTTACACCAGGGTGAAAATAATCCGCCCCTAGCATCATAGGCGGTCAGCGTCACCGACTGCCGGGGCCCCAAGAGCTATGTCCGTTTCGCCGACACAGGACCGTCATGGCGCTCAAACGGACGGAACTCGACCGACTCGTCGCTGCTCGCGGCGGTCCCGGTGGCGAGTATCACGTCGCCCGTGTTTTCGAGGAATTGATCGAGCCGTACGTCGACGAGGTGTCGTGGGATTCGATGGGAAACGTCGTCGCGACGAGTTACGGTGAGGACGACTCCAGTGCTGACGATACCGACGATAGCGGTTCGAACGGGACCGACACTGGTACCGGCATCGACAACGACACAGACACCAAAGACGTCCTCCTCGCCGCCCACACTGACGAACTCGCGTTTCTGATCGACGATATCACTGAGGACGGCCTCTGCTCGTTCTCGATGCTTGGCGGCCACTACCGGGGCTATCTCCCCGGGCAACACGTGCTCGTCGGCCCCGACAAGGTTCCCGGCGTCGTCGGGACGAAGCCGCGACACTTCATGGACGGCGACGAGAAAGGCAGTCTCCCTGAAACCCTGCACATCGACCTCGGTGCCCGAAGTCAGGAGGAAGTGGCCGAACTAAACGTCGAACCCGGCGACCACGCAACCTGGGACCGCGAACTAACCGACCTCGCAAACGGCCGACTCGCGGGCCGAGCGCTCGACGACCGCATCGCACTCGCAATCCTCGTCGCCGTCGCCCGCGAGACCGACTCGGATCGAACCGTCCACTACGCCGCCACCGTCCAGGAAGAAGTCGGCCTCCGCGGTGCCCGTGCTGCAGTTCACGAGGTGGATCCTGACATCGCCATCGCACTCGAGATCTTCCCGAGCGACGACTACCCGATCGACGGCGACCGATCGAGTACCGTCGAACTCGGCGCTGGTCCGGTAGTGGAGTTCGGCGACGGCACCTCCGAGTACCTCTTCGGTGGCGTCCTCGTCGATCGACAGACACTCGAGTGGCTCACAGCCGCCGGGTCGTCGGCCGACGTGACCCTCCAGCACGACGTCATGATCGGGGGCACGACCGACGCGACGGAGTTCCAGAGTGCCGGCCGGGCGCGCCACGCTGGCGCGATTGCTGTCCCCTGTCGGTACACGCACTCACCTGTCGAGACGATCGACCTCGACGACGCCGAGGAGACGGTCGATGTGCTCGTCGCTGCGCTGGAATCGCCGTTCCCGGGCCGGACTGACGTGCGCGGGCGTTAGTCACCAAAACAAAAGTGGGGAATCTCGTCAGTCTCGAGTTGCTGCCCAGTCGAACGTCTCGTGGAGGTGTCTTCCATCCTCGTTCAGAACCGGCCCGACGACATCGGTAACACCTTTCAGTATGGTCGCCGCGCGAACTGCTGGACTGTCCCCGGTGAACTCCCCGATCTCGTCCCCACCGACGCTATAGACGATTCGATCGAGGCCTGCACTGACCAGTCCGCCGGCGCACATCGGGCACGGTTCTGTACTGGTGTACATCACGAGTTCAGCCCGCCCCGCTGGGTCGAACCCCCGGACTGCACGGTAGGCGAGGTGGAGTTCCGGATGCCGCCGAATGTCGTCTTCGGTCACCACGCGATTCGAGGCCGAGTCGACGACCGTGTTGTCGCGAACGAGCACGCTCCCGAACGGTCGATCGCCGCGAGCGACGGCCTCCCGTGCGAGGTCGAACGCTCTGTGCATGTGTTCTTCGTGGTCGAACGCCGCTGGATCCATACGCGACGCACGGCGTGGTGTCGAATAAGCGCTTGGACGATCGAACGCCGGATAAGCGCCACAATCGGGTGTGTGAAGCTATAGTAACAACTGCAACTAGTTACACACTGATCGCCGAGCAGGCTGGCGATCAGGTGTGCAGTGACTTGCAGTGGCTACTATAGTCGAGGTACTCGATCAGTTCGATGCGGATCCCTCCCGGCGCAACAAAGAACGCGATTCGTGAATCGTCATACACTGCTGGCTCCATGACGATCTCGACATCGTCGTCGGACAGCGTCGCGATGGCGTCCTCGATACCGTCCGTGACGACGTAGCCGAAGTGCAAGAATCCGAGCGGCTGTTCTTCCACGATGCCGGCCGCTTCGTAGGGAGCCTGATCGAACAGATACACGCGCTTGTCGGCAATCTCGAGGACAACTGCGTCGACAGCGAACGCGTCATCCGACTCCGCTGCTCGACGGCGGTCGACGATGGCTGCATCCAGGTACTCCCGGTAGAACGCTGCGGCTGTCTCCGGGTCCTCGACTTTGATTGCAACGTGGTAGAACGACTCGAGTTCCATGGCACCACCTGTCCGAGCAGCGGGATGAATGTTATTTCAGGGAGTTGTCTCGTCAAGCCAACGTGCGGAAACAGGTGCGTCGAAACAGAGCAAGCCCGGAGAAGGCTGGACGAAGGGATGAAAGAAGGGAAGGACAATGAGGAGAGAGGTGGTGCGGTTCCCCGACAGCAAGTATCGGACACCGGTCACCGGACGACGACGACCGGCGTCGGAGACCGCCGAACGACCTTCTCCGCAACGCTGCCGAGCAGCACCCGAGAGACGCCCTCGCGGCCATGGCTTCCGATGACGATCGTGTCGTACTCACCATCCGACGCCTGGCCGACGATCACGTGCTCGGGTTCGCCGACGATCAGTTCAGTCTCGAGATCCCGATCCTGGTCCGCTGCCATCGCCTCCGCGTCGTCAAGTAGCTCATGACCGCGTTCTTTGGCCTTCTCCGCGTTCGGAATTCTGTCTTCGGCTTCTTCGAACGCTCCCCAATAACCTCGCGGCGCCGGAACCACGTACAGCGCGGTGAGGTCGGCGTCGGGGAACGTCTCGAGTGCGTACTCGAGTGCCTTCTCCGAGGGTGTCGAACCGTCGTATGGGAGGAGAATCTGCTCACTCATACGGGAGTGTATGTGCCGGAGCACCATAGATGGTGAGTGCGTCTCCCACACATTGAGAGTCGATTAGCGACGGATCCGACCTTCGTGCTCATTTCGAACCGCGACCGCGTGGTGTGAGATGGTGACGGTAGGGGGGAAGAGGGAGAGTGGAGAGAGGAGAGTGGAGAGAGGAGAGTGGAGAGTGGAGAGAGGAGAGACGAGAGACGAGGAGAGACGAGAGACGAGGAGAGACGAGGAGAGACGAGAGACGAGGAGAGACGAGGAGAGACGAGAGACGAGGAGAGACGAGGAGAGACGAGAGACGAGGAGAGACGAGGAGAGACGAGAGACGAGGAGAGACGAGGAGAGACGAGAGACGAGGAGAGACGAGGAGAGACGAGAGACGAGGAGAGACGAGGAGAGACGAGAGACGAGGAGAGACGAGGAGAGACGAGGAGAGACGAGAGACGAGGAGAGACGAGGAGAGACGAGAGACGAGGAGAGACGAGGAGAGACGAGAGACGAGGAGAGACGAGGAGAGACGAGAGACGAGGAGAGACGAGGAGAGACGAGAGACGAGGAGAGACGAGGAGAGACGAGAGACGAGGAGAGACGAGGAGAGACGAGAGACGAGGAGAGACGAGGAGAGACGAGAGACGAGGAGAGACGAGGAGAGACGAGGAGAGACGAGAGACGAGGAGAGACGAGGAGAGACGAGAGACGAGGAGAGACGAGGAGAGACGAGAGACGAGGAGAGACGAGAGACGAGGAGAGACGAGAGACGAGAGACGAGGAGAGACGAGAGACGAGGAGAGAGGGGAGAGAAATACAGTGAAAGAGGATCAGCAAGCTTAGTCGTTGGCTTCAACTTCGGCCTCAGCCTCGGCCTCGACTTCCACCACAGGTTGTGCCGCGGTCTCGGCTACATCGCGGGTTTCGAGCCACGCCTCGGCATCGAGCGCAGCCATGCTCCCGGTACCGGCGGCCGTAATCGCCTGTCGGTAGTCCGGATCCATCACGTCACCAGCACCGAAGACGCCCTCGACAGCGGTCTCGGTCGTCATTCCGGGTTCGGTTCGGATGTAGCCCGCGTCGTCGAGTTCGACGGGCGACTCCGCGAGGAAGTCCGTGTTCGGGACGTGGCCGACACCGTAGAAGATGCCGCCGACGTCGACGGTCTCGCGGTCGACTTCGTGGCTCGAGTCGAGTTTCGCCGTGGGGTGGCCGTCGGGGTGGTGGACCAGCGTCGCACCGGTGACACCGTTCTCCTGAGAGCCGTGAATCTCGAGCAGTTCGGTGTTCCAGCGGAACTCGATCGCGTCGTGGTCGCGGGCACGCTGGGCCATAATGTCCGACGCCCGAAGCTCGTCGCGGCGGTGGACGACCGTCACGCTGTCGGCGAACTTCGCGAGGAAGAGCGCCTCTTCCATCGCCGAATCGCCGCCGCCGATGACGAGGACGTCGTCGCCGCGGTGGAACGCACCGTCACAGGTTGCACACGTCGAGAGCCCGTAGCCCATCAGGTCGTCCTCGCCGTCAGCGCCGACCCAGCGGGCGCTCGCACCGGTCGCGACGATCAGGGCCCGCGTTCGCAGCGTCTCGCCGCTTGCCAACTCGAGTGCGAACGGCTGCTCGTCGAGCGTGGCGGTCTCGACGGTCCCGTGGGTGAACTCGGCACCGAAGCGGGTGGCTTGCTCTTTGCCGTTCTGGATGAGTTCCATGCCGCCGATCCCGTCGGGGAAGCCGAGGTAGTTCTCTACCTCGGTCGTCAGCGTCAGCTGTCCGCCGGGTTCGGGCCCCTCGAGGACGAGTGGTTCGAGGTCCGCGCGGGCGGTGTAGACGGCAGCCGAGAGGCCGGCGACACCGGAGCCGACGATCACGACGTCTCGAACGGTATCGTCAGTGACGGGCGTGTCCGTGCTCATTCGCTGTAGTTTTCGACGAGTGTCTGCAGTCGGTCAGCCGGCAGTGCGCCGGTGTGCTGTTCGACCTGCTCGCCGTCGGCGAAGAGGACCAGCGTCGGAACGCCGCGGACGCCGTACGCGCCGGCGAGTTGCTGGTGTTGATCGACGTCGACCTTCGCGATCGTTGCGTCCGTCGCCGACGCGAGGTCGTCGAGAACCGGTTCGAGCATCTTGCACGGACCACACCAGTCCGCGAAGAAGTCCACGAGGACGACATCGTGTTCGGTAACGACGTCATCGAGGTGGTCCTTACCGTCGATATAGAGCGGTTCAGTCGGAGATTGTGGCGTGGATCCGCTGTCGGTATCAGTTGTCATCATCGCATCTTATGGGACGGGAGTGTTTAAAGGTTTTGTGTGGATCGTACAATATGGTTCAGAGTGAAAGGAGCGAGTTCCATCACGAAAAGCGAGACTGGCACGCTTGTGCACACCAGTTCCGAGACGGAACCCCAGCAGCCGGTTTATAGAATTGGGGATAGTGCACAACACTTTTGTACTGACTCCGTCAATGCAGTATTGTATGTCAACAGAAATGGGGCAATCAATGGAGTTCGATTACGAGTGGGAGTACTCACCGCGTGTATCAGTACTATTCGGAGGTTTCACGCTTGTTGCAGTACTCGGTTGGTTCGTGACAGTCGCTCTCACGGCAATCCACTTGTTTGCAATTCCTGCAATACCGGCTGACACACCAGTGCAGGGAAGCATCGAAGTGATTACCAGTCAGTGGGCCTACGTCTTCGGGATCCCACTCGCGACCCTCGGTGGGTTCTACTACCTGACGACGATTGGACTCGCACTCTGGTGGTTCGACACTCGCCACCCCCTGCTCATCAAGATCCTGACGCCGATTACGGCAAGTGGCGTCGCGTTCTCGGCGTACTTCGTCTACCTGCAGCTGGGCGTTATCGGTGAGATCTGTCCGTTCTGTATGGTGTCCGCCGCAGCGACGGTCGTCCTGTTTGCACTCGAGTTGGTGATCCTCCGCCAGAGTACGACGCCATCGCTGTCCAACATGGGGAGCGACCTGGGCCGAGTGCTCGAGCAGACGAACTACGCGAGCGTCCTCGTTCCGGTTCTGATGGGTCTGGTCACGATCGGAGGACTGTTCATGGTGCCGGTGCTTCCGCTGCCGGATGTCGTTCCCTTCGTTTAAACGCCTCATTTGACGGTTTTGCGGCACCGGCGACGACTCACTTCTTGTCGCGGCAAACGCGTGGTCTCGAGCAGCGACGACACTCGTACTCGAATAGATCGACCGAATCGGGGAGTGCCCGGTCGTCTCGAGTCGGGACAGAAAATTCGAGGCGATAGTCTAGCGCTTCCAAGGCGCTGAGAGACCCCTTCTCCGTTTAAGTGCCACTCGTCGGATTGCATAGGCATGGCAACCGCTTCGAGCAGTGGGACCGACGCTGCTGGCAATGCAGACGTCCGGCACCACTACGAGTCGCTCCTCTGGAGCAGTATGGATCGGCTGGGGATTGCGGGGAGTACCGAACGGAAGATGATAGCAGCAGTTGTGTTGCAGTTTCTCTCGACAATTGCTGTGTTCGCACTCCCGCTCGTATTTCTCGGGCCCACCGAGGCGTTTACCGTCTTCCCGACAGCGCAAATTGTCCTCACTGCAGTCGTCTTCCTGTTAGCGAGTATTGCGTTCGTAAACACGATGCTCATCGCCAGGACGGATATTATCCACCCACTGCAGGAGATGCAAGGTGTCGCCGACGATATTGCGAGTGGCGACCTGCAGACACAGCCCACCGAAACCGACCAGAGCGATGAAGTGGGCAGCCTCCAGGACTCGATCGTCGACATGCACGACTACCTGACGACTGTCGCCGACCAGGCTGATGCGCTCGCACGCGAAGACTTCTCTGCGAACGTGCTCACGGCGGATGTCCCCGGCGAGTTCGGCGAGTCGCTCGAACGGATGCGAACCGGACTCGAGGCGCGCATTACTGAACTCGAGGAGCGTCGAGCAGAAATCGAACAACAGCGAGAGGACGTCGAACGGCGAAACGCCATGCTCGAAGCAGACGCCGAGCGATGTCGAGCGGTCCTCGAACAGTGTGCCAGGGGGGATTTCACCCACCGCGTGACGATCGAAAGCGACCACGATGCGATGGTCGAAATTGGCGACGGGTTGAACACCATGCTGGACGATGTCGCTGGAACGCTCGAGAACATCCAGGCGATGGCAGACGAGGTGGACCAGGTTGGGACGGAAGTGTCGACGAGCGTCTCCGAAATGGAACAAGCGAGTACGGAGGTCAGCCAGTCGGCAGACGAAATTTCGGCTGCAACGGACGAGCAGAACGACCGCTTCGAAGCGGTGCTTGCTGAGATGACTGATCTGTCGGCGACGATCGAGGAGATTGCCTCGACGGCAGACGGCGTCGCAGACCTGTCCGAACAGGCAGCGACGAACGCCCGGTCGGGACGCGAAACGGCGAGCGATGCAATCGAGGCACTCGATCGAATCGAACAGCAGACGAAGACGATTGGCGAACGGATCGAGACCCTGGACGAAGAACTCACCGAAGTCACAGAAATTGTGACGCTCATCGACGAGATTGCGGAGGAAACGAACCTGCTCGCAGTTAACGCGTCGATCGAAGCAGCACGCGCAAACGACGACGGAAAGCGATTCGCCGTCGTCGCCCAAGAGGTGAAGTCGCTGTCTGCCGAAACTGGAAACGCAACCGAGGAGGTCGACGAAATCGTCACTGACGTACAAAACTCGGCACAGGACGCCGTCCGCGAGATCCAGACGATGCAACAGGAAGTCGCCGACGGCGCAGAAACGATCGAGGAAAGCCTCGAAATCCTCGAAGACATCGCCGACAGCGTCCAGAACGCAAACGACGGTGTACAATCGATAAACAGCGCAACCGACGAACAGTCCCACACCAGCCAGCAGGTCGTCGCGATGGTCGACGACGCAACCGAGCAAAGCGAGCGAACGCTCAGAGAGACCAGCAGCGTTGCGGCAGCCGCTGAGGAGCAAACCGCGACGATTTCAGCAATCGCCGGCTCCGCCCGCTCGCTCTCCGACACTGCAGCCGAACTGAACGACCAGCTCGAGTCGTTCACGGTTGAGCGACGCAACTGAGCGACGCAACTAAGCGAGCAGTGTTGTGAGTGGAGAATCGTTCGTGTCGCGTGCAGAAACAGGGCCTGCACAGCAACAACCGGGACGAAAGCGATAGAAACGATTGCATCGGTGGTCTGTGAACACCGAGTGGGTATCCGAAGAGGGCTGCCGACAAGACGTGAACAGACGTGTGGCGGAGTCCAGGGGACTCGGGACTCGAGTACGGAGTACGGAGTACGGAGAGCGGAGGACGCGAGACAGCACTCGGCGTCAGGAGTATACGTCGCTCTTGCAAAGAGCGAGTAGTGACACTCGAGTCAACGGAACTCTACAAGGCCTCGCGAACGACCGTCTCGCAGGAGCAGGGGAACTTCCGCACACACTTTAACTTCCCCGGACGGAATCGGCCGTCCCACGAGGACCACGGCTACGGCCCGCTCGCGACGGTTGTCGAGTCGTACATGGATCCCGACACGCTGATTCCGATGCATCAGCACCGCAACGAGGAGATTATCTCGTGGATTCCTGACGGAGTGATGCGCCACGACGACCAGGAGGGGAACGAACTCGTCACCGACTCGGACCACCTGATGGTGATGGGAGCGGGGCAGTCGTTCTGGCACGAGGAGCGAACGCTCGCGGACGACCCACCGCTTCGGATGCTCCAGATTTTCGTGCGGCCGCACAGTCTCGAGTTGCCGGCGACGATTCAACACGAGCCGATTCCCGAACCGGTAGCCAACGAGTGGCGACATCTCTTCGAACCGGCTGACGGTGATGGGACTGCTGTTACCGACGAGATAGACACTGACGGGGCAAACGCCGACGGGACAGAGAACGATGAGACGGACACCGACCAGACGGCCACTCACGGGACGGACACTGGCGCACCACTCACCGTCCGCAACGACGTACACTTCTACGATAGCTATCTGGACGAAGACGCGAGCGTGGCGCTCCCCGCACGGCCTGGCTGGGATACGTACTTCTACGTCTTCGACGGCGCTGTCACCGTCGCAGACACGACGTTCGAGACAGCCGAGAGCGGACTCCTCGTCCACGAAACCGACGCCACGGTTACTGCACAGGAGGCGTCGCTGCTTGTCGCGTTCGTTATCAATCCCGATGCCCCGATCACGCGACAGGGAACGATCGGACGCTGAGAAGGCCAGATAGCGTCAGTTTCTGTACGCGCACGTCTATCGAAAAGAGCGGAGGCGTCGAACAGGGCAGTGACGTCAGTAGACACGCTCGGTCGCGATCTTGGCACCCTCGACGAGCGCCTCGAACTTCGCTCACGCGATTTTGGGGTCGGCCATCCTGACCCCCGCCTGCGTTCCGAACCCACAGTCCAGTGCGGCGACCAGCGGCGTTGAGTCGTCGACTGCGACAGGTCGTGACTGGAACGAGGTGAGAGAGCGAAAGGACAGGGAAGGACGGTACGGATTCGCGAAAGCGTTGCGTCCAAACGCACGAAAGCGGTAAGATGAGAAGCAAAACCAGCAACTATGGGTGGACAGCCGAATCGTTCAGTACGGACTGCTCTTGATGACGTTTCTCCTACTACTGAGACAGGAAGTTTCTGGACTCTGGGGCGGCGGAAAGGGAATTTCGCTCGTCGCGGTTGCCGTTGGCTGGGGATTGTTGAACGGAACGCGGATGATCTATCCCGTCATCATTCCCCATCTCGAAACGGCATACGGACTGAGTCTCGCAGTCTCCGGACTCCTGGTGACGGTGCTGTGGTTCTTTGCAGCGATTGGACAGCTCCCGGGTGGCATGCTTGCCGACCGGTACAGCGAGCGAAAACTCATGGCAGTCGGGGCGGCCATCGTCGCGCTTTCGCTCGGCATCATCGTTACCTCGTCGTCGGCACTCGTTCTGTTTGTCGCGACAGCTCTCTGGGGACTCGGCCACTCGCTGTACCCGATTGCGAGGATCACGTTCCTCTCGAATCTCTACCCAGGACGACTCGGAAGCGCCCTCGGTGTCACCATGGCAACGGGCGATATCGGGCAGACAGTCCTGCCACCGATTGCAACGCTGCTCGCCGCAGCCATCGCGTGGCAAGCGGGACTCGGATTCGTTGCACCGCTACTCCTCCTCGCCGGTCTCGCTGTCGTCGCCACCTCGTCCACGAAGTCAGCACGCTCGCGGCGATTGAAAGAAGAACAGGAAGCGGCCGAGACAGCTGCTCGATCCGATTCCGACGCTGCTTCTGACGGCGACTCGAGTACCCAGTCGCTCAGCGATCTCCTCAGTGTCTTTGCGGAGCTTCGACGGCCAGCGATGGGGCTTATGACGGGCATTCTGTTCCTCTATATGTTCATCTGGCAGTCGTTCACCGCGTTCTATCCGACCTACCTGACGAGGATCAAAGATCTGTCGCCAACGACAGCGAGCGTGTTGTTTGGCTTCTTCTTCGCAGTCGGCGTACTCGTCAAACCCGCAGCCGGTGCCGCGTACGACCGCATCGGCATGCGAATCGCGCTGATCAGTATCCTGACGCCAGCCGTGGCTGGATTCCTCCTGTTGCCGTTCGTCGATAGCGTCTGGCTGCTCGTTGTGATCACGGCATTGATCAGCACAATGCTTGGAACCGGGGCGGTCACCCAGTCGTATCTCGCAGACTCGTTCTCCAAAGAGATGCAGGGTTCCGGACTCGGCGTCGTCCGAACGGTATCCGCGTCGCTCGCCGCCACAGGGCCCGTGATCTTCGGCGTGATTGGCGACTACGGCTACTTCGATCAGGGCTATATTGCGCTCGCCGTGATCATGGCGGTGGTGATCGCACTGACGTTCTGGATGCCCGGAACGGCGACATCCGAGACACAATGAAATTACACGTCATCTTGACAGTAGTGATTGACTGAGAGTCATATTCCCCATTATAGCAACCGTATGATGTTTGCTCGCGTTGCGTAGCATATTGGCTTCTGAAAGCCGCTATGGCAGATTTTCAGTTTCACTCCACTTGGGTGGGATATATACCGATTACGCTGGTAGACGAAGGTACTACCCGCCCGCATGCTCTCTACATACCTTGGCCAATTGGTCTCTGCCGTTCGAGAAGAGGAGACACTCTACGAATGTCGACACTGCGGCGTCTCGATCGAAGACGACGTGACGACGTGTCCAACGTGTGGCTCGACGGAAGTTGCACAGTACGAACTCGAGTGAGTTTCGCGCGTGCTGGAGACGTAGATGTAGAAGTAGAAGTAGAAGACGGAGACATAGCGGACGTGTCTGGCAGGCAAGATCGTTCTGCGTGGCCACAGTGGCTGGACGGACGATCGATAGTCGACAGTCGGTGATTACAGGGCACTGTCAGTGGTCACTGGTCAACCAAAGAACGAAGAGAGGAGAGCAGATGGAAGAGGGAAGAGGGAAGAGGGAAAAAGAAACCCGTAATCGCTGCTCCAGCGCTGTCTACAGGTTGCTGACGGTGTTCAGCGCGTTGATTCGACCAGCGCCGAACTCGGGGCTGCTGCGTCCCGGAACGAGTTCCGCACCGTGTGCGATCGCGTTCTCGACCTGGTTCGCGTGTGCATCAGGCTCGAGTTCACGCACGAGTCCAACGAGTCCCGCAACCTGCGGGGCAGCCATCGACGTGCCGGCCTTCCAGCCGTAGGTCCCGTCTGGTTCGGTCGAGAAGACGAGATCGTCGGGGGTGACAGTTTCCTCGAGTGTCCCCCGGCCACCACCGGGTGCGCCGACCTCGATCTCACTCGTCCCGTAGTTCGAGTAGAACGAAAGGTTGTCCCCCGGACCGCTCGCCGAAACCGTCATCACTCCCTGGACGGTCCCCGGCAGATAGAACAGGCCACCCCGCTGAAGATCGGTCTCGGCATTGCCTGCAGAGACTGTCGACACCGTCCCACGACGGGCGACATCTTGCATCACCTTCTGGACGGCGACTCGAGTACCGTCGCTGTTGGCCTCGGGTGGGAACGGACCCGCACCGAGGCTGTAGTTCGCGACGTCTGCACCGATCTCGGCGGTGTAGTCGGCTGCGGCGAGGATGTCCGCGAAGGAGCTACTATCTGGACCGAGGACACGAACGGAGACGAGTTCGGCGTCAGGTGCGGTTCCGGTAATCCCTTCTGCACCGGTTGCGGCCGCGGTGCCAGCAACGTGGGTGCCGTGGTCGCCGGAGTCGCCGATGTGTTCATCTTTTTCGCCGCCGTCGACGAACGAGACGCTCAACTCCTCGTTAAAGTTCGCTTCCAGATCCGGATGCGTGCCGTCGACGCCGGTATCTGCGATGACGATTCGCGTCCCCTCACCGGTTGCGTAGTCGTGGGCTTCGAACGTATCCGTAATCTCCTTGTCCCACTGCTTCTCGGTGAATTCGGCGTCGTCGGTCGTCTGTGGCTCCACCTCTGAAATCGGCCCATCGTGTTCGACCTCGAAGTTCTCCGTGACCCCACTGACGCCCGAAACGGAGCGCAGGTCGTCCGCAGCGCCATCCTCGGCCGAGACGATGAAGACGGATCCGTTCGCGAGTTCTCGCCTGATCGTCGCGCCTGCGTTCTCGAGGCGCGTCCGCCCACCCCCGGTGACGACGTACGTCGACGACGACTGTGCGCTGCCAGTCCCGATCATCCCGAGCGTCAGGCCCGTTGCTGTGATTCCCCGTAGTACCCGCCGGCGTGTCTGTCGTTGGTGTGCCATACCAAGACAATTATTAGCTATCGTGTATTATAATATCCTATGGTTCTCTCAGATGCTGAGAGAAATGGCGAAAATCGTCTCAAATCGGTGAGGAAGAACCTGAACCGCGAGCAGGCCCCGCACACGAGTCAAGCGAGGTCTGACGTTCCGTCACGTAGTAGTTGCTCACCGATCTCGAGTGCTTCCAGAACGAGCCGGTGAGGGACAGAGCACTCACCGCATCTGGGTGAAACCGAAGCCAACCGCGAGACGTCCAGTGTGATCTGGACGAATGCGAATGTCAACGGGAACGCGAACACGAACGGCAACGTCAACGAGATCGTGATGGCGTCGATCCCGTCAAATCGAGATTGCACAATATTCACACAACCCTTATACGGGTACGAGTCGTAGAATTGGATACCAACATGCCTGAGTCACTATCTGAACAACTCCAACAGGATATGCAGTGTGAAGGGCTGCTCGAGTGTATTCACGGGCTAAAGCAACTAGACAAGGAGTGTTTCCGCGCGATGGTCCAGAGCGATGAACCGCTCACGATCGACGAGGTCGCAGAGCGCGTCGACCGCGAGCGATCGACAGCCTACCGCTCGATCCAGCGCCTGCTCCAGAGCGGCTTCATCCAGAAAGAGCAGATCAACTACGACCAGGGCGGCTACTACCACGTCTACTATCCGACCGACCCGAACCAGATCGCAAACGACATGCAGCGGATGTTGAACGACTGGTACGCCAAGATGGGGCAGCTCATCCAGGAGTTCGAAGACAAGTACAACGAAACGAGCGCCGACGTACCAGCCCAGAGCTAGCCGCAACCGAAACACCGACAGCCCCAGCCGCTACCCTGGATGGTCGTTCAAGTGTTTGACAACGAAGCGGATTTCTCTCTGTCGCGGATATCGACTGGAATACCCGGACGAAAGTTGCGTCGCTGCTGAACGGCGACGACAATGCTTGTTCCAATGGTATGAGAGTCATCACTGCAGACTGGTAGGATATCCGACCAGTATACTTAATAGCGGCCTCCGTTTTATATTGGGATGAATGAGCAATACCACCATCGATCCGATCGATGTCTCTCGGCGCCTCCAGCACGACGAGTCAGCGGACCTGTTCGTCCTCGACGTCAGGTCCGAATCGGAGTACGACGAGTGGCAGATCGGCGAAAGCATGAACATCCCGATCTACGACGAGTTACTCGAGTACGATTACTCGACACTCGAGTCACACATAGACGAGTTGCCGGCGGAGACTGAGATTGCAGTCATGTGTATCGCTGGCGTGACGTCGGCCCGTGCAGCAGAGTTCCTCCGGACGCATGGCTTCGACGCGAAGTCGGTCGCGGACGGGATGAACGGCTGGGGTCGCGTCCATCGTCAGTACGAGGTCGAGAGTGTCGACGGCGTTGTCCAGATCGTTCGCCCAGGGACGGGCTGTGTGTCGTATCTCGTTCACGATGACGGGGAAGCCGTCGTTGTCGATCCGAGCCAGTACATCGACGAGTATCTGCACGTCGCCGACGAGCGCGAGCTAGAGATTGTTGGCATTGCGGATACACACGCCCACGCCGACCACGTCTCGGGTGCGCGACAGCTCGCCGGCGAACTCGATGTCCCGTACTATCTCCACGAGGATGACGCGGGCGAACTCGGCAGAGTCACAGAGCTCGTGGATGGGGAGTCAATTGCCGTCGGTGGACGTGATCTGGACGTGATCTACACGCCGGGGCACACGCCAGGCAGTGTCTCCTTCGAGTTCGGCGACGCTCTGCTCAGCGGCGACACGCTGTTCCTCCGCAGCGTCGGCCGGCCGGACCTCGAGGACAGTGCAGAGGATGCCGTCCGAACGGCCGCGAGCCAGTTGTTCGACAGCTTAGAGCGCGTGACGGAACTCGACGACGAGCGAGTCGTGTTGCCCGGCCACTTCAGCGACGAGTCGATCAGGCCACTTGCGACCGACCTCGGTGAGTTGCAAGCGGAGACGACGAACGAACTCCTGAGTTACGTCGAAGCCGGCGACGAGGACGCGTTCGTCGAGACGATCGTCGACAGTCTGGCCGACGAACCGGCGAACTACAACGAGATCAAGCAGATCAACTGGGGCAAGGAACAGCCTGGCGGTGACGTCGAGGAACTCGAGCTCGGGCCGAACAACTGCGCTGCGAACTGATCGGGACTCGTCTCGAGGTATCCCGGCACCCCAGCATCTTGCACCACGGCAGTTCGACAGCCAGGTACTCGAGTGCCTGTGAGTGGGTCCTGCTGAACTCCCCTACGGTGACACGTTTGCGAGTTCGTACTGCATACAGGGCGCAAAAAGTTCGCTGAAAAAGGCGGACGGCTCGGCCCTCGGCCTCGCCGTCCGGGAACCGCGCTCGCTTCGCTCGCACGGAGACTGGCGATAAATCTATCCTCTATATTCAGCACGCGCTTCGTATCAGTGACCGAGGGTCTCAACAGACCCTGTGAGTTTGATTTGACTGGGCGGTGTCCAGGTCGTATGCGAACGGATACCGGAGCCGAAACTGAATCGGAAGCAGAGTCAACGTCGAGGTCGGAGGCAGCGTCGTCGGCAGAATCAGAACCACAGACGGTCGACTTTCTCGTCATCGGCTCCGGATCCGGTCTCGACGTCGCGAGCGTCGCAGCAAATCGCGGCCACTCGGTTGCCGTCGTCGAAAAGGGACCGCTCGGTGGCACCTGCCTCAATCGGGGCTGCATTCCTTCGAAGAAGCTCCTGTATCACGC
Organism: Natrialba magadii ATCC 43099; assembly: GCF_000025625.1. Classification (NCBI taxonomy): domain Archaea; kingdom Methanobacteriati; phylum Methanobacteriota; class Halobacteria; order Halobacteriales; family Natrialbaceae; genus Natrialba; species Natrialba magadii. Next base: position 14,946 of record NC_013923.1, on the reverse strand, counting down.
CGACGTGATGACCACCATCGAGCGTGCCGACGAATTCGGCATCCATGCAGCCGTCACCGACGTCGAGTTCGCCGAAATCGTTCGCGACGTGAACGACGACGTTTCGGGGAGCGCCGACTCGATCGAGCACGGGATTCGATCCTCGAGTCAGCACACCCTTCTCGAGGGCGAGGGGCGCTTCGTCGACGACCGAACGGTGGAACTCGTCAGCGGCCCCGACAGTGGGGCGCGAGTTCGCGGGGAAACCGTCCTTATCGCAGCGGGGACGCGGCCAGCGATTCCGTCTCTCGAGGGAATCGACGACGTGGACTATCTGACCAGCACAGAAGCGTTGCAACTCGAGACGCCGCCGGACGACCTGGTCATCGTGGGTGGTGGCTACATCGCGGCCGAACTGGCACACTTCTTCGGGACGTTCGGGAGCGACGTCTCGATCATCGGCCGACGGCCGCAGTTGCTCCCCCAGGCAGACGAGGAGGTTGGCGCGTCGTTCACCGACCGGTACGCCGATCGGTTCGACGTGTATACGGGCTACGAGGCGGTCGGTGTCTCGCAGTCCGGAGAGGGGCAGTCCGGGGATGAGATAACTGTCAACGCGCGACCGTACCCGCCCGCGTGGGGCAATCCTGACGAGCGGGAGTCGCTCACGGTGAGCGGTGACACGCTTCTCGTCGCAGCGGGACGCCAGCCAAACACGGATACGCTGAATCTGGACGCGACAGGTGTCGAAACCGATGAGCGAGGGTTCGTCGCAACCGACGAGTACCTCCGGACGACGGCAGACGGGATCTGGGCGCTCGGGGATATCGTCGGCGAGTACCTGCTGAAACACAACGCGAACCACGAGGCGCGAACCGTCGCACGAAATCTGTTCGGAGACGAGTTGGAGCCGATCGACTACACGGCGATGCCGTTTGCGGTGTTCAGTTCCCCGGAAGTTGCCGGCGTCGGGTTGCGAGAACAGGACGTACGCGAGGCAGAACGGCCGTATGCAACAGCGACGTACCAGTACGAGGACACGGCGCGCGGACAGGCGATGCACGCCGAGGGGGTCGTCAAAGTCCTCATCGAGCCGAGCGGCGAGATTCTCGGCTGTCACATCGTCGGCCCCGATGCGCCGACGCTCATCGAGGAGGTCGTGGTCGCGATGACAGCAGGCACCGGAACAGTCTGGGACATTCGAGAGTCAGTGCACGTCCACCCCGCGCTGTCGGAGGTCGTCGATCGCGCGTTTTCCGGGCAGTTTGTTCGGCGAGGGCCTGATGGGGAGGGTCACCAACGCCAGCATGGACACGGCCACGATCACGGGCATGGGCACGACGAGGAACGCAACCACGACCATGACCACAACCACAGCCACTAACAACGCGATACAATACTCGCCAAACTAGCACCGAGCACGGAAATTGATATGCCAGGCGTCCATCAGCAACAGTATGTACACCCTCTTGCTCCCCGTCGACGAAACCGAAGCGCGAGTCCAGGCCCAACTCGACGCCATACTATCCCGCCCCGGCGTTCCAGACGAAATCGCCGTACACGTACTCTACGTCCGCAAGGAACTCGAGTTCGCCGACAGCGAGATCCAGATCGGCGAGATTAAATTCGACTACGAGGACGTCGACCAGTTGCCGGACACGGTTTCGACGGCACTCGAGTCACTTCGCGATGCAGGCGTCGACACGCGGGTCCATAGCGCGACTGGGAATCCGCCGCCGGCGATTCTGGACGTGGCGGAGCAGGTGGGGGCTGACGAGTTAGTGCTCGGATCGCGCAAGCAGTCGCCGGTCGGGAAGGTGATTTTCGGGAGTGTGACGCAGGCGGTGCTTCTGGATAGTGACCGGCCGGTGACGGTGGTTTCAGGGGTCGGGAACTGAATTGCTTACTCTGGGGACTCGTCTCCAAACAAGGTACCACCTGTCCTATTCAACTTCGTGTTGCATTACATAATCGCATTCCCATTCGTCGATAGGCCACGAAATCAGAGCCATTTGCTCATCACGGTCTGTGTTGTATACACCTACAGTACTGATCACTATTGACCCATATTCGGGCTGAACCTCGTCTGTGTAGTCATTAACATTAATATCTAGCCTTCCATCGAGTTCTGGCAAGACATGGCCAGTCGAAAGGTCATAAGCGAGGCGCTGGGGTTCGTCATCAGGTTCAGATAGCATTTCCAGACCGAAATAGGCTACAAGAATATTGACGAAGTCTGCTCGCCCGGTGTGGTCTTCAATAATAACTCGCGAGCAGTCCCATTTCGTAAATTCAATACCGTTCTCTTCTATAGTTCGTGGACGATCAAATTCCTCGTGGTGCTCATGCGCCTGCGCCACTGTAGTGCCTGCCGCAACACTACCTAGAGCCGCTAGAATTGCCCGTCGTGGTTTTGTTCCAAGTGGCATGTTACCACCAACCATGGGATAGTGCAAATAACCCTCAGTCCTATTTTTGAGTAGTCAAGTCAGCCTGAATATGACCTTTTGATCGCATATGCGCTGTTCGAATCTGCCCATAGTCTTGAGAAGGCTTGTGATAGCGAAGATTGAGAGGAGCACGCACGCGATCTGGCAGGCATAATTGCGACTCGGCATGGGCTCGCTCTTCTAGAGGTGCTCCGGGTACTCGAGTTGAGAAAAGGAATGCACTGTTAGGACGGAGACTGTAGCTATGGACAAAGTTCTAAACCAACCGTTCCGCCTCCGCACTGTCCCCAAGGGGACAGAGCCAAAAAATTACAGCGCCCCCGCCCACCTCCGCACAGCGGATCTCCAGTTGAAGCACATGAAACAGAGGTTAATCATTACTGGAAAGCCTGTAGAAACGGTACTGTCTAGTTGAGCAGTTCCTCGGCAGAAATTCGGCCGTCTAACGCTTGGTTTGGCCGATTGCGATTACAATAGTGTCTGAACCGGCTAATTATCTCGTTGTTCAATACCCTTTTTCTTATTTTCTGGTATATCTGAATAAGCTTCTTCAATCAGCTTTTCCCGAGTTATTGTAAGCTCGACAATGATATTCACGAGTTCAAATAATCGAAGAGCTACCTCCCGATCATCTGGATTATAGATCTCTCCTGCATGGACGTAGTCGTTTCCTGTTACACGCACCGAATCCAATGCCTGCTGGACACGTTCATCAATCTGTCCATCATCAACCAAGTCGCCAATATTTTGATATAAACTTTGACCCTCTTTGCCAGTGAGATCCTGTGTCAATTTCTCCATAGCAAGTCGAAGAAGGGCTGCTGCTGCCTTGGGAGAATCATCGACAATCTGTCTTGCTTCATTGAAATCCTGTTTGACGTCTTCCGGCATATCTTCACTTGGTTTTGGTGCCGAAGATGCAGAGGGGTATACCATTTGCTCACCCACCCAGAGAGTATAATCCTTACATTGGGTACAATATCCAATTTTTCCATCTAGTATGCGTGTTCGTCCAGCACCTCCCGACCCTTTCTGTGTAGAGAGATTGTCCCAAAGTTGTAAAGCATATATCCCACAGTGAGGACAGTGAAACCCGTCTTTATTCACTTCTGGCGCTATATGATCCTTCATGTGTACAACTTCTACTCTTTCAATAAAAACCCAGTGGGTGCGAATACTCTATCTACTTTCTACCGCTATCTTCCCCCAGAGGTTGCATGTCGACAAAATCGGTTTCCTGAATATGCACACGAACGCGGGCTAATCGTGTGCATAACTGAAACCAGTGCGCAAGGTCCTCAGAACAACCCTTCAGCCCACCTTTTGCACTAACTGTGCATTATATTGTTGTGTTAAAGGCTGGAAAAATAGAGGCTGTGTTCACCAGCCGGTAGCTACGTTCTGAAAAGAGATTCTACTCAGATTCTTCAACCGACTCGAGTTCACTTGCGTCGAGTTCTTCGTTGAGGTAGGCTTCCCCCTCCGCAGTAATTCCGTAGAGACCACGAGAGATTCGCTCGAGTAGTCCATACTTGGCAAGCACGGGACACCGGTTTCGAGCATGACCAGCACTTGGGCCACCGAGATCTTCGATTGCTGTGGGAGTCAAGTTCCCATACTCACGGATGAGTTCGAGAATTTTGTTGTCCGACGGAACCATCCACTCTGCTTCCTGGCGCATCTCATTCAAGAAATTGGAAGCAATAGACATACAACCACTGGTTGTTGGTGTGTTCTGACTACTAGCCTTCACCCAGTTGTATAAAGCAACCAGTCACTGACGACTCGTCAGTAAGATATATTAGCAGTCGAAGATAAGTGATTGTTGACCTGACCTTTCTGGGCCACAAAGGTCCAGCGTGCTGGAGACACGCCGGGGTCGGGTCATCCTCTGCACGAGGTTCCGACCATGCGAAATGAACGCTCGAGGGGCAATGAACATTGCCCACTAGACGATGGTATAGCTGGCCAGCAGACAGGCCACGAGAACAGCGCAGACGCACCCGCTACCCGCCGATCAGTAGAGTTCCCCGCAGCAACACCCACCCGCGACCCAGCCACCCACTACGACGCGATCCACGTCGCGGGCGACGACGCAACCCTCTTCGAGCCGACGGACGGTGGTCGCGATGCGTAGTGAGCCCACCGCGATCGGCGTCGATATCGGCGAACACAACCTCTACACCGCCTGTCCGGTGACGATGCCAGATTGGACCGGCGCGTACGTGATCAGCGGCGACGCTGTCTGTGCCCACCTCGACGAGCTCCGCGCACAGACCGCCGCCCACCTTGCCAGCGACACCGATCGAGACACCATCCGCTCGGCAGTCACACAGCACCACGCCGCGATCCGCGCCGAGATCGACGACGCCGCACGGACGATTTGCGAGTACGCAACCGCCTACGACGACCCCGTCCTGGTCACCGAGGATAGCAACCACGAACCCGACCTCTGGGCGTGGCTGACCGACCCCAACGCACACCGCGGGACTGCGTGGCTACTCCCGGCGGCCCACCGCCGGCTCCGCACCGTGGCCGCCGAGTACCGACTCGAGGTCGCGGCGGTCCCAGAGCCGTACTCCTCGCTGGAGTGTCACGCCTGCGGCGTCATCGGCGAGCGGGTGCGAAGCCAGACAGTCTGCTGTCCGAACCCGGACTGTTACGTCGGCGGCGTCTACGCCGATTGCAACGCTGCGAAGGTCCTCGCCCAGCGGTACTACCCCGGTCAGCGCTGTGCCTACCGCCCGACGCGTTCGGCTGCACCGGACCAACGACACACCGGGCCGGACGAACGGCACACTGGGCCGGCCGACCGACACGCTACACCCGATGGGCGACACGCGATGCTGGCTGACGGTGGCCGACACGAGCGCGATGGGTGATCGAAACCACAAAATCATCATAACCATCGCCACCGCGACCACTGCCGGACCAGCACCGACCAAACCCGCAGTGACACCGCCAAGCTGCAGTGGCACCCCAAACTGCAGTGGCACCGTCAAACCGCAGTGGCACCGCCAGTACCAACACTCCCCTGCAGACTCAACTACCCTTTTCGCCGACCGGTGTCCGCCCCAGTCGCACCGACCGATCACACCCAGGTCTCAGCGACACAGCACCGACCCACGACACACCACCGACCAACGACACATCCCACCCCACACCAGACATGAGTACACAATCCCAGCACCCCGACCCGAGCACACTGCAAGCACTGACTGCCGAACTCGAAACCCTGCGCGAGCGGGTGACCGCCCTCGAAAGTGAACTCGAGTACCGAGACACTCGACTCGAACAACTCGAGACTGCACTCGACCGAGCACAGACGACAAACGACCAGCTCCGCACTCGCATCGACAACCTCGAAGACGCACAGTCCCCGGTCGAAGCGCGACTGGACGCCTACGCAAAGAAACTCACCGCGAACAAAGAGCGCGTCACCGAACTCCAGGCCCGCGAACTCGAGAAGGGTGCCCATCTACTCGAAACACACGTCGACGAAACCGAGGTCGACGTCGCCGATGGCCGTCTCGAGCGCATCCGCAAAGACGACGGCAGGCGGTACTTCCGACTCCCCGAGAGCGATGACCCACTCGGGCGTGGCGGTAACGTCGCGCTCGCACACGGTGATCTCCTGCCGATTCAGCAACTTGCAACCATGGACGACGATATGCTCCATGCAACGGTCTCGTCCCTACCATCTCGACTTGCGGCGCGGCTCTGGAAAGCACGGACTGATCCAGGCGTTGGCGACAATCCCTGGGAGAACGGCTGTGCCGGCGTTCGCGAATACGTCACTGCAAGCGAGATGAAACACTGGATCCGCAGACAGGAGACAGGCATCAGCGAGAGCTACGCGAAGAAACTCGTCTCCAGAACGATCGACGCCTTGCTCGATCTCTCGAAGAATCGACTCGCAATCAAACGAACCCGCCAGCGCAAAAACGGACTCGAGTACACCGAGCGACGTGTACTTCTGATGGAGGATGCGGAGATTCCTGGTGAGGGGGGAGGGATGGAGAGAGGGAGTGAGGCAAAGACGGGGAGTAAGACAGACACAGGTGCGGATATTGACACGGATACTGATACTGACACTGATACTGACATGGATACTGACACTGACATCGATACAAAAACGACCGGATAGACCGGCCCGGTGACAGCTGCTGTCGACAGGTGAGACTGTCCCCGGGTTGCGTACGCCTCTGGGAAGGAGTTCACTCGTCACGGCTACCAGAAATCCCACACGATCGCGGATGGATGCGTGTCTCGGTACTTGCGAGGCTGTCATTCGATCGGTTGTCGTCGGTCCAAATCCACCGACGAACCGAGAGCAGTCACCGAGGACGGCAGGTGTCACCGGAGACTGGCAACTATCGTAATGCTGGTTGTGGTCTGGCTACGCGAGTGCGGAGTACAACCCGTGTATTCAGCACGCTGTTCGTGACGGCATCTGCGAAATTGACCGCCGCTTTGGGGGGAGCCTGTTCTGTCTTGCCCTGTCTCACCCTGTTCTTCCTCGCCCTGTCTCACCCTGTTCTTCCTCACCCTGTCTCACCCTGCTCTTCCTCACCCTGTCTCGCCCTGTCTTGTCCTGTTCTATCCCGAGTCATCACTGTCACAGCGGGAACTGGGTATCCTACTATAGTAACAACTGCAACTATTGACACACTGATCGCCGAGCAGGCTGGCGATCAGGTGTGCAGTGACTTGCAGTGGCTACTATACTCAGTGAGCAACGACTGAGGGTTCGCTTTGGTTCCGAAGCACCCACCGATCATGAGTTTCTGACCGGAACAAAGACAGTGCCCGTGTGTGTCATTGCACCTATGGCACAAACCGTCACTGAACTTCGAAATGAAATCAGGATAGCGGTCGATCGGTTTGAGCGTGAGCGGGCGGCAACGTTCACGAAAGAGGACCTCGCCGCAGTTTGTGATGCAGTGGGGTATGAAATCGAGACGACCGGGCGTCTGCCTCCAAAAGCAGAAATGAGGGCAGGGATTCTGTGGAAGATCGGTGCTGTAGAGCAGGCTCATCCGGAGAACGCACCGTCATCGTTCCGGAAAGACGAATTGAAAGCGATCCTGGCAGCGATTCAGTAGTACTGCAGCCCGGTGACTCAGTGGGTAATCCAGCGGCAAGGATAGTGGGCGAAAGATCACCGCTTCCGGCGTGAAACAAACGAGGTCGTCATGCACCAGTGGTATGTCATCATGCTGCATCGGTATATCGTCATACTGCAGTGGTATGCTACGTCTTCGACACCGATTTCAACAGATCCGCACGCTGCCATACTGACACGTATGAGTGGCTGTGCGACACTCTACGAGTTGGCGGCAACGTACCAGACCGGACCAATCCACACGCCAATTCCATCGGTTTGCTCCGCAGTTGCCGTCGGAAACAGCACGCACTCGGCTCGAGAACCAACGCTGGCTGACGCAAGTTTGTCGTAGATTAACAGCGACAGATTGGGAGCGACAGGCGCAGCGTCGCAACAAAAACGAGAAGCGAGTAACAACCACAACGACAGGAACCACCGAAATCGAACGGAGTCACTAGAAATCAGTGGCTACTATAGTCTCGGTGTTATTCATGCCTACTGCTTCCACCCTGTGAATGGTTTATACACCCCGCTGTGGTGCATCCGTGATACAATGCACGCACACGAGGAGATCCGCGACCGACTGACTGCGCTGCGTCGAACGAGAGAATCATGTGACTACTACGACCCCCGAACGAAGCTTATCGACGGGAAAATAGACGCACTCGAGTGGGTACTTGCAGAAACGGAGTCTGCGGAGTTAGCAGAGTCCGTAGAGCCAGCAGAGCCCGTAGAGTCAGCAGAGCCAGCAGCGAGTGAGAAAGATAATGACGCCGGTGGGGACGGTGAGGGGTGGTACTGAACGTGTCGAAGAGGAGCATTTCAGTATCACTGGCTGTTACTGACGCAAATAGTGATAGACACATACAACCAGTGTGAGCACGTAGACGATGGAAGAGGAAGAGGGATGTTTACCGATAGAACGGACGCTGGCGAGCAACTCGGAGCATATCTCGCGTCGGAAGGAGTCGAAGCAGACATCGTCCTCGGGATTCCACGCGGTGCGCTCCCGGTCGCACGGCCGGTCGCGGACAAACTGGGGGCGACACTCGATGTTGTCGTCGCATCGAAGATCGGTGCACCAGGTAACCCCGAACTGGCGCTTGGAGCCGTCGCTAGCGACGGAAGCCACTGGCTCAACGAGGAACTCGTCGAACAGCTACAGGTAGCAGACGAGTATCTCGAACGTGAACAGGCCCGCGAAGCGGAGGCTGCACACGAAAAAGCGGTCCAGTATCGGGACAATGGCGACTTTCCGGCAGTTTCAGGAAAGCAAGTGATCGTCGTCGACGACGGCGTCGCGACTGGGGCAACGGCGATTGCATGTCTCAGGCAGGTAGCTGACGCCGGAGCAGCACATGTCACGCTGGCGGTGCCGGTCGGGTCACCGCGATCACTGAACGAACTCGAGACGGACGAACCGGCTGTCGATGCAGTCATTGCCCTCGAACGGCCAGCTAATTTCAGGGCTGTCGGCCAGTATTACCAGGATTTCAGACAGGTGAGTGATAAGCGCGCACGGTCGTATCTCGACGAGTGACTGTCAGTCCCCAACGAGTGACTATCGGTCACCGCCGTGCCGGTATTACCCGTTTGACTGCGGGAAATCCCACACGAGTCGAGAGTTGTCGATGCAGACGACCGGCAACATTTTTCGCGAGGACTCGTCCAGCGAACGATGGACTGCGACGCATCGAGCGCGGATAGAACGCACCGAGCTGGTCGTCGGGGACGGTAGTTGGCTCGAACGACGGATCGCAGACGCGTTCGATGCCGTCGGGAAGCAACTGCAGTTGGAGTGTAACGAGTCTGTCAAAGACGTCCCAGAGGGTGTGACAGTCGCTGAGGTCGACCTCGTCGTACGCGATGATTTCACCGCCGTCGATCGACTCATTCAGGCGTTGAAGGGTTGCGCCAGCTGTCGATTGGCCATCGTGGAATATCGGCGGCGGCCCCATTCCGCGGTACGAGCGGATATCGGCCGGATGAAAGCTCAGAATACCGTGGTCGGTCGCAGTGAGGACGTCGCCCTTCAGGAGGCCGAACCCGAAAAGAACCAGCACGTCACACTGGTCAGCAAGTCGTGAGACAACATCGTCGGGAAATTCGTACCAGTTCCCGTCGCGATTGGGGTCACACTGGATGTGGTCTGCAGCGTCGAGTTGCTCGACCGAATCGACGGAGTGGCGATGCCAGAGTCGCTGTTCGTCACCCAATCGTCTCGCGAGTGCTCGTTCTGCGAGGACCAGCGCCCACACCTGTTCATCACGAAGGACGTCGACGAACCGCTGAACGTCTGCGGCCTCGAATCGAGAGTCGTTCCACGACTCTGCGGTGCACTCTTGGTTTTCGGCGTTCGTTACGACGAGCGAAATTTCCGCGTCAGTCTGTGTCTGGACCCGGTCGATAGCACGGACTTGCCACTCATAGAGGAACGGTTCTGCAAGGATACCGATTGTCGTCCGTTCGGCCATTAGTATCCGTGTTGCAGACGTATCGACACTTAGTTACCAATGGCATTCACGACAAAGCAGCGTCCAGAAGGCCAGAACTACGAGATAGCGCAGACAGACAACACCATCGGTGTACGGAGAGACTACTGGTCGATGTGAGACGGTCGTTCTGCCAGTGATGATACCCGGCAGACGCAACCGTTACTGGACACCCGCCACCGGAAACCCACTATCAGACAACCGTACCGTACTCAGCGCCGGACAACCACACCGCACTCAACACCAGACAACCACACCGCACTCAGCACCGGACAACCGTCACCGAACAATCGTCACCGGAACAGACGCACGCCGGGAGACAGTATTCGCAACACTCCCGAGAAGCAACTTCTCGACACGCGAACGGCCGTGGCTCCCAAGAACGATCGCATCGACTGCTTCGTCCCGTTCGTACTCGAGTATCGCTCGCGCCGGCTGGCCAAAGGCAACTGTCGTCTCAATCGACCGATCACGGTCCGCTGCAAGGGCGGTGGCTCGCTCGAATACAGCACCCGAATTGTCGTGCCACGCCGACGGATCGCCGCTGAACTCGAGTGGGGCGTCTGTCGGGACGGTTGCGACGTGAAGCACGGTAACGTCTGTGACAGGATGGTGGTCGAACGCGTAGGAGAGGACGTCTTCGAGCAGTGGTGTTGCATCGAGTGGAACGAGAACGTGGTCGGTATCCTGGCTACGGTTAGTAGCAGAACTGTGGTCGTGATCGTTGTTGTGGTCGTCGTTGTCGTGGTAGTCGTTGTTGTCGTGGTAGTCGTTGTTGTCGTGGTCGTGGTCGTGATCAGTGCCGTCCATAGAGAGACAATCACGCGCGAGCAGCATAAACCGGTCACCGGTCGGCGACTGCGCCAACAGCCACTAGACTGAGAAAACTAACTGGTGCTCAACGAACCAGACATCAGAAGTGAACGCGGCGTGAGTGGTTCAACTCTCGAAAAGGCTTCGAATGGAGAGAGGAGACAGTCTTCTACAGGAATCGCTTCCGATGGCGTACGCAAACACTGAGACCGGATTGCCGGTCAGACCAGGTCAGAAACGTACTGCTCCTCCCAGTCGCGCCGGTCTTCGAGTTCGCGACGGCCGCGGCGCGTAACGCTGTAGACGTTCGTTCGCCGGTCAGCCGTTCCCTTCTCGATGAGACCCTTGTCGACGAGCGTATCCAGGTTCGGGTAGAGTCGGCCGTGGTGGATTTCGCTCTCGTAGTAGTTCTCGAGTTCCTCTTTGATCGCGAGGCCGTGTGGTTCTTCGAGTCCTGCAGCGACGTACAGGAGGTCACGCTGGAAGCCGGTTAGGTCATACATACAATTCGGTATGGAACTAGATATAATAAATATAGTGGAAACAGAACGGCGAGAAATAGGATTTGTCCGTCGATGACCTGTCTCGGTCCAGTTCCAGGTTCGGTACAACGAGACCAATAGAAAAACTCCATACTTGCATGACAGTGGAAGGTAATACCCGATTGAAGATGGAGAAAGCAGTACTGGTTGTCGCAACTGGCGGGGAAGAAAAGCGCCAGTAGAGAGCGTGTGAAGAACTCACAGTAGCGTAGGCAAGGTCAATACGTAACTCCTGGCGGCCCCAATGTAGAGCTACAGATGAGAGTTGAAACAATCACTCGAATAAACTTCGATCCGCCAGAGTCACTCTCGTTGCGAGTCGCATTTCTTTCACTTTGGTTCATCGATATGGTCGCCGCAACGTTATTTTTCGTGGTTCCCTATGCAAACGAGCTGAACCCGGTGACAGTCCTGTTCTTCGAATTTCTTGGCTTACCAGGGGTTCCGCTTGCAGCAGGGCTGTACGCACTGCTCATTATGGGGATTGGGCACGTGCTCTCTCATCCGCGTGATATCCAGTTTATCGGTGCGATAGTTGCCTTCTATACGTTGTTCGTCATCAACAACGTACTCCTGCTGCTCTCGGGAGATCCACTCGTGTCGATCGTCGGACTGTAGTAAAACTGAGTTTCGAGCCGTATATTCGCAGTTTTGAATCGTGTGTTTCTCAGCTTCAAATCGTGTCTACCAGTATGCTGGGAGTGACGAATTGGCTGCGACCCACTATAACGTCCCCAGGTGGCACGTTCGTGCACGGTACTTACGGCTCCTGACCGCGAACAACGTCTATGGAAACACCACCAGAACTTGAGGCAGCAGCAGGTGAACAAGATGAGATTACGATCACGAACCGCCAGTACGACGATGAACAAGTCATTGCCGTCGACTTTGGGCAAGTGGCTGGCGAACCAACGCTCGACACTGTTGGTGAAACGGCAATCGTCGTTATCGACGGTACACAGTTCGAATTCGGGATTCCGACAGACGCGAACGAAGTGAAAATGAACGATGGCATCCTGACGATCAGAAGCTGATCGCAGACGAATGGAAACGGGTTCACCCGGCACCCATCTCGGGTTGATTCAAATGGGTCTGGTACGTCCAGGCTGAACGAGGACGCACAACACCCATCTCCTCATCGTTGGGTGAAGAGGTGTAGCCACGAGTACCTCACACTATGTTTCCGGTGAAACTGACACAGAAGTGTGAGTCCCTCATACTCATACGATCAACGTCGATATCGTGGTATCCAGGGTCAGTCTCGTGGTAACTACTCGGTTAAGCAGGTTCACCTGAACCGAGTCGCTCGCAATCAAAAGTCGAAAATAGGGCCGAGAATATCCCAGCCAACTATTACCGTTCGCTTTCACCGGAAATCAGGTGTGCGCCCAGGATATGAGTGGTGCTGTCAACACCCATACCAGACCGTGATCGTCAGGACACCAGATTTCCGGTGAAACGTCACCGATGTCTAGCAGTGCACACCAGGTTTCCGGTGAACAGTTACCCGCAGAACGGTATGAACCAAAACGATGGACAGACACCGGATTTCCGGTGGAACGTCTTGCTATCGTCTGCTACCGGCAACGAATCGAGCCCCCACACTGCTCACCGATTACCAGCCGTCAAGTCACAGTCGTCCGTGACTTGCACTGATCAGTATAGCTACTGGGAGAGTACCAGACAGTGATCGATCAGCCGAGATCAGCTGACCGTGCCAACCGGAACCAACTAACCGAACCAGTCGACGCCAGCCAACACCGTTCCGTCCCTACTCGACAGTATCTGCAAGCACATCTCGGACAACTTCTGGATCCTCGAGAAGCGTATGTTCGGTATAGCTTCCTTCCGCACTCCCGCCGCTGTGTCGGGACTGTTCGAGTATATCCAGAAACGCATGTTCTTTTAGCAGGTCACGAACGCGACGAAGCGACAGTGTATCGGCACCTTCCTGACGACAAATTTGCTCGTAGATATCGTAGATTCGCGTCGTTCGAAAGCCGTCGTTCTCGCCAGACGTATTGCTGTATGCACCGTCAGGACGGTGTTCGAGTGAGAGAACCGTCAGCGCCTGTAATACGTATCGAGAGTGGGGCGTCGAACCGCGGATAAGTTCACGGAACCGATCGACTTCCGCACGTTCGCGGGCCTGAACTACGAACTCCTCGCGAACGGTGGCTGCCCCTTCAGCCTGTGCAATTTCGCCGGCATACCGCAGAATGTCGATCGCTTTTCGGGCGTCACCGTGCTCTCGCGCTGCGAGTGCGGCCGCTCGTGGAATTACCGCGTCCTCGAGTACGCCGTCGCGGAACGCATCGTTACGCGCCGACATGATGTTATTCAGCTGGCTCGCGTTGTACGGCGGGAAGACGAACTCGCGCTCACAGAGGCTCGATTTGACCCGCTCGTCCATCCGGTCTTTGTACTTGATCTTGTTACTGATACCGATAACGCCGATCTTACAGTCGGTTACTTTCCCCGCTTCACCGGCGCGGGAGAGTTGCATCAAAATCGCGTCATCCTCGAGTTTGTCGATCTCGTCGAGAATGATGAGTGCGACGTCGTACTCCTTGTTGAGAATGCGCCAGAGACGCTTGTAGTACGTCGCCGTGCTAATTCCTTTGTCGGGAATGTAGATCTCAGTTTCGTCGGTGTTGACCGAGCTCGCAATGGTCTGGACGGCCTGTGTTTCGGTCGTGTCCTGTGCACAGTCAACGTAGGCGAAGACCGCACTGACGCCTTCCTCTTCGGCCGTATCGACGAGGCGTCTAGAAACGTACTTCGCACACAGCGATTTGCCAGTGCCAGTCTTCCCGTAGATGAGAACGTTGCTGGGACTCTGTCCGAAAATCGCGGGGTTGACGGCATTCGCGAGCTGGCCGATCTCTTCGTCCCGGCCGACGATCCGACCCTCATCGGGGAGGTGACTGATCTCGAGGAGTTCCTTGTTAACGAAGATCGGGTCCTCCCGAATGAAGAGGTCGTCGGACTCAGACATATACCTTAGACACCGTGTTTCCGGTGAATCATCTTGAACGTTTCGTCAACGATGCCACCAAGAATCACGCCAGTACACCGGAGGTTGCGTCAGTACTCCCTGGAACCACGTTAGTGTGTCTGGTAGCGTACAAGTCATCAAATCGGGTAGGAGACATGCCGTAGGAATGGGGTGGCACAGTAGTGAGATTCGGGATGGAGGGGCGAAGCGAAGGATGACGGATGAGGTTGAGTTGGCGCACACACACACCGGGTTTCCGGTGAAATGGGGAGAAATGGTGTGGTGGGTGCAGTAGAAACGGGGGTTGTGGAAGTCCAGGTGGGAGAAGGAAAGTTGGTCACGGGCGAGAGTTGGGCAGTAGTCACTGGCAAGAGCACCGTATAGGCAAGAGTGCCACATAGGCAAGAGTACCGCATAGAGTGGAAGATCAGGGTACAAAATAGCAAGAGAGTGACAGTGATAAGCAGGAACAGAATTCGAAAACAGATCAACCGAGATTCGTGTTACTTTAGAAGATCGCTGGGGTGCAGAAGTGGGGCGGGGAACTGATGTCGAACAATTCTTT